>CAUJIY010000034.1 GCA_963205295.1 Pseudomonadota bacterium
ATGCCGAAGCTGCGCATCGAGCAGTCGGCGGCGCTGCGCCAGGCGCGCATCGACCGCGGCGAGGAAGTCATCGTCGGCGTCAACCGCTACCAGCGCGAGGACGAGCCGGAGATCGAGATCCTCGCCATCGACAACAGCGCCGTGCGCGAGTCCCAGGTGCAGCGGTTGCAGCGCGTGCGCCGCGAACGCGACGCCGCGGCCTGCCGCGAGGCACTCGCCGCCCTCGCCAGCGCCGCCCGGAGCGGCAGCGGCAACCTCCTCGCCGCGGCAATCACCGCCGCCCGGGCGCGCGCGAGCGTCGGGGAGATCTCCGCGGCGCTCGAGCAGGTGTACGGCCGCCACCGCGCGGTGATCCACTCGATCAGCGGCGTGTACGGCTCGGCCTGGGGCGACGACGCCGGCTTCGCGAAGATCCGCCAGGACGTCGAAACCTTCGCACGCGACGAGGGCCGCCGCCCGCGCCTGCTCGTCGCCAAGCTCGGCCAGGACGGCCACGACCGCGGCGCCAAGGTCATCGCCACGGCCTTCGCCGACCTCGGCTTCGACGTCGACATCGGGCCGCTGTTCCAGACACCCGAGGAAGGCGCACGCCACGCCGTCGAGAACGACGTGCACGTGGTCGGTGTGTCCTCGCAGGCCGCCGGGCACCGCACGCTGGTGCCGCAGCTGATCGCGGCGCTGCGCGCGCAGGGTGCGGGCGACATCCTGGTGGTCTGCGGCGGCGTCATTCCACCGCAGGACCACGCCTTCCTGCGCGAGGCCGGCGTGGCCGCGATCTTCGGCCCCGGCACCAACATTCCGGCCTCGGCCGCCACCGTGCTGGAACTGGTGCGCCGGCGACGGAGCCCCGCCTGAAGCCGCACCGCCGGTGGTGGAGCACCGCCTGGCCGCACCAGGACCTAACGACATTCTGAGGCGCACACGCGCCACCGACCGCCCGGCCGCGCCGGCAAGTGGAGAGCAAGGTATGCAGGACATCATCGGGCAACTCGAGCAGAAGCGCGCCGCGGCCAAGCTCGGCGGCGGCGAGCAGCGCATCGGGTTGCAGCACGCCAAGGGCAAGCTCACCGCGCGCGAGCGCATCGCGCTGCTCCTCGACGAAGGCAGCTTCGAGGAATGGGACATGTTCGTCGAGCACCGCTGCACGGACTTCCGGATGGAGGAGCAGAAGGTGCCGGGCGACGGCGTGGTGACTGGCTACGGCACCATCAACGGCCGGCTGGTGTTCGTCTTCAGCCAGGACTTCACCGTCTTCGGCGGCTCGCTCTCCGAGCCGCACGCCGAGAAGATCTGCAAGATCATGGACCAGGCGATGAAGGTCGGCGCCCCGCTGATCGGCCTGAACGACTCCGGCGGCGCCCGCATCCAGGAAGGTGTGGCCTCGCTCGGCGGCTACGCCGAAGTGTTCCAGCGCAACATGCTCGCCTCCGGCGTGGTACCGCAGATCTCGGTCATCATGGGTCCCTGCGCAGGCGGCGCGGTGTACTCCCCGGCGATCACCGACTTCACCTTCATGGTGAAGGACAGCTCTTACATGTTTGTCACCGGGCCCGACGTCGTGAAGACCGTCACCCACGAGGAGGTCACCGCCGAGGAACTCGGCGGCGCGGTGACCCACACGACGAAGTCCGGGGTCGCCGACCTCGCCATGGAGAACGACGTCGAGGCGCTGCTGTCCACGCGCCGTTTCTTCAATTTCCTGCCGCCCAACAACCGCGAGAAGCCCCCGGTGTGGCCGACCACCGACCCGGCGACCCGCACGGAGCCCGCGCTCGACACGCTGGTGCCCGACGACCCCGCGCGCCCCTACGACATCAAGGAACTCATCTACAAGCTCGCCGACGAGGGCGACTTCTTCGAGGTCCAGCCCGACTACGCGAAGAACATCGTCATCGGCTTCATCCGCCTGGAAGGCTCCACCATCGGCGTGGTCGCCAACCAGCCGATGGTCCTCGCCGGCTGCCTCGACATCAGCTCCTCGATCAAGGGCGCGCGCTTCGTGCGCTTCTGCGACGCCTTCAACATCCCGCTGCTCACGCTCGAGGACGTGCCGGGTTTCATGCCGGGAACCTCGCAGGAGTACGGCGGCATCATCAAGCACGGCGCCAAGCTGCTCTACGCCTTCGCCGAGGCGACGGTGCCGAAGGTCACGGTCATCACCCGCAAGGCCTACGGCGGCGCCTACGACGTCATGGCCTCCAAGCACCTGCGCGGCGACGTCAATTTCGCCTGGCCGAGCGCGGAGATCGCCGTCATGGGTCCGAAGGGCGCGGTGGAGATCATCTTCCGCAAGGACATCGGCGATCCGGCGGCGATTGCGGCGCGCACCGAGGAGTACCGGCGCAAGTTCGCCAATCCGTTCATCGCCGGCGCACGCGGCTTCATCGACGACGTCATCATGCCGCGCGACACCCGCGCGCGGGTGTGCCGCTCCTTCGCCATGCTGCGCAGCAAGCAGCTCGAGAATCCGTGGCGCAAGCACGGCAACATCCCGCTCTGAGCGACCCGCCACTGCAGGACCCGACATGTTCAAGAAGATCCTGATTGCCAACCGCGGCGAGATCGCCTGCCGCATCATCCGCACCGCCCGGCGCATGGGCATCGCCACGGTGGCCGTTTATTCCGACGCCGACCGCCGCTCCCTGCACGTGCGCATGGCCGACGAAGCGGTGCACATCGGCCCGTCACCTTCGGCGCAGAGCTACCTCGTCGCCGAGCGCATCATCGCCGCCTGCCGGCAGACCGGCGCCGAGGCAGTGCACCCGGGATTCGGCTTCCTCTCCGAGCGCAGCGCCTTCGCCGCCGCGCTCGAAGCCGCCGGCGTGGTCTTCATCGGCCCGGGCGTGAAGGCCATCGACAGCATGGGCGACAAGATCACCTCCAAGCTGCTGGCGCAGAAGGCCGGGGTGTCGACCATCCCCGGCTTCACCGGCGTCATCGAGAGCCCCGATCACGCGGTCGAGATCGCCCGCGGGATCGGCTACCCGGTGATGCTCAAGGCCTCGGCCGGCGGCGGCGGCAAGGGCATGCGCATCGTGCGCAGCGACGCCGAGTGCCGCGACGGCTTTCAGCGCGCCACCAACGAAGCTGTCGCCGCCTTTGGTGACGGCCGGGTGTTCGCCGAGAAGTTCATCGAGGACCCGCGCCACGTCGAGATCCAGGTGCTCGCCGACAAGCACGGCAATGTCCTCTACCTCGGCGAACGCGAGTGCTCGATCCAGCGCCGCCACCAGAAAGTCCTCGAGGAAGCGCCCTCGCCGCTGCTCGACGAGAAGACTCGCCGCGCCATGGGCGAGCAGGCCGTGGCGCTCGCGAAAGCCGTGGACTACTGCTCTGCCGGGACGGTGGAGTTCGTCACCGACCAGCAGCGGAATTTCTACTTCCTCGAGATGAACACGCGCCTGCAGGTCGAGCATCCGGTCACCGAGATGGTCACCGGCCTCGATCTCGTCGAACTCATGATCCGCGTGGCCGCCGGCGAGAAGCTGCCGCTGAAGCAGAAGGATGTGAAGCTCGATGGCTGGGCCCTCGAGGCGCGCGTCTACGCCGAGGACCCGTTCCGCAACTTCCTGCCCTCCACCGGGCGGCTGACCCGCTACCGCCCGCCGCTGCAGACCCCGCATGTGCGCGTCGACACCGGCATCGAGGAAGGCAGCGAGGTGTCGATGTACTACGACCCGATGATCGCCAAGCTCGTGACCCACGGCGCCACCCGGGCCGAAGCCATCGCCCGCATGCAGGATGCGCTCGACTGCTATTACATCCGCGGTGTCTCGCACAACATCAGCTTCCTCAACGCCGTGATCTCGCACGAACGGTTCAAGGCTGGCCGGCTCAGCACCGGTTTCATCGCCGAGGAGTACCCCGACGGATTCAGCGCCGGCGACGTGCCGCGCGAGGATCCGCGCCTGCTGATCGCACTCGCCGCCACCGTGCATCGGCGCTTCCAGGACCGCGCGGCGAAGCTCTCCGGCCAGCTCGCGAGCCACGAGCGGCGCGTCGGCACGGACTTCGTCGTCATCGTCGGGCGCGAACAGCACCCGGTGCACATCCTGCCGCTCGACGGCGGCTTCGACATCCGGGTCGACACCACCGAGTACCGCATCGTCACCGCCTGGCACATGGGCCAGCCGCTGATCAAGGCCGAGGTCAACGGGGTGCGCGTCTGCGCCCAGGTCGATCGCGTCGGCCTGCGCTATCGCCTCGCCCACCGCGGCTCGCAGCTCGAGGCGCTGGTGGTCACGCCGGCGATGGCGGCGCTCGAGAAGCTCATGCTCGCCAAAGAGCCCCCCGACCTGTCGAAGTTCCTGCTGTCGCCGATGCCGGGGCTGCTCAAGCGGCTGGTCGTGAAGGCCGGCGACGAGGTCAAGGCCGGCGAGGAACTGGCCGTGGTCGAAGCCATGAAGATGGAGAACAGCCTGCGCGCCACCGCCGACGTGACGGTCGCGAAGGTCCTCGCCGGCGAGGGCCAGAGCCTCGCCGTCGACCAGCCCATTCTCGCCTTCGAGTGAGATGAGCCGCCGCGGCGACGCCGACCCCGAGCGCCTGGCCGCGCAGGTGCGCGACGGCGACCGGCGTGCGCTGGCCCGTGCCATCACCCTGGTCGAATCGTCCCGCCCCGCCGACCAGCAGCCGGCCGACCGCCTGCTCGCGCTGCTGACGCCCCACGCCGGCAGATCGATCCGCATCGGCGTCACCGGCGTGCCGGGCGTGGGCAAGTCGACCTTCATCGAGGCGCTCGGCAACCACGCCATCGACCAGGGTCACCGCGTGGCCGTGCTGGCCGTCGACCCCTCCTCCGCCATCAGCGGTGGCTCGATCCTCGGCGACAAGACGCGCATGGAGCAGCTCGGCCGCCGCCTCGAAGCCTTCATCAGGCCATCGCCCGCTGGGCGCACGCTCGGCGGTGTGACGCGGCACACACGCGAGACGCTGCTCCTCACGGAAGCCGCAGGCTTCGACGTGGTCATCGTGGAGACCGTCGGTGTCGGCCAGTCGGAAACCGCGGTCGCCGGGATGACCGACATGTTTGTGCTGCTGCTCCTGCCCGGGGGCGGTGACGAACTGCAGGGCATCAAACGCGGCATCATGGAGCGCGCCGACCTCGTCATCGTCAACAAGTGCGACGGCGACATGGCCGCGGCCGCGGCGCGCGCCGCCGCCGACTACCGCAACGCGCTGCGCTTCATGCAGCGGCGCTCGGCACGCTGGGACGTGCCGGTCGAGACCTGCTCGGCCCTCGATGCCGCCGGCATCGCCCGCGCCTGGGAGGTCATCGGCCGCTTCCGCGACACCATGGCGGCGGCGGGCGAGATCGCCGCCCATCGCGCCAGCCAGGCCCGTGCCTGGCTGTGGAGCGAGATGGCTGAGACCCTGATCGAGTCCCTGCAGCAGGATGCCGGTATGAAGGCGCGTGTGGCGGCCATCGAAGCCGCAGTCGCTGCCGGGCAGGCCGCACCGCGCGTCGCCGCACGCGAACTCGTCGACATTTTTCTCGGCGCCCGGCAGCATCCGCCGGGTCACTGACCACGCCACCACGGACTGACCATGATCGGCAAACTCAACCACGTCGCCATCGCCGTTCCCGACCTCGCCGCTGCGACCGCGCTCTACCGCGATACCCTCGGCGCCGAGGTCTCAGCGCCACTGCCCCTGCCGGAGCACGGCGTGACCACCGTGTTCGTCCTGCTGCCGAACACCAAGATCGAGCTGCTGCATCCCCTCGGGGCGACATCGCCGATCGCGAAGTTCCTCGCCGACAACCCCGCCGGCGGCATCCACCACCTCTGCTACGAGGTCGCGGACATCCGCGCCGCACGCGACCGGCTGCGCGCCGCCGGCGCGCGCGTACTCGGCGATGGCGAGCCGCGCACCGGCGCGCACGGCAAGCCGGTGCTGTTCCTGCACCCGAAGGACTTCTGCGGCACGCTGGTCGAACTCGAGGAGGCCTGAGCGCGCGGCCTGGGCACTCAGCCGGAGCCGTCGCGCCGCAGCCGTTCGAGCTTGCCCTGGTAGCGCTCGCGCAGCGCGGGATCGGCGACCACAGCCTGTGCCTGCGCGAGCCAGCGGTGCGCCTCGTCGACATCACCACGGCGCAGGTAGCTCAACCCGAGCAGCGCCAGGAAGCGATCCTCGGCGGGCTTGCGCTGCACGGCAAAGCGCAGGTGCCTGATGGCTTCCTCGGTGTTTCCCGCTTCGAGCGCCTGCTGCGCGAGGAAATAGCGGTAGTACGGGTTGCTCATGCGGAAGTGCGCGACACGCTCGAGGAGTGTGTCGGCCAGCGCCAGCTCACCCGCATCGCGGTAGCTGCGCTCGAGGTTGCTGATCGCCACCTCTTCGTCAGGGCTCACCGCCAGCGCCTGCCACCACGCCGCACGCGCCCAGGCCGTGTGCCCTTCGCGCAGGTACAGGGTGCCAAGATTGACCCAGGCCGGCGCGAATCCTGCATCGTCGGCGAGCGCCTGGCGCAGCTCGGCGAGTGCGGCGAGCGGCTCGTCCGCCTGCAGCCGCTCGGCGGCGAGGTTGCTGTGGTAGTGCGCCCGGGCACGCGCGTCGGAGATCACACGCCGGTCGTAGCTCGCGCGGAAGTTGACCATGTCGAAGTCGACGATCCGATCGGTGCCGTGGCGTGACGGCACCAGCACGTTGACGTGCCGCATCACCACCAGGGTGCCAGCTCCAAGCGCCCAGTCAGCCGGCACGTCGACTTCCTGGAACGAGGCATCGATGCCTGCCTCGCGCGCCAGGGCGATGACCATGGCGGCGAACGACAGGCAGTTGCCCCGACGGGCCCGGAAGACCTCGGTGGCACTGCGGGTGCTGTCATCGTAGGCGACGCTGAACCGCGGGTCGCCGATGACGGCCGTCAGCAGCTGCTCGAGCCGGCCCTGTGACGGGCGCGTCGGGTCGATGTGTTCAGCGAGGAAGCGGCGCATGTCCGCATCGAGAGCGAACGGATCCTCCCGTGGCAGCACCGGCACGGTACCGCCGGCCACCAGCGGCGCCGCCTCGAGCAACGCCACGGGGTCCATGCCGGCCTGCCGGTCGACCGGCAGACGCGCGGCGCATCCGCCGAGCAGCAGCCCGGCAGCGAGCACGACGGCGGCAACGCGGCTACGGTTCGTGGGTGGCGAAGACCGTGGTCGCGCCAGCGTCGTCGACGGCAAGCACCTCGTAAGGTCGGGCACCGGCACCCTCCATGCCCGGAGACCCGACCGGCATCCCCGGGACGACAAGGCCGCGGATACGGGGCTGCTCGCGCAGCAGGCGCACGATGTCGGCCGCCGGCACATGGCCTTCGACCACGTAGCCGGCGACGCGCGCCGTATGGCAGGAAGCCAGTTCGGGCGGCACGGCGAAGCGCTGCTTCACCGGCGCGACATCGACGAGGTTCGTCACCTGCACCTGGAACCCGGCTGCCTCCAGGTGGCGCACCCACACGGTGCAGCAGCCACAGGTCGGCGACTTCCACACCTCGACCGTGGGCGGCTCGGCCGCCGCGGCCGCCAGGGGCGCCCCAAGGGTGCAGACGAGCAGGATGACAAACCGGCGCATGCACGCAGTCTGGAACGCCGCGGCCCGGTTGTCCATCACATGGCCTGCACTGCCGGCGGCGGGATCGGTCCTGACGCGCAGGGTTTGCAAGGAAGGTTCTTTAGTGCAATGCTCCATGGCGAACCAGAAAGGACGCGCCCCGTGGGGGGGGTGTCGATCAATACGTCTATCGAGGGGGGACCACCATGCACGCTGCCGCTGCTTTTCGTCGCCTGACCCATCGCAAGCTCGCCCTGGCGGGCGCTATCTGCGCAGCGCAGCTGGCGCCGGGTGCGGTGCTTGCCCAGAACGAGCCGGCGCCGACAGCCGGCATCGAGGAGTTGATCGTCTCGGTGCGCTTCCGCGACGAGAGCCTGCAGGAGGTGCCGGCCGCCGTCACGGCGTTCAACGAGGCTGCCCTGCAGAACATGGCCGTGATGGACCTGCGGGACCTGAGCCCGGCAACACCGAACGTCAACATCCAGCAGGTGAACCAGTTTCCCAACGCCGCGGCTGTACACATCCGCGGCATCGGCGACCAGCGCATCGAGTCCACCGAGGAACCGCGCGCGGGCATCTCGGTCGACGGAATCTTCTTCACGCGGCCCGTCGCGAGCAACATCGACTTCTTCGACGTGGCCTCGGTGCAGATCCTGCGTGGACCGACCGGTGTCACCTTCGGCAAGAACAGCCTCGCCGGCGGCCTGCAGGTCGAGACCATCAGACCCTCGGGTGAGCTGGGCGGCAAAGTCGGCGTGACCATGGGCAACTACGGGCGCCAGAACTACCGCTTCGCGCTCGATTCACCGCAGGTCGGCGACTGGGCCTTCCGCCTTTCCTATCTCGATCAGAACTACGACGGCCACTTCCGCAATCGCTTCGACGGCACGGTGCGCGGCGCTTTCGGCGCGCCCACCGGCCAGACGCTGCCGATCGACAGGAAACTTGGTTCCGAGGACGTGCGGGCCGGGCGCGCCCAGGCGCTGTGGACGCCGTCGGAAGCCATCGACCTGCGCCTGATCTACGGCTGGGTGCGCGATTCCTCGGATGCGACGGCCGGCGACCAGTCCTCCGACGACGGTTCCGATCCGAACTGGCCGCGCCAGATCGCGTGCCTGACGCAGCAGGGCTGCCCGGAGCCGGACGACGGTCCGTATGTAGTCGGGCGCGATTACTACTCGAAGTACGACAACGACCAGGATTCCTTCACGGCGATCCTGAACTGGGACATCGGCTCGACCGTACTGACGGCGATCGGCGGGGCGGTCTACACCGATGACTACTTCCTGAACGACTTCGACCAGTCGGAATTCAACTTCTTCCCGACCTCGCGCGAGCAGGAGCACGACCAGGAGAGCATCGAGATCCGGCTCGCGTCGGACTTCACGGACAGCCCCATCGAGTGGGTCGTCGGCGCGTTCTACATGCAGCAGGAGCACGAGCTGACACAGAACTTCCCGACGCTGGGCCCCTCCGCCGACTACACGACACAGGAGTCGGACAGTTACGGGCTGTTCGGCCAGGTGATCTACGCTGTCACGGACCAGCTTAACGTCACAGTCGGCCTGCGCTATTCGGACGAACAAAAGGACTTCTTCCGCGATCCGGGCATCGTGGACTCCACGATCACGCTCGATCCCTCGACGCACTACAGCCTCGCACGTGCCGAGGCAGCCGCGCGTGCCACGACGAGCGACGGCGACATCATCGCGGACCTCGACACCGATCACATCGACTACAAGCTGGCGGTCGACTACCAGTTGCAGGACAACGTGATGCTGTACGCGCAGTACGCCACCGGCTTCAAGGCCGGCGAATTCGGCGCCCGCGCGAACTCGCCGCTGACGGCTCTGCCGACCGACGACGAGGAAGCCCAATCCGTGGAACTGGGAATGAAGTCTGACTGGTGGGACAACCGCCTGCAGGCCAACCTCGCGGTCTTCTGGGGCCAGTACGACCACCTGCAGTTCGGCGTGTTCGTGCCCAGCACCAACGTGACCGGCCAGGAGACAGTGAACCTGAACGTCGGTGAGGCCACCACTCAGGGCGTCGAACTCGACCTGATCGCGCAGCTGCACGACCAGTTCCGCCTGAACTTCAACGCCGGCTATCTCGACGCCAAGTACGACAAGTTCTGTGCCGATCTGAACGGTCCTGGCACCTACCCTGGCGTGCCCACCTCGGGCTGCGGCGCGGTCACCGCCGTGCCGGGAGGCCGCTATCTGGTCGACGAGGACCACACCGATCTCGAGCTGAGCCGCGCGCCGGAGTGGAAGTACCATCTGGGCGGCGAGTTCACGCAGCCGTTACCGAACGACTCAGGCGAACTCACGATGATCCTGAGCTATACCTACACCGACAAATACTTCTCCGACAGTACGCTGAACCATCCGTCGGCCCTGACCGGCGACTTCGGCTACTGGGATGGCTCGATCGCCTGGACCTCTCCGGACGAGAACCTGCGCGTGGCGGTGTGGGGCAAGAACCTGAGCGACGAGGAAAAGGTGTCCGGTGTCACGCCCACCGCGAACTTCTTCAACCAACGCTTCTGGTTCGCGCCGCTCACCTGGGGTGTCGACGTGACCTACAACTTCGGCGGCGCCCAGTAGCGGCGGCATTCCGCCAGCGTGCTGGCTCCAAGGCCCTGTGCGGTGCCGGACCCCTGCAGCGGTCCGGCACCGCCGATCAGGCCGCGTATGCCGCGGCGGTGGTGCGCAGGCTTTCGACGTTGATGGCGGCCGCGTAGCTGACTTCCTGTCCGGCCCCTTTGAGCGTCTTGCGCACGATGCTCTCGAGGTTCGGCCGCTTCCCGGCGGGGCCCTCGCCGGTGCCGATGCCGCCGCCGAACTCGATCACGTCGGTGATGCCGAGCGCCATGGCGGTGCCGAGGCAGCCGACCCAGTCGACCGGGTTGAAGAGCTGGAAGAAGAGCCGTGTGCGGATCGCTCCCGCGTCCGGATCGTGCGGTGTCGCCGTGTAGTTCGACAGTACGTTGACGGCCGGAGGCGCGAACGCCGTGGCGTCGAGTGTCTCGCGGAAACGCCGGGCGGCCTCCACCATCAGGTAAGTGTGGAAGGCGCCCTCGGTGGCGAGACGCACGGCGCGCTTGCGCGGGTTGGCGGCACCGAATTCCGCGGCCAGCGTCTCCAGATCGGCTTCGCGGCCACCGACCACGGTCTGCTCCGGCAGGTTGATGCTCGCCACCTGGCAGTAGTGCCGGTCGGCGACCACACGCGCCGCCGCGGCATCGAGGCCGAGCGCGAGCATGCCGCCCTCGCCGTGCTCGCCCATCAGCTCGCCGCGGCGCTTGACCAGGCGCAGCCCGTCGGCCAGCGTCAGGCTGCCGGCGGCGACCAGTGCGGTGTATTCGCCGAGGCTGTGGCCGGCGGCGAGCGCCGGCGTGATGCGCGTACCCGTCAGTTCGTGGAATACCCGCAGGCAGGCGATTTCATGGGTCAGCAGCGCCGGCTGCGTGTAGCGCGTCAGCCCGATCTCGCCGGCCGGGTCCTCGAACGACAGGCGGGCGATGTCGTAGCCAAGCGCCGTGCCCGCCTCGGCATAGGTGTCACGGGCCACGCCGAATTCGGCGCAGAGATCGCTGCCCATACCACGGTACTGCGAGCCCTGGCCCGGGAATACGAACAGGATGCGGCGGTCGACCATCGGTAGCGCCCTTCCACGGCGAGGAAAGGCGCGAGGATACGGGCGCGGCCGCCGGCTGCCAAGCCACCGGCCGCGCCCGCCGTTCAGCCGCTGCGCCGGGCGAGCCAGGCCTGCAGGTCGTCGGCACCACCGATGCGCGCGCCGTCGATGAACACCTGCGGCACGCTGCCGGTACCCGCGAAGGCGAGCAGCGCGGCATTGCGGTAGTCGCGATTGAGGACCAGCTCTTCGTACTCCAGGCCGGCGCTGCGCAGCGCCTCCTTGGCCCGTGCGCAGTGCGGGCAGCCCGGGCGCGACAGGACCGCGATGCTCGGCGGGGCGACCGCACGCGGATTTATGTGGCGCAGCATGGTGTCGGCGTCGGACACCTTGAACGGATCGCCCGGTTCCTGGGGCTCGATGAACATCTTCTCGATCACGCCATTGCGGACCAGCATCGAGTAGCGCCACGAGCGCATGCCGAAGCCGAGGTCGCTGCGATCGACCAGCAGGCCCATCTGCCGCGTGAACTCGCCGGAACCGTCCGGAATGAAGGTCACCCGGTCCGTCCCCTGCTGCGCCTGCCACTCGTTCATGACGAAGGCATCGTTGACCGACATGCAGACGATCTCGTCGATGCCGGCCGCCCGGAAGGCTGGGGCGAGCTGGTGGTATCGCGGCACGTGCGTCGAGGAACAGGTCGGCGTGAAGGCGCCGGGCAGCGAGAAGACGACGACATTGCGCCCGTCGAACAGCTCGCGGCTGGTGACCTGCGCCCAGGCCGAACCCCGGCGCAGCTTGAACGTCGCGTCCGGGACGCGGCTCCCTTCCATGGACTTGGACATGACAGCAGAACTCCTTTCGTATCGTTTCAGTTTCAGTTGGATTCGACCAGGCTGCGCAGCATCCAGGCATTCTTCTCGTGGATCTGCATGCGCTGGGTGAGCAGGTCAGCCGTAGGTTCGTCGCCCGCCTTGTCGACCAGCGGGAACAGTTTGCGTGCCGTGCGCACCACCGTCTCCTGACCCGCTACCAGGCGGCGGATCATCTCCTCGGCCCCCGGCGTGCCGGTCTCCTCCTCGATCGAGGTGAGTTTCGCGAAGGCCTTGTACGAGCCCGGCGCCGGATGGCCCAGGGCGCGGATGCGCTCGGCGATCAGGTCGACCGCGAGCGCGAGCTCGGTGTACTGCTGCTCGAACATCAGGTGCAGCGTGTTGAACATCGGGCCGGTGACGTTCCAGTGGTAGTTGTGGGTCTTCAGGTACAGCGTGTAGCTGTCGGCGAGGAGCCGCCCGAGCCCCTCGGCGATGGCCTTGCGGTCCTTGTCCCTGATGCCGATGTCGATCGCCATGTCCGTTCTCCTCTGCTGGTTGCCGGGTGTGCCGGGCGGCGGCGTCCCGCCCGGTCCAGTGACATCCTGACGTCCTGATGATTTAAAATAAAATGAATTGTTTCTATCGTTTCATTAGGTTTTGCCTATGGACAGAAAACCCCGCCAGGGCGCTCCGTCCACCGCCGGCCGCCACCTGCCGACGGTGCGCCAGCTGCGCTACTTTACCGCGCTCGAGGACGAGCTCCACTTCGGGCGGGCCGCCGCGGCCTGCCATGTGTCGCAGCCCGCCTTCAGCGTGGCGATCCGCGATTTCGAGCGGCTGCTCGGCGTGCGCCTCGTCGAGCGCGGCAACCGCCGCGTGACCATCACCCCGGCCGGCAGCGAGATCGCCACGCAGGCGCGCCTCTGCCTGCGTGATCTCGAGTCGCTGGTCGACCTGGCACGCGAGCGCGGCCAGCCGCTTACCGGGCCGCTGCGGCTCGGGGTGATCCCGACCATCGCCCCGTTCCTGCTGCCCTCGGTCCTGCCGGCAGTGCGCCGGCGTTACCCGGCGCTGCAGCTCTACATCCGCGAGGGACTCACCGCGACGCTCCTCGGCGAACTCGCCGATGGGCGTCTCGACCTCGTGCTGCTCGCCCTGCCCTACGACATGCAGCACGCCGAAGTCATGCCGCTGTTCCGCGACCGCTTCCTGCTCGCCGCCCACGCGGACACGCAGCTCGTCGACCCCGCGCACTTCACACCCGGCCAGCTCGCACCCGGCAGCCTGCTGCTGCTCGAGGAAGGGCACTGCCTGCGCGAGCACGCGCTCGCCGCCTGCCGGCTGCGCAACCGCGGCGCGATCGGCCCCTTCGCCGCCTCGAGCATGCACACGCTGCTGGAAATGGTCGCCGGCGATCTCGGCGTGACCTTCGTGCCCGAACTCGCGGTCGGCTCGGGGCTGCTGCAGCACACCGCGATCAGGACCTGGCCACTGCGCGAGGGCAGCGCCCGCGAGGTGGCGCTCGTCTGGCGTCAGCACTCGGCGCGCAGCGAGGAGTTCCGGGCGCTCGGCGCCATCATCCGCAGTGCGCGTCGGCCGCCAGGCCGAGCCGCACGCGGATCGCGCCGGGCGTGACGCCCGCCTCACGAAGGGCCGCCAGCGTGGCGTCACGGTCCCGCTTGGCAAGCCGCCGGCCGCCCGCGTCGCACACCAGGCGATGGTGGTGGTAGCGCGGCACGGCGAGGTCCAGCACCGCCTGCAGCAGCCGCTGGACATGGGTCGCAGCGAACAGGTCCTCGCCGCGCGTCACCAGCGTCACCCCCTGGGCGTGGTCGTCGAGCACGACCGCGAGGTGGTAGCTGACGCCGAGGTCCTTGCGGGCGAGGACGATGTCGCCGGACGCATGCGGCTCGACCGCGATCGGGCCGCACTCCCCGCCCGGGCCTCGCCCGGTCTCCTCGAAGGCGAGCCGCGACCCGCCGAGCGCATCGAGGCAGGCGACGATGTCGAGGCGCAGTGCGTGCGGCTCGCCGGCTCCGACCCGCCGTGCCCGCTCCGCCGCGCCCAGCTGCCGGCAGGTTCCGGGATAGCGCGGACCTTCCATCCCCTGCGGCGCCGAGGGCATGCGCGCGAGTTCCGCGGCGATATCGCCGCGGGTGCAGAAGCAGGGGTAGACCAGGCCGCGCGCCGCGAGGCCGGCTAGCGCCGCACGATAGCGCGTCATCTCGCCGGACTGGCGCAGCGGCAGCCCATCCCACACGAGGCCAAGCCAGGCCAGGTCCTCGAGGATTCCGGCCTCGAACTCCGCCCGGCAGCGCGCCGTGTCGATGTCCTCGATGCGCAGCAGGAAGCGCCCGCTGCTGCGTCGGGCGAGGTCGTGCGCGGTGAGCGCAGCCAGCGCATGGCCGAGATGCAGCCGGCCGCTCGGGCTCGGCGCGAAACGCGTCGTCTCGGCGCGCGTCACTTCTTGGCGGGTGGCGCCCCGGTGGTCAGGTTGTCGGTGGCCCGGTCATCCATCATGGCGCCGATCTTCCAGCCCTGCGGTGTGCGCACGAGGAAGTAGGTCTCGGTGAAGTTCCTCACGGTGGGCTTCTTCGCACCTGGCGGCAGCATTTCGGTGGTGATGCGCGCCCAGACCGTGGCGGTATCCGCGGCCGCGTGGATGTCGATGATCTCCGGCTTGCGCGTATAGGACTGCACCGCGCCGAGCAGGATCGGGGCGACCCCGTACCAGTGCTCCTGCAGCTCCTGGACGAGCTTGTGGTCACCGCTCTGGTCCGCGTGGGCAGGCTTCAGGTCGAACTTCACACCGCCGGGCAGCACGTGCGAGACCACCCCCTCGACGTCCTTCTTCGCGAAGGCAGCGTTGAACGCCAGCACCACGGCCTCGGCCTCCTGGCGCGGATCGGCGACCGCCGCCGCGGGATCGAACGCGATGGCGAGCAGGGCGGCGAGCATCAGCGGGGTACCGGCAATCCGGGCTGCGAACATGACGGGTGTTCTCCTGTTGGTAGCGTTGGTCGTGAGCGGCGTGATCCGCCCACGGCGGGCATGATGCCATGACTGCTGCAGATCGCACGCGGTTTGTCGGGGCTTGCGCCCCTCCCACGGGTGGCAAGGCTGTGGGAGCAGCGTCGGGGCTTGCTCCCCTCCCACAGGTGCAAGGCGGTGGGAGGGGCATCGGCGCTTGCGCCCCTCCCACGGGTGGCACGGCTGTGGGCGCAAGCCGCGATCAATAGCCAATGTTGCTTTCACGCTACATAAGGCTATTCTCCCATCCTCATGCGTCGCGCTGTTGACACAGGCGCGAGTCTCGGCGAGTCTACGCGCACCCGGTCACGACCGGGTCCGATTCCTGGGGAGGAAGCGCTACCGCGATCGACGCGAGCGCCCGTAGCGGGAAAGCCGGCCACCGCGCCGGCTTTCCCGCTCATTTGCCGGGCGAGTATCCGACCACCGCCTTCAGCTCGACGAACGCGTCGAGCCCGTACTCCCCCCACTCGCGCCCGTTGCCCGACTGTTTGTAGCCGCCAAACGGCGCCTCGAGCGTCATGGGCGCATCGTTCAGGTGCACCATCCCGGCGCGCAGCTGCGCGGCCACGCGGTGCACCTGCCCGTGGTCGCTGCCCGAGATGTAGGCCGCGAGTCCGTACGGCGTGTCGTTGGCGATCGCGATCGCCTCGTCCTCGTCGCCGAAGGGCAGCATGGCGAGCACCGGGCCGAAGATCTCCTCGCGGGCGATGGTCATGTCGTTGCGCACGCCGGCGAACACGGTGGGGCGGACGTAATGCCCGCGCTCGAGCCCCGGCGGCTTGCCGGGTCCTCCAGTCACGAGCCGCGCACCTTCGTCGATCCCGGCCTGGATCAGCCGCTGGATGCGCTCGTACTGCGTGCGGCTGATCACCGGCCCGAGATCGCTGCGCGGATCGAGCGGGTCGCCCACCACGAGTGATTCGGCCACGCCGCGGGCGATCGCGACCGCCTGTTCGTGCAGGGCGCGCGGTACGAGCAGGCGCGACGGTGCGTTGCACGACTGGCCGCTGTTGCCGAAGCACTCGCGCACGCCCTCGGCGACCGCCCGCTCGAGCACGCCCGCATCGAGCACCAGGTTCGGCGACTTGCCGCCGAGTTCCTGGTGTACACGCTTGACGGTGTCGGCCGCCGCCTTCGCCACGGCGATACCACCGCGCGTGGACCCGGTGAACGACACCATGTCGACGTCCGGGTGCGCCGCCAGCGTCTGGCCGGCCACCGGACCGTCGCCGTTGACCAGGTTGAACACGCCGGGTGGCACACCGGCCTCGGCGAGAATCTCGGCGAACAGCCGCGCGGACAGCGGCGCGATCTCGCTCGGCTTCAGCACCATGGTGCAGCCGGTGCCGAGCGCCGGGGCGACCTTGCAGGCGATCTGGTTGATCGGCCAGTTCCACGGCGTGATCAGCCCGCAGACCCCGACCGGCTCACGCAGCAGGCGCGTGCTGCCGCGGTCCTCGACGAACGGGAAGCGGTCGAGCAGCTTCAGCACGGTGGTGAGGTGCCCGGTACCGAGCCCGGTCTGCGAGCGACGCGCGAAGGCCAGCGGCGCACCGAGTTCGGTGGAGATCGCTGCGGCAACCTCGTCGTAGCGGCGCCGGTAGACGTCGATGATACGCGTGAGCAGTGCGCGCCGGTCGGCGAGGCTGGTGCGCGCGAAGCCCGGAAATGCCCGGCGCGCCGCCGCCACGGCGCGGTCGACGTCGGCTGCGGTGCCGAGTGCGATGCGGGCCACGGGCTCCTCGGTCGCCGGATTCACGACCGGCATGTCCCGCGCCTCGCGCCCGGGCTCGACCCAGGTTCCGTCGATATAGAACGCACGCAGGTCCCGCATGCCCGCCTCCCCTGCCGCCTCCGGCCGTTGCGCTGCACCAGCCCTGCGTCTCCCGGGCGGTACCGGGGCATTGTAGCGTGCGGCCTGCCGACACTGCGCCTGCAGCGTGGCTGATTGCCGCAGGGACGCCGCGGTGAAACAAATTGTTACACCAGGCTGCCCACCGGCGTGGCATCGTGCCGCCCAATGCGAGGAACACCGCAGCCATGAGCCATCCCGGCGCACCCGTCATCACCCTTTGCGGCATCGCCCGCAGCTACCCGATGGGCGACACCACCGTGCATGCGCTGCGCGGCGTGGACCTCGACATCGGGCGCGGCGAGTACGTCGCGATCATGGGACCGTCGGGATCGGGAAAGTCGACCCTGATGAACCTGATCGGCTGCCTCGACAGCCCGGACGCCGGCGAGTACGTGCTCAATGGACGGCGGGTCTCGCAGATGCGCGACCGCGACCTCGCCGCTGTGCGCAACCGGGAGATCGGCTTCGTGTTCCAGACGTTCAACCTGCTCCAGCGCGCCACGGCCCTGCACAACGTCGAGCTGCCGCTGGTGTACGCCGGGGTCGGGCGTAGCGAACGACGCGAACGCGCGGAGCAGGCCCTGGAGCGTGTCGGCCTCGGCGGACGCATGCAGCACCGGCCCGGCGAACTGTCCGGCGGCCAGCGCCAGCGGGTGGCGATCGCACGTGCCCTGGTCAACCAGCCGAGCATCCTGCTCGCCGACGAACCCACCGGCAATCTCGACAGCACCACGGCGGCCGAGATCCTCGCCACTTTCGACGACCTGCACGCCGCAGGCCACACCATCGTGCTGGTCACCCACGACGAGGGCGTGGCCCGGCGCGCAAGGCGCATCATCAGAATCCGCGACGGCATGATCGAGGCAGACAGTGCAAATCCATGACGCGGGCCGCCCGGCGGCCATCCTCACCCTGGCGCTCGCCGCGACGCTCACCGGCTGCGCACGCGAAGCCCCGCAGCAGCAACTCGACACCGCCACGGTCGGACGCCGCGACATCGTGGTCGCCGTGGCCGCCGCCGGCACGATCGAGCCGCTGCTCA
The DNA here is from genome assembly GCA_963205295.1 of Pseudomonadota bacterium. Lineage (GTDB taxonomy): Bacteria > Pseudomonadota > Gammaproteobacteria > Steroidobacterales > QUBU01. The sequence continues at coordinate 17,921 of CAUJIY010000034.1, forward strand.
CGGTCGAGATCAAGTCCAAGGCCTCAGGCGAGGTGCTGCGCGCCGAAGGCCAGACCGGACAACTGGTCCAGGCCGGCACGCTGCTGGTGCAGATCGACAAGCGCAGCCCGCGTAACCTGCTGGCGCAGGCCGAAGCCGAGCGCGAGGCCGCCGTCGCGCGCCGCGGCATCGCCCGCGCCCAGAACGAGCGCGCACGCAAGCTGCTCGACAGCCGCATGATCAACGAGGTCGACTTCGAGAAGACGCAACTCGACTACGCCAACGCGCGCGCCGACGTGGTCCGCGCCGAGGTCGCGGTGGAGAACGCCCGGATCACGCTCGACGACACCGACGTGCGCGCCCCAATCACCGGCACCATCATCGAGAAGCTGGTCGAGACCGGCCAGGTCATCTCCTCGCCGATGAAGGACTTCGGCGGTGGCACTTCGCTGCTGAAGATGGCGGACCTGTCCACCATGCAGGTGCGCGCCCTGGTCGACGAAACCGACGTCGGCAAGATCGCGCCCGGCAAGCCCGTGACCGTGCGCGTCACGGCCTACCCGAACCAGCCGTTCCCGGGCACCGTGCACAAGATCGAGCCGCAAGCCCGCGAGGACCAGAGTGTCACGACCTTTGCGGTGCTGATCCAGTTGCCCAATCCGCAGGGGCTGCTGCGCCCGGGCATGAACGCCGACGTCGAGATCCGCGTGGCCGAACGGCGCGGTGTGCTCGCCGTGCCCACCGGTGCGCTGCGGGTCGACCGCGAGATCGCCACGGCTGCGCATGCCGTTGGCCTGGACGAGGCCACCGTGCGCCAGCAACTCGGCGACAGCCTCAAGCGTCCCGCACAAGAAGGCAGCGACGGGAGCAGCTATGCCTACGGTAGCCGCTACTGGGCCTTCGTCGTCCGCAATGGGGCACCGGTGGCCATCGCGATCGACACCGGGCTCACCGACCTCGAATACAGCGAGGTCCTCGCCGGGCTCGCCGAGGGCGACGCCGTGGTGATGCTGCCGAGCACCGGCCTGCTCGAGCAGGCCGCGCGCCGCGGCGACATGATGCGCCGCTTCAGCGTCGTCCCTGGCGCCGGCCGCCAGTAGCAGAAGCCCGACCATGCTCCTCGGTGAACTGGTGAGCGTCGCCGCACAGTCGGTGCGGGCCAACCTGTTCCGCTCGGTGCTGACCATGCTCGGCATCATCATCGGCGTCGCCGCGGTGATCACGATGGTGGCGCTCGGCAATGGCGCCGAGCGTCGGGTCGCGGAACAGATCGACGCGCTCGGCACCAACATCCTGATGATCCGCAGCCAGTCGCGCGGCTCGGCTGCGGTCCGTACCGGGGCCGGCCAGGTCAATTACCTGACCGAAGCCGATGCCAACGCGATCAAGGCAGTGCCTGATGTCGCCGCCGCGGCGGGCTCGATGTTCGGCCGCGCGCAAATCATCTTCGGTGCCGAAAACTGGAACACCCAGGTGCTGGGCGTCGATCACGATTACCTGCGCGTGCGCGGTTGGGCGCTCGAATCGGGCCGCATGTTCACGCCGGCCGAAGTGCAGTTGTCGGAGAAGGTCGCGCTGATCGGCACCACGGTCGCG
>CAUJIY010000035.1 GCA_963205295.1 Pseudomonadota bacterium
CTGGCAGCCGGGCGAGCGCCTGCTCCTCAACGGCCGCATGCTCACCGGACGCGACGCCGCGCACCAGCGCATCGCCGATCTGCTCGCATCGGGCCAGGGGCTGCCGCCCGGCGTGGATTTCAGGAACCGCGTCATCTATTACGTCGGTCCCGTCGATCCGGTGCGCGACGAGGTCGTCGGCCCGGCCGGCCCGACCACCGCCACGCGCATGGACAAGTTCACCGGCATGATGCTCGAGAAGACCGGTCTCATCGCCATGGTCGGCAAGGCCGAGCGCGGGCCGGTCGCGATCGAGGCCATCCGCAAGCACCAGGCCGCGTACCTCATGGCCGTAGGCGGCGCCGCCTACCTGGTGTCGAAGGCGATCCGGGTCGCGCGCGTGGTCGCGTTCGAGGACCTCGGCATGGAGGCGATCTACGAGTTCGAGGTCCGCGACATGCCGGTCACCGTGGCCGTCGATGCGCGCGGCACCTCGGTGCACCAGTCCGGCCCGGCCGAGTGGAGCGCGAAGATCGCCGCCGGGATCCCGACCCGCCGCGCGTAAAGCGCCCGCTGCACGCTGTATCTGCCAGCGGCCTGCGCAGACGCGCCCGGCTGGGGCGTGCCCCGGAGCGTGGGTCCGGGCTGGTCAGACCATCCCGGCAGAACCTGCATGCGTCACACCCATGGTGTTTGCACCACAAATGCGTTGTCAGCGCTGTGGCTGTGGCACATACTCTGCCAACCTGGTGATGCATGGAAACAACGAATTGTCGTCAAGCCGAAAATGACCCGATGAAAGGAATCAGACTCATGAAACTGATCAAGTTGCTCAGCATCGGCCTCCTTGGCGCTAGCCTGTTGCCGGGTGCGGCACTCGCCGGCACGGAGAGCGGGTTTTATGTCGGTGCCGGTGTCGGCCAAGCGTCGGCCGGCGATCTCACCATCGAGGAAGGCGACTTCAGCGGCGAGATCGACTTCGATGGCGATGACATGGGATACAAGATCTTCGCCGGCTACAACTTCGGCGTGATCCCGCTGGTAGACCTCGCGATCGAAGGCGGATACGTGGACTTCGGTCAGCCCGACGACACGATCTCCGGGATCAATGTGGAGGCCGACGCCAATGCCTGGGACCTCTTCGGCGTGGTCGGTGCCAACATCGGTCCGATCGGCGTCTTCGGCAAGATCGGCATGGTTATGTGGGACGGGGATGTCACCGCGTCTGAACCCGGCGAAGGCTCGGAAACCGTAGGCGACGATGGTACCGACCCTGCCTACGGCATCGGCGCACGGCTCAAGTTCGGGTCGCTCGAAATCCGCGCCGAATACGAGATCTTCGACCTCGACGTTGCCGATCTCGACATGCTCTCCGCGAGCGCCGTCTGGACGTTCTGACCAGGCACGCAGAGCAGATCAGGCCTGGACCCGGTGCACCGCGCCAGGCGTGGTGCACCGGGTTCCCTGCCCGGGCCGCCGTGACGGCAGCGACGAATAGCCTGCCTCTGCGCATGGCCATGGCCGCACTGTTCAATGCGGAAATTTCGGGAGCGGTTGCCTTGCCGTGCCGGATCACCGCACGGCCCTGCGCCCGATGAGGCCCCTCAAGCTGCTGGTGCTGCTGGTGTTCGTCACCGGATGCGCCACGCTCAGCCGGGACTCGCTCGACGACAGATTCGGTGCCGCAGATCCGGCGCGCTACGACACGCCTGCGCCGGCCACCGGCACGATCGGCTATCGCCGCGACGTGCAGCCGATCCTCGAGCGGCGCTGCATCGTCTGCCACGGCTGCTACGACGCCCCCTGCCAGCTGAAACTCGGAGCCTGGGAAGGCATTGCACGCGGCGCCAGCAGGGAACGGGTCTACGATGGGTCACGCCTCCTGGAAGCCGACCCGACGCGGCTCTTCGTCGACGCAGAACGCGCGTCGCAATGGCGCGGGAAGGGATTTTTCCCGGTCCTGAACGAACGCCGGCCGGGACCCGCTGCCGACCTGGCGGGCAGCGTGCTCTACCGGGCGCTGGCCCTGAAGCAGGCGCACCCGCTGCCGGCCGTGCCCGTGCTGCCCGAGCCGTTCGACTTCTCGCTCGATCGCACCCAGTCCTGTCCGACGATCGAGGAATTCGCGGACTACGAACAGGAGTTCCCGCTCGGCGGCATGCCCTACGGGCTGCCCGGCCTCGGGGACAGCGAGCTGGAGACGGTGAAACGCTGGCTCGAAGCGGGTGCCCCGTACGAAGGCCCCGAGCCGCTGTCTGCCGTCCAGCAGCATGAAGTGGCGCAGTGGGAGACTTTTCTCAACGGCGACTCGCACAAGCAGCAGCTCATGGCCCGCTACGTGTACGAGCACCTGTTCCTCGGCCACCTGCATTTCGAGTCGGACCCCGGGCACCGCTTCTTCCGCGTCGTGCGCTCCCGCACACCGCCCGGAGAGCCCGTGGATCCCGTCGTGACGCGCCGGCCCTACGATGCGCCCGGGGTGCAACGGCCGTACTACCGCCTGGTGCCGGAGCAGGAGACGATCCTCGACAAGACGCACATGCCCTACGCGCTCTCCGCAGCGCGCATGGCGAAGTACCGTCGGTGGTTCCTCGATGCGGCTTACGAGGTCGAGGCATTGCCCGGCTACGACGCAGCGACCGCCACGAACCCCTTCATCGCCTTCCGCGCCCTGCCAGCCGAATCGCGCTACCGGTTCCTGCTCGACGAGGCCGGGTTCATCATCATGACCTTCATCAAGGGGCCGGTGTGCCGCGGCCAGCTCGCGCTCAACGTCATCGAAGACCGGTTCTGGGTGTTCTTCATGGACCCGCAGCTCGGCGCCGGCGATGCGGTCGCCGAAGCGCTGGTCCGCCAGTCCGGAAACCTGAGCCTGCCGGCCGAGCGGGGCAGCAACTCGGGCGTGCTGCTGGCCTGGCGCGAGTACGCTGCGCAGGAAAAGAAGTACCTCGAGGCGAAAAGCCGGTTCCTCGGCGAGCATGCGGCGACTGCGCAACGCGCTGGACTGGACCTGGTGTGGGACGGCGACGGCAGCAACGACAATGCAGCCCTCACCGTGTTCCGCCACTTCGACAGCGCCTCGGTCGTCAAGGGCCTGGTCGGAGCACCGCCGAAGACGGCGTGGGTGATCGGCTATCCGCTGCTCGAGCGGATCTACTACCTGCTCGTGGCCGGCTACGACGTGTACGGCAACGTCGGGCACCAGCTGGTCAGCCGGCTGTACATGGATTTCCTGCGCATGGAGGGCGAGTTCGACTTCCTCGTGCTCCTGCCGCAGACGACGCGGACCCCGACACGGGATTTCTGGTACCGCGACACGAGCGATGAGGTCAAGGACCACGTCTACGGAAACATCGCGCACTTTGCTGCCGAAACCGGCATCGTCTATCGCTCGAACGAGCCGCAGGCCGAACTCTACCGCCTGCTGGAACAGCGACTGGCCCGGGTCCTCGACCGGCGCTACGACCTCGACAGCATCCCGGATGCGGCACTGCGGGCCGACCTCGAGGCGCTCGCTGCCGTGCGTGGCGAGCCGCTCTCGTGGGTGCCGGAGACGGTGTTCCTGCGCGTGGACGAGACCGGCCAGCCGCCGCAGTACTTCACCGTCCTGCGCGACACCGGACACAGCAACGTCTCGCACGTGTTCCAGGAAGATGACGCGCTGCGGCCCGACGAGCATGCACTCACCGTGGTGCCGGGCTTCATCGGCGCGTATCCGAACGCGATCTGGCGCGTGGCCCGCACCGCGCTGCCGGAACTGACCCGCGTGGTTGCCGCGCTCGGCTCCGAAGACGACTACCGCGCGCTCGCCGACCGCTACGCCATCCGGCGCACCGACCCGGATTTCTGGCGCGCAAGCGATGCCCTGATGGAAGCGCACCAGCGCCAGGACCAGGTCACAGGCGGGCTGCTCGACTACAACCGCTTCGAGAACCGCTGAGCCGGACAGGGCACTGTGGGAGGGGCGCAAGCCCCGACGGGTGCCGGAGTCGCGACTGGCGTCGCTCCCACAGGGCCTCGGGCCGGACTCTGCTGTGGGAGGGGCGCAAGCCCCGACAGGCGTCGGAGTCGCGACTGGCGTCGCTCCCACAGGGCCTCGGGCCGAACTCAGCTGTGGGAGGGGCGCAAGCCCCGACAGCGGCCAGTGTCGCGGCGTGAGGAACCGCGGCTGCAGTCGCGCCTACCGGGGCGCGGTCGCGGCGGCTGGTGGCGGGTAGCTGAACGGCTCGAGCATCGCCCCGTCGCGCTTGGCGACGACACCGCTCTTCATCACGAAATCGATCGCCTTCAGCACCGCGACGTCGGCGAGCGGATCGCCCTTCACCGCGACGATATCGGCGAGCTTGCCGGGTTCGAGCGTACCGGCCTCGGCGGTGATGCCGAAAAGCTCGGCAGTCATCACCGTGGCCGCGCGCAGCGCGTCCATCGGCTTCATGCCGAAGCCGACCATGTAGCCGAACTCCTTGGCGTTGTCGCCGTGGGTGAAGGTACCGGCGTCGGTACCGAAGGCGATCTTCACCCCTGCGGCATAGGCACGCTCAAAAGCGCGGTACTCGTTGCGCAGCTTCACCGACGGCGGGTCCGGGATGCGGAAGATCGGCGGCGGGTAGCTCGCCGACAGCGTCGGCACCAGGAAAGTGCCGGACTTCTTCATGAGCGCGATGCCCTCGTCGTCGAGCAGGAAGCCGTGCTCGATCGAATCCACGCCGGCGCGCACCGCCTGCTTGATCGCGACCGGCGAGTAGGCGTGCGCCGCGACCTTGACCCCGAGCAGGTGGGCGGTGTCGATGATGGCCTCGACCTCGTCGGTGAACAGCTGCGGCTCCAGCCCCGTGTTCGAGGCGAAGCCGCCGGTGGCCGTGACTTTGATGACGTCGGCGCCGAGCTTGTGCTGGTAGCGTACGGCCTTGCGGCACTCGATCGGCCCGTCGCAGGTACCATCCGCGATCCGCGTCTCGTCGTCACCCGTGGCGCTCATCGGCGTGGAGTCGCCATGTCCGCCGGTGACCGCAATCGCCGCGCCCGCCAGCAGGATGCGCGGCCCGACCATGCGTCCGGCGTTAATGGCGTTGCGCACCGCGAACACCGCCTGGTCGTCGGAGCCGAGGTCGCGCACCGTGGTGAAGCCCGCCGCGAGACTGCGCCGCGCGTAGATGATGGCGTTCACCGCGCCCTCGGCCTTCGTGCCGGGCTGGCCTG
>CAUJIY010000036.1 GCA_963205295.1 Pseudomonadota bacterium
CGAACTCGACCGAGACGATGCCGGCGTTGCGGTCGGCCTTGGCCGCGGCGACGCCCTTGTGGCTGGTGAGCGCGTTCTGCACGCTGCGCTCGCAGCCGCCGCAGGTCATGCCCGATACCTTGATCTGCACCTTTTCCATGCCCGAATCTCCTGGATGGCTGTTCACTGCCGTGGATCCTTCACCTGCGGCGGGCGCCAGCGGCGCAGCAACAGCGAATTGCTGACCACGCTCACGCTGCTCATCGCCATGGCGGCTCCGGCGAGCGCCGGGGTCAGCAACCCCAGCGCCGCCAGCGGAATGCCGACGACATTGTAGATGAAGGCCCAGAACAGGTTCTGCCGGATCTTGCTGAAGGTGGCCCGGCTGGCGGCGATGGCGCCCGCGACCAGGCGCGGGTCGGGCCGCATCAGGGTGATGCCGGCGGTCTCCATGGCAATGTCGGTGCCGCTGCCCATGGCGATGCCGACATCGGCGGCAGCCAGCGCCGGGGCATCGTTGATGCCGTCGCCGACCATGCCGACGACACGGCCCGCCCGGGCGAGCTCGCCGACGACCTCGGCCTTGCCCTCGGGGCGCACACCGCCGCGTGCCTCGTCGATGCCGACTTCCGCGCCGATCACCTCGGCAACGCGGGCGGCATCGCCGGAGACGAGCAGGCTGCGCACGCCGATGTCGCGCAGCGACGCCACGGCGGCGCGGGCCTCGGGTCGCAGCGGGTCGGCGATCGCCATGATGCCGATGATGCCGGCGGCATCGGCGACCCAGACGACGGTGCGGGCCTGGTCCTGCCAGGCACGCGCGCGCGCGGTCTCGTCGAGGGTGTCGATCTGGCGCTTTTCCAGCGCGCGTGCGCTGCCGATCATGATCTCGCGGCCACCGACGGTGCCGACCACGCCGTAGCCGGTGAGACTGCGAAAACCGCTGACCGGCTCGGGCGTGACTCCGAGCTCACGCGCGCGATCCATGACGGCGCGTGCCAGCGGATGCTCGCTCGCCTGCTGCACCGATGCGGTGAGCTGCAGCAGCTCCGCCTCGGTGCCGCGCAGCACGTGCACGCCGACCACGGCGGGACGCCCGGCGGTGAGCGTGCCGGTTTTGTCGAAGATCACGGTATCGATGCGATGCGCACGCTCGAGCGCGGCGACATCCTTGATGAGGATGCCGGCGCGCGCGGCCGCGCCCGTGCCGGTCATGATCGCGGTGGGCGTGGCCAGCCCGAGTGCGCAGGGGCAGGCGATCACCAGCACCGACACGGCGGCGATGAAGGCGTGCTCGAACTGGCCATCGAAGGCGATCCAGCCCGCGAAGGTCACCACGGCGATCGCCACGACCACGGGCACGAACACGGCGCTGATGCGATCGACCAGGCGCTGTACCGGCGCCTTGCCCGCCTGGGCGTTTTCGATCATGCGGATGATGCGCGCGAGCGTGGAGTCCTCGCCGACCGCCGTCGCCTGGATTTCGAGCAGCCCGGTGCCGTTGATTGCCCCGCCGGTGACCTGTGCACCCGGGGCCTTCGGCACCGGCAGGCTCTCACCGGTGATCAGGGCCTCGTCGACCTCGCTCGCGCCTCCCGTGACCCGGCCGTCCACCGGGATGCGCTCGCCAGGGCGCACCACGACGAGGTCGCCGGTGCGGACCTCGCTCACCGGCAGTTCCACCTCGACGCCGTCCGCACGGCGCACGCGGGCCGTTTCCGGGCGCAGCGCCATGAGCTGGCGGATCGCGGCGGTGGTGCCGCGCTTGGCGCGGGTCTCGAGGTACTTGCCGAGGATCACCAGCGTGATCACCACGGCGGAGCCCTCGAAGTACAACCGGCCCGCGGCTTCGTCGCCGAGCGTGGCCATGAGCCAGACGCTGTAGGCCCAGGCTGCGGTGGTGCCGAGCGCCACCAGCACGTCCATGTTGCCGGACCCGGCCCGCAACGCCTTCGCGGCGCCGCGGTAGAAGCGCGCACCACAGATGAACTGCACGGGCGTCGCCAGCAGGAACTCGAGCCACGGCGACAGGTGGAAGTGCAGGCCGGCGGTCATCGCGACCATCTGCGCGACGAGCGGGGTGGTCAACACCGTGGCCGTCGCCAGCATCAGCAGTTCGCGGCGCAGCGTCGCCTGTTCCCGGATGCGGTGCTCGGCATCGGCCTGCGAGCGCTCGTCGGCCGCAGCCGGGAAGCGCGCCTCGTACCCGGCGCGGGCGACAGCCGCGGCCAGTTCCGCGGCGCTGGCGATGCCGTCGACGGCCCTGACATCGGCCCGCTCGAGCGCCAGGTTGACGTTGGCCTCGACGACGCCGGGCACGGCGCGCAGCGCCTTCTCCACGCGCGTCGAGCAGGCGCTGCAGGTCATGCCGTCCACGGCGAACGAGAAGGTGCGTTCCGGCACCTGGAAGCCGGCGCGTACGACGGCCTCGGCGACCGCGGCGGCGCTGGTCGCGGCCGGGTCGTAGTGCACGTCGGCCCGTTCGAGCGCGAAATTGACCGTGGCGCTGCGCACGCCCGGTGCCCGTCCGAGGGCGCCCTCGAGCCGGGTGGCACAGGCGCTGCAGGTCATGCCGGCCACGGGCAGGCTGAGCTGGTCCGGAGCCTTCACGGCGGTTTGCGGCAGCGCATTCATGGCAGGAGTCGATGGGCAGTCATGATGGCATGGTAGTCCGGTGGCCAAGGCCCCGGCAATGGTTTGGACCCGAAACCATTTCGCCGGTCGGGGCGTTTCTGTTCTGGTCGGGGCTTGCGCCCCTCCTACAGAAGGCGCCTCCCCAACCTGTGGGAGCGGCGCCAGCCGCGACTCCATCAGTCGGGGCTGGCGCCCCTCCCACGGACCCAACATCTCCTGTGGGAGCGACGCCAGTCGCGACTGTCTTACATCCGGACAGTTCATTCCTGGCCGGGCAGCAGGGGATGGCGTGAGGAGAGCGGCACGCGCCTGCGGCGGCTGTGGAAGAGGTGCAGGTACTCGGTGAACACGGCGCGACCGAGCGCCAGCGAACGGCCGATATGCGCCTGTGTCTCGGCGAGGATGTGGTCCGGGTGCCCTTGCGCACCCAGGCATTCGAGTTCGCGTGCCATCACCGGCGTGTGCACCCAGCGGTGGATGAGCGGTGCATCGACTTCGAGATGGAACTGCAGGCCGTAGACGTTCTCGCCGTAGCGGAACGCCTGGTTGGGGCAGGAACGCGAGCTGGCGAGGTGCACCGCGCCCGGCGGGATCCCGAAGGTGTCACCGTGCCACTGGAAGATCTTTTCCGTGCCGGCGAAGTGGCCGAGCAGCGGGTCGCGTGCGCCGTCCGCCGTGGTCGTCACGTCGTGCCAGCCGATCTCGCGCTGCGGGTTGCGCGTCACATGGGCACCGAGGGCGCGGGCGATGAGCTGGGCCCCGAGGCAGATGCCGAGCACCGGCAGGCCGCGATCGATGGCCGTGCGGATGGCATCGGTCTCCACGCCGAGGTGCGGGTAACGCCCGATCTCGTCGCAGTTCATCGGCCCACCGAGGACGACCAGGCCGTGGTAGCGCTCGACGGCCGGGCGCGCCTCGGCCTGGCGGCTGAAGTTCAGGTAGCGGATGCGATAGCCCGCTTCGCGCAGCAGCGGGTCGAGCGTGCCGAGGATCTCGTGCGGGACGTGCTGGAAGACGAGGATGCGGCGCATGGCGTCAGTCTTCCAGCCGGAACGCGTCGGCATCCTGCCACGCGGGGAACTTCGCACGGTAGCGCAGCAGTGCGGCGGCATCGAGGCGCACGGTCACGACGCGCTCGCCATCGCCGAGGTCGGCGACGATGTTGCCGAGGTGATCGGCCACCAGGCTGTCGCCGCAGTAGGCGATGGTGTTGCCGTCGGTGCCGGTGCGGTTGACCCCGATGGCGTAGCACTGGTTCTCCACCGCACGCGCCGGCAGCAGCGCGCGCCAGGCGCTGCGCCGCGCCGCCGGCCAGTTCGCCACGTAGAGCTGCAGGTCGAAGGCATCTGCGCCGCGGCTCCACACCGGAAAGCGCAGGTCGTAGCAGATGAGCGGGCACACGCGCCAGCCGTCGAGCATCGTCACCACGCGCTCGTGGCCCGGGCTGTAGCGCTCGTGCTCACCAGCCATGCGGAAGAGGTGGCGCTTGTCGTACCAGCGCATGGCGCCATCGGGTGGCATCCAGACCAGGCGGTTGTGGAAGCGCGACCCGTCGCGGATCACGAGGCTGCCGCACAGGGTCACGCCATGGCGTCGCGCCGTCGCGGCGAGCCAGGCGACACTCTCACCGTCCATGGTCTCGGCGCAGGGTGCGGGCTCGAGCGTGAAGCCGGTGGCGAACATCTCGGGCAGGACGACCAGCGAGCCGCGTTCCTCATGCGCCGCGATGAGCGCGTCCAGCCGGCGGCGATTGGCCGGCGGGTCGAGCCAGGCGAGATCCGCCTGCACCAGCGTCACGCTCAGATCGCGCACAGGAGCTCCGCTGCCGCGCGCAGCGTGCGATCGTCCTTGGCGAAGCACAGCCGCAACAGGCGCGTGCCATCCGGCACGGCGTTGAAGACCGATACGGGAATGGTGGCGATGCCGGCGGTGCGCGTCAGCCGCTCCGCGAGCGCAACATCGTCTTCGTCGCTGATGTCGCGATAGTCGAGCAGCTGGAAATAGGTGCCGCGCGCGGGCGTGAGCCGGAAGCGCGAGCCGGCGAGCAGGCTGCAGAGCAGGTCGCGCTTGGCCTGGTAGAACGCGCCGAGGCCGAGGTGGTGGCCCGGATCGGCGTCGATGAATGCCGCGAGTGCGTGCTGCACCGGCGTGACGACGCAGAACTGCACGAACTGGTGCACCTTGCGAAACTCCGTCGTGAGCCCGGGTGGTGCCACCACGTAACCGACCTTCCAGCCCGTGGCGTGACAGGTCTTGCCGAACGAGGAGACCACCAGGCTGCGCGCCGCGAGTTCCGGATGCCGCAGCAGGCTCTCGTGGCGCAGCCCGTCGAAGACGATGTGCTCGTAGACTTCGTCGCCGAGAAGCACGATCGGCCGGTCGCGCACCAGCTCGGCGAGCGCGACGAGATCCGCGGGCCTAAGCACGGCGCCGGTCGGATTGTGCGGCGAGTTGAGCACGATCAGGCGCGTGCGCGCCGTCAGCGCCGCGCGCACGCGGTCCCAGTCGATGTCGAACTGCGGTGGCCGCAGCGGTACGTGCACGGTGCGCCCGCCCGCAAGGCGGATGGCCGGTTCGTAGCTGTCGTAGGCGGGATCGAAGACGATCGCCTCGTCGCCCGGTCCGACGCAGGCCTGGATCGCACAGAAGAGACCTTCGGTTGCACCCGAGGTCACCGTGACCTCGGCGAGCGGATCGGTACGCCGGCCGTAGAGCGCCTCGGTCTTGCGGGCGATCGCTGCGCGCAGCGCCGGCAGCCCGGCCATCGGGGCGTACTGGTTGTGCCCGGCGCGCAGCGCCTCGACCACACCGTCGGCGAGCGCCTGCGGGACGGCGAAGTCCGGGAAACCCTGCGCGAGGTTCAGCGCGCCGCACTCGGCGGCGAGCTGCGACATCACCGTGAAGATCGTCGTACCGACGTCGGGCAGCTTGCTCATGGGCCGTTCGGTCACGTGCGTGGCGCGCCCTGCTTCGGGCCTGAGGTCGCCGGTGGGCGGCGATGTTTGACGATGAGCCTGCATTGTCCTCGCGGTCGGCGCGGTGTCAAACAATTGACACCCCCGGTTCGCTCACCGATCATACCGGGCGGGTCAGGGTCAGTGCGCAATTCGCGGCCTGCCGGTTGGCAGACGGGGCCTGCGTCAGGCGTGGCAGGTGTCCATGAACGAGTTCAGCAACGTACCGGCGAGCGGCGTCGCCGAACCGGTCGAGCGCCTGGAAGCGCCGCGTACCGCGGGCACCGATCCGCTGCTCAGCGAGGCCGCCATCGCCAAGGCCCGCGCGCTGTACTTTCCGACGGGCCAGAGCCCGCGCATGACGGTCGTGCGCCGGCTCCTCGAGCAGGTGGCGCCGTTCAACACCAACGTCCTGATCACCGGGGAATCCGGCACCGGCAAGGAGTGGGCGGCGCACTACGTACACGCGCTCTCGCCGCGTCACGACCAGCCGTTCGTGCCGGTCAACTGCGGCGCCATTCCGGCCGAGCTGCTCGAGAGCGAGCTGTTCGGCCACGAGAAGGGAGCGTTCACCGGCGCCATCGCCACGCGCGTGGGCCGCTTCGAGGCGGCGGAGGGCGGTACGCTGTTCCTCGACGAGATCGGCGACATGAGCCTGCCGATGCAGGTCAAGCTGCTGCGCGTGCTCCAGGAGCGCATCTACGAGCGTGTCGGCAGCAACCGCAGCCGCAGCTGCAACGTGCGCATCATCGCTGCCACCCATCGCAACCTCGAGGAGGCGATCCGCGAGGGCAAGTTCCGCGAGGACCTGTTCTATCGCCTCAACGTGTTTCCGATCGAGCTGCCGCCGCTGCGCGAGCGCAAGGAAGACCTGGCCGAGCTGGTGGCGAACATCCTCGAACGCTGCCAGCGCCACGGCCAGGAGCCGGTACAGATGACGGGTGGGGCGCTGCGCATCCTGCGCTGCTACGACTGGCCCGGCAACATCCGCGAGCTCGCCAATCTCATGGAGCGGCTCTGCGTGCTCCACCCCGGCAAGCCGGTGGATATTCCCGACCTGCCGAGCCGCTACACGGCGAACGCGCCGCTGCGTGAGTCCGACCGCGACATCGTCGCCCGCCGCGCGGCCGCCGGCCCGCAGCCGCAGGACTTCGAGCTGCCGACCGAAGGGCTGCCGCTCAAGGCCTACATCGAGAACATCGAGATCGCGCTGATCCGCCGTGCGCTGGTCGATACCGGCGGCGTGGTGGCACACGCCGCCGAGCGGCTGCAGATCCGTCGCACCACGCTCGCCGAAAAGATGAAGCGCTACGGCATCCAGGCCGCACAGGCGGAAGGCAGCGTCGCCGCGCCCTGATGCGCGCCGGGCGTCGGGGCTTGCGCCCCTCCCACAGGGGAGCGGATCGGGGCTTGCGCCCCTCCTGCAGGAGGGCACACACCTCTCCTGTGGGAGCGACGCCAGTCGCGACAGGTTGTCGGGGCTTGCGCCCCTCCCACAGGGGAGCGGGTCGGGGCTTGCGCTCCTCCTGCAGGAGGGCACACACCTCTCCTGTGGGAGCGACGCCAGTCGCGACCGGCTGTCGGGGCTTGCGCCCCTCCCACAGCGGAGCGGGTCGGGGCTTGCGCCCCTCCCAGCGGGTGATCGTCAGGCGGCCTTGATCTTGTCGTAGCAGGTGAGCTGGTTGCGGCCGTTGCGCTTGGAGTGGTAGAGCGCGGCGTCGGCGGCGGCGAGCAGGTCCTGCGAGGTCGGGAATTTCGAGCGGGCGTCGCTGGTGGCGATGCCGAGCGACAGCGTGATCGAAAAAGTCTTGCCGTTGCCGTTGTCCGCATGGGTCTCGCGCGCCCGCAGCACGAGGCGCTGCGCCACGGCCTCCGCCTGCCGGGTGTCCACGCCCGGCAGCAGCAGCACGAACTCGTCGCCGCCGTAGCGGGCGACCACGTCGGTGTCGCGCAGGGTGGAACCGAGCAGCGCGGCGACGGCCTTGAGCATGGAGTCGCCGCCCTGGTGGCCGTGCGTGTCGTTGACGTTCTTGAAGTGGTCAAGGTCGACGAACACCACGGACAGCGGCCAGCTGTTCTTGCGGGCCGCAGCGAACTCGCGCTCGACGGCCTCTTCGAAAGCGCGCCGGTTGTAGACTCCGGTCAGCGGGTCGCGTTCGCTCTCGACCTTGAGCAGGGAATTCTCCTCCGTGAGGCGCGACTTCTGGTTCTCGAGGTCCTTGTTGCGGCCGATCTCGACGAGGTTGCGCACCACGAGGATCTCGCGCGCGGCTTCGACGATGTCCTGCAGCTGGTCGGCGGGCACGATGTCGACGTCGAACAGGCCTTCGGCCACCGGAATCTGCTCGCCGATGGCGCCGAACATCTCGGCGAGCCGGTTCGGCAGGATGCCGAGGTGCCGGTGCGCCTGCATGCCGGCGCGGCGGATGCCGGTCTCGCTCTGGTCGCTCAACCAGGTGTCGGCCAGCTCGCCGGACATGGCCACGCAGGCGACGAAGTCCTTGTATTCGGCCTCGACGCCACCGGCGCCCGGGTCGTGGCTGTGCTGCACGCCGCGCACCAGCGAGGCGGGCATGTTCCAGTTCTTCAGCAGCCAGGCGCCGACGCTGCGGTGATCGGTGCCGAGGCAGCTCTGCTCGTGCTGGGCGACGCGGCTGTGCTCGAGCTGGAAGGCCGAGATCCCGGCGTAGGTTTCCGGGGCGATCTTGTCGATGGCGAGCATGCCGATGTCCTGCAACAGGGAGGCGAGGAACACTTCCTCGGCGTCGCGCCGGCCGAGTTCGCTCGCGAGCAGCTTGCCCCAGGTGGCGGCGAAGATCGCCCGTTTCCAGTAAGTGTCGAAATCGAAGCCCTTCGAGGCGTCGCGCCGCAGGGTCGAGACGAGGGTGAAGGACAGGGCGAGCGTCAGGGTGGCGTTCAAGCCGAGCACGATCAGTGCCTGGCGCAGATTGGTACTCTGGCGCCGGCGCGCGTACATGGCCGAGTTGGCGATGCGCATCACCTTGGCGGCGATCGCCGGGTCGGCACTCACGGTGTCGGCGACGCGGGCGAGGTCGATGTCCGGGTCCTGGGCGAGGGTGATGACCCGCATCGCCACGGCTGGCGGCGTCGGGAAACTCGTGCAGGTCTTCAGACGTTGCACGATCTTGTCGGGAATCTGGGTCATGGTCGTCACCTCGGCAGGCATCTGCTGGCAGCTTGGGGTTTTTCGTGATCAGTGGGGTGCGGCGGGCCCGGTCGCCCCGGGGCGCTGCTGGCCGTGGAGCATCTGGATCAGGTGCGCTTCGCCCTGGCCGATCCGGCAGGTGGCGACCAGCTCCTCGGTGCTGGCGCCGTGACGTGACAGGGCGACCGCCTCGCGCAGGCTCGGGCGACCCGGTGCGGCACGTTCGTGCTCGCGCGCCGCGAGCAGGGTCTCGAGCTGTGTCGCCTGCGCAGCGAGATCGCCCTCGAGCAGCGCCGCCCGGCTGAGGGCTGCCTCGGTGGCGGCCACGGCTGCACGCGTCTGGCGCGCGCAGCGCAGGGCCACGAGCAGGGCGGCCACGGCGGTGGCGAGTGCCGTGGCGAGCACGCCGGCGGCGATGGCAAAGACAGTCGTGAAGCCGATGATCATGTGTCGTTCCCCCTAGGCCAGTTCATCCACGATGTGCTCGCGTTCGCCGGGGGAGTCCCCGGGATCGCGTGCGGGCCGCTTGGCGTCGCCGCCATCGGGCCGTTCCTCATGCTTGCCGCCGGGCCGCCGCACCTTCGGTTCCGGGCGGCGGACCCAGTTGCCGGGCAGCGCCGGCTTGACCTGTTCGATCGGGCTCATGGCGGCGGTTCCTCCACGGCCACGCTGGCGGCCGCTGGGGCGGGTGTCGCCGCGGGCGGCGTGCCCGCGGCCGGCGACTCGCGCGTCTCGACAATGGTGTCGAGGATCACCAGCGTGACGCGCCGGTTGCGGTTGCGCCCCTCGGGCGTGGCGTTGTCGGCGACCGGCTGGTATTCGCCCATGCCGGCGACGCTCATGCGCCCCGGTGCGATGCCGCGGCTTTCGAACAGGCGCACGATGCGCGAGGCGCGTGCGCCGGAGAGTTCCCAGTTCGAGGGGAACTGCAGGGTGTTGATCGGGCGGTTGTCGGTGTGGCCCTCGACGCGCAGCGGGCTCGTCAGCGGCCCGAGGATCCCGGCGATGGTGTCGAGGATCGGCACCGCTTCGGGCTGGATCTCGGCACTGCCGCTCGGGAACAGGATGTCGGTCTTGATCTCGACTTCGACCCACAGCGGCTTGCGGGTCACGGTGATCATGTCGAGGTCGATCAGCGGTGCCATCGCCTGTTCGACCTGGTCGGCGATCCGCCCGAGGCTGACGCCCGGTGTATCCACCACGGGGGCATCCGGCTGGACGCTGCGCCCCATCGTCGCGAAGAGCTCGGCGATGGCCTTCTGCTGGGCTGCGGAGATTTCGGGCAGCTTCATCGCCTGCGACGGCGAGAGGCCGGCGACGGTATCGTCGCGCCGCACCTTGACCACCTTGTCGCCCACCTCGATGGGCGCCGTGGTGCGCGGCGAGCCGCGGAAGGCCGCCATCATGGAGTCGGACAGCACCCGGTACTTGCCCTCGTTGATCGAGGAGACCGCATACATCACCACGAAGAATGCGAGCAGCAGCGTGATGAGGTCACCGTAGGGAATCGCCCACGCCTCGTGGTTCGCATGCTCCTCGTGCTCGTGCCGGCGCCGTCCCATGGTCGTTGTCGCTGCAGCCGTCAGGCGACGTAGCTGCGCAGCTTCACCTCCAGGTTGCGCGGGTTTTCGCCCTCGGCGATGGCGATGATGCCTTCGATGACCATCTCCTTGGCGCGGCTCTGGTTCTTGATGATCTCCTTGAGCTTGTTCGCGGTCGGCAGGAAGAACAGGTTGGCGAGCCCGATGCCGTAGATCGTCGCGGTGAAGGCGGCCGCGATGCCGTGGCCGAGCTTGCTCGGGTCGGCGAGGTTCTTCATCACCGCGATCAGGCCGAGCACGGCGCCGATGATGCCGAGCGTGGGCGCGTAGATGCCGAGGCCCTCGAAGACCTTGGCGCTTTGCGTGTTGGCTTTTTCCTTGGCCTCGAGTTCGAGTTCCAGGGTCTCGCGGATCTTGTCGGGCTCGGCGCCGTCGACCAGCATCTGCAGCGCCTTCTTCGCGAACTCGTCGGCTTCCTGCTCGAGGGCGGGCTCGAGTCCGAGCAGGCCCTGCTTGCGTGCCGTCTCGCTCCACGAGACCATCTTCGCGATCAGCACGTCGGCGTCCTCCACCGGCGGCTTGAAGATCCAGGGGAAGATCTTCCAGGCGCGCATGAAGGTCGGCTTCGGCGTCTGCACCAGGCTCGAGGCGAGCGTGCCGACGAAGACGATGACGAAGGCGGCCGGGTTGAGCAGCGCCATGACGCCGGCACCCTTGAGGATGCTGCCGCCGACCAGGGCCACCAGGGCCAGTACCACGCCGGTTGTCGTCAGTGGATCCATCGGTCAGTCCGCATCCGGCGCCCTCAGCGCCCGGCTCCCGTCGTGGCGAAATCCTGCAGCCGCGCACGCAGCCGCGTCAGCGCCTGGCCATGGATCTGGCAGACCCGCGATTCGCTCACGCCGAGTACCTCGCCGATCTCCTTGAGGTTCAGTTCCTCGTCGTAGTAGAGCGCCATCACCAGTGCTTCGCGCTCGGGCAGGCCACGGATCGCCGTACTCATGGCCTGCTGGAATTCCTGTGTCTCGACTTCGGCCGCCGGATCGCGCACGGGCTCCTGGCCGTCGCCGGCCTCGTCGCCGCCGGCCTCGGGGTTGGCCTCCTCGAGGCTGAACATGCGTTGCGTGGCGGTCGCCGCCACCATGGAAAAGTATTCGTCGAGCCCGACGCCGAGTTCGGCCGCGATCTCGCGCGGCGCAGCGTGGGCACCGGTGCGGTTCTCCACCGCGCGCACCGCTGCGGTCAGCTGGCGCTGCTTGCGGTAGACGGAGCGGGGAGCCCAGTCCGTGTTCCTGAATTCATCCAGCATCGCGCCGCGCACCCGTATGCCCGCGTAGGTCTCGAATGACGCGCCCTTCGCCGCCGAGTACTGGCGCGCCGCATCGAGCAGGGCGATCAGTCCGGTCTGCACGAGGTCCTCGAGCTCCACGCCGTCGGGCAGCCGGCCGAGAAGATGGTTGGCGATCTTCTTGACCAGCGGCGCATAGCGCTCGACCAGTTCCTCGGGAGGAAGCTGGGCAGCGACGGCGTAGGCCGAGGCGGCGCTCATGCCACCGCGCCCTCCACGCCGGGCGGCGACCGCAGCAGCCGCTCGACGAAGAACTCGATGTGCCCCCGCGCCGCGCGGGGTGCATCCCACTTATCGGCACGATGGGCGAGCTGCTTGAGGGCCGCGGCGGCCAGGCTGGTCGGGAACGCCGTCACGAACGGCGTCTGCAGCTGCACCGCACGCCATACCCGGTCGTCCCAGGGGACGCTGCCGGCGTGGTCGAGCGATACCTGCAGGAAGCGCTCGGTGACGCGCAGCAGCTTTTCGAACAGCTGGCGACCGTGCCCGCCCTCGCGGGTCATGTTGGTGACGATCCGGAACCGGTTCACATTGCGCTCGCGCGACAGCACCTTGATCACCGCGTAGGCATCGGTGATGGAGGTGGGCTCGTCGCAGACGACCACGACCACCTCGTGGGCAGCCTCGGCGAAGCGCAGCACGGGGTCGGAAATGCCGGCCGGTGTGTCGACCAGCAGCACGTCGAGCTCGCAGGTGAGCTCGCTGAAGGCGTTGACGATGCCGGCGTTCTGGGCGCTGCTGAGGTTGGCCATCTCGGACAAACCCGAGGCGCCCGGTACCACCAGGACCCCGGCCGGGCCCGGCACCACGACTTCGGCGAGCGTGCGCTCGCCGCGCACCACCTCGGCCATCGTGTGCTGCGGCTGCAGGCCGAACAGCACGTCGACGTTGGCGAGTCCCAGGTCACCGTCGAGCAGCATCACCCGGCGGCCGAGCATGGCCATGGCTACCGCGAGATTGGCGCAGATATTGGTCTTGCCGACGCCACCCTTGCCGCCGGTGACCGTGATCACCTTCACGGGGCGCGCCTGGCGCATGCGTCGCAGGCCCTCGGCCTGGTCGCCGGTCATCGTGTCAGGCGCAGGCATCGACGCTCACCTCGGCATAATGGTCGGCCATGTAGTCCTCGTTCAGCTCGCCCTGGCGGCTCATGAGTTCGAGCGCGGACTTCACCAGCCAGGTCCGGCGGGGGCGCGCGCAATGCAGGTCCTCCGGCACCCGCTGCCCGTTGGCGACATAAGCCAGCGGCAGGCGGCTGCGGATCAGCGCTGAAATCGCTCCGCCCAGGGAAGTCGCCTCATCCGTCTTGGTCAGGATGCACGCCGACGGGCGCGACACCATGAACGCCTCCACAATTTCCTGCAGTGCACCGGTCTGGGTGGGTGCCGGCAGCGCCAGCAGCACCCGCACACGGGGATCGGCTCCGGCGAGCCAGGAGAGCTGGCGGGCCAGGCGCACGTCGCGCTGGCCCATGCCGGCGGTGTCGATCAGCACCAGGCGACGGCCGGCGAGCATGCGCAGTACTTCGGCGAGGCGCGTGGCATCGCCGGCCTGGTAGACGGGCGTGCCGAGGATCTCGCCGAAAGTTTCGAGCTGGTCGCGCGCACCGATGCGGAAGGTATCCGTCGTCACCAGCGCGATGTCCTGCACGGCGCCGGTGAGCGCGTAGCGCGCAGCGAGCTTGGCGATCGTGGTGGTCTTGCCGACACCCGTCGGACCGACCACGGCGAACACGCCGCCGCCGGCGATCAGTTCGTCGTCGACGAACGGGATCGCCTGTTCGAGCGCCTTGAGCGGCGCACTCCAGGCCGAACGCTCGCTGACGCCCTCGCCGAGCTGGCCGATCACCTGCTGCACGACGTCCGGGGTCACGCCGAGGCGTGCCAGGTTGCGCATGGCAGCGGTGGCGGCGGCGTTGCGCCGTACCTTGTCGTTCCAGGCGAGGCGCGAGAGCTGCGACTCGAGCAGTTCGCGCAGCGTGTGCACTTCCTCGCGCAGCCGGCGGAACTCGCGTTCCTCGGCGAGCGTGGTGACCGCGGCCGCGGGTGTGGCGGTTGCCATGGCCGGCGCCCGCTCCGTGGTGTCCGCGATCGGCGGCGCCACTGCCGCCGGCTCCGGATAATCCACGGCAGCGGCGAGTTCGATGCCGCCTTCGACCCGCTGGGTCTCGAGGATGACGGCGTCGGGTCCGAGGGCCTCGCGGACCTGCCGCATGGCTTCCCGGATGTCGCCGGCGACGAAGCGCCTGATCTTCATGGGTCGTTCCTTTCGTCAGGCGATCGGGCCGGTCCCCCTGGACCATCCTGACCGCCAAGAATCCGTCAATTCCCCACTGCTGCCACCAGCTTGACGCGTCGGCTGTCCGGCACCTCGTTGTAGGCCAGCACCTTCAGGCTGGGCACCGCGAAGCGCAGGAAGCGTGCGAGCCAGGGCCGCAGCGCCGGGGACACCAGCAGCACGGCCGGCTGCCCGGCCATCTCCTGGCGCTGGGTCGTGGCGGCAAGCTGCGCCTGGACCCGTTCGGCCAGCGTCGGCTCGATGCCACCGTCGCCGCCGCCCTTGAGGGCATCCTGCAAGATCTGTTCCAGCCGCGGTTCCAGCGTGATGACCGGCAGCTCCTCGGCCTGGCTGCCGAGCTTCTGCACGATGGCGCGGCCGAGGGCGGCGCGTACGTGGCCGGTCAGCGCTTCCGGGTCCTGCGTGGTGCGGCCGAACTCGGCGAGCACCTGGCAGATGGTGCGCATGTTGTTCACGGCCACCTGGTCGCGCAGCAGTTCCTGGAGCACGCGCACGATGACCGACAGTGGCAGTGTCTTGGGTGTCAGTTCCTCGACCAGCTTCGGCGCACTCTTCGCGAGGCGGTCGAGCAGCTGCTGCGCTTCCTGGTGGCCGAGCAGTTCGTGGGCGTTCTCCTGCAGCACCTTGGAGAGGTGCGTGGCGATCACGGTGGGCACGTCGACCACCGTGTAGCCGCGCGCCTGCGCGTCCTCGCGCTGCGCGGGGTCGATCCACACCGCTTCGAGGTTGAAGGCGGGATCGCGCGTCGGGATGCCCTGGATCGGCGTGTCGATCTGGCCCGGATTGATCGCCAGTTCGCGTTCGGCGTGCACCTCGCCCTGCGCCACCGGCGTGCCGAGCAGGCTGATGCGGTAGCCCTGCGGCGGCAGGTCGAGGTCGTCGCGGATGCGCACCGGTGAGACCAGGAAGCCGAGTTCCTCGGACAGGCGCTTGCGCACGCCCTTGATGCGGCGCATGAGTTCGCCATCCTGGTGGCGGTCGACGAGCGGGATCAGGCGATAGCCGACGTCGAGGGCGATCGGATCGGCCTGCCCGACGTCGTCCCAGGACAGTTCGCGCATCGCCTCGGCATCCACGGGCGGGGCACTGGCCGGCGTCGCGGCCGGTGCCGGCTGGTCCGTTGCCAGCGCGCTGCGGCGTGCGCTCCACCAGGCCCCCCCGGCGCAGGCACCGGCAGCGGCGAGGAAGGCGAGGTTCGGCATGCCGGGCACGAGCCCGAGCAGGCCGAGCAGCCCGGCCACCACCCGCAGCACGCGCGGGTCGCCGAGCAGCTGGTTCACCAGCTGCCGGCCCATGTCCTCCGCGCGTGACATGCGCGTGACGATGATGGCCACTGCGGTCGACAGCAGCAGCGAGGGGATCTGGGCGACGAGGCCGTCGCCGATGGTGAGCAGCGCGTAGGTCTGGGCCGCATCGGCGAGCCCGAGGTCGTGCTGCAGGGTGCCGATGAGGATGCCGCCGAGCAGGTTGATGAACACGATCAGCAGGCCCGCGATCGCATCGCCGCGCACGAACTTGCTCGAGCCGTCCATCGCGCCGTAGAAGTCGGCTTCGGTGCGCACCTCGGCGCGCCGCGCGGTGGCTTCCTCCTGCGTGATGATGCCGGCGTTGAGGTCGGCGTCGATCGCCATCTGCTTGCCGGGCAGGGCATCGAGGGTGAAGCGGGCGCTCACCTCGGAAACGCGCCCGGCGCCCTTGGTGACGACCACGAAGTTGATGATGACCAGGATCGCGAACACCACCACGCCGACGGCGTAGTTGCCACCGACGACGAATTCGCCGAAGGCCTCGATCACCTGGCCGGCGGCGTCCGTGCCCGTGTGGCCCTCGAGTAGCACGACCCGCGTGGAAGCGACGTTGAGCGCGAGCCGCAGCAGGGTCGCGAGCAGCAGCACGGTCGGGAACACGGCGAAATCGAGCGGCCGCATCACGTAGACCACGGCCAGCACCACCATCAGCGACAGGACGATGTTGAAGGTGAACAGCGCATCGAGCACCAGCGGCGGCAGCGGCAGCACCACCATCGCCAGC
>CAUJIY010000037.1 GCA_963205295.1 Pseudomonadota bacterium
CCGGTCGCCGGTGGCGGCACTTGCGCATCGGCCCCGGTTGTGGCGAAATACTTGCAGTTTCATATAATATATCCCAATCGCGCAAGGGCAGGAGTTCGCCGGGCCATGTCGACCAATCAATCAAAGGCTTCGAAAACGCAGCCAACAGGACCGGCCCGACCGGACTGGAATGCGGTACGTGCACAGTTTCCGGGCCTCGCGGACCGGGTGTTCCTCGATGCGGCCTGCGTCAGCCTCCTGCCGCGGGGTGCCGGCGAGGCGGTCAAGCGGTTCAGCGACGAGCTGATGCAGCCGAGTGCCCGCGACGCGACGGCACATCACATCTGGATGGACGAGCAGAAGGCGGCCGCTGCGCCGCAAGCCGCTGCTCTGCTGGGCGTGGATGCAGGA
Organism: Pseudomonadota bacterium; assembly: GCA_963205295.1. Classification (GTDB taxonomy): domain Bacteria; phylum Pseudomonadota; class Gammaproteobacteria; order Steroidobacterales; genus QUBU01. The sequence continues at coordinate 391 of CAUJIY010000037.1, forward strand.
CGTATCGCGCTGGTCGAAAGCACTTCGCACGGACTGAACATCGCTGCCCAGAGCATCCCCTGGGAAACCGGCGACGAAGTGCTGATGTGCAACCTGGAGTTCCTGCAGGTGGCGATCCCCTTCGTGAAGCTGGCAGCTGCGCGCGGCGTCCGTCCCGTGTTCGTGCCACACCGCGACGGCGTGGTCGATGCGGCCGCTTTCGCCGCGGCGGTGACGCCGCGCACCCGGGCGATCGTCGTGAGCTCGACCCAGTGGAGCAACGGCTACCGTGTGGATCTGGCGGCCCTGGCCGGGATCGCCCGGCGCACCGGTGCGTGGCTGGTGGTCGACGCGATTCAGCAGGCGGGCGCCGTGCCGGTCGAAACCGACGGGGTCGATTTCCTGATTGCCGGCGGACACAAATGGCTGAACGCTCCCATGGGCACGGGCTTCATGTGCCTGTCCGGGCGCGTGCTCGACAAGCTCGAGCCCGCGTCGTGGGGATACCTCACGCTGGAGCCGCCCACCGGTGGCTGGGGCAACTACTTCACGACCCCGTCGATCACGCCGGATCGTCGCTACGAATTCGTGCGTACCGCCCAGCGCTTCGAGATCGGCGGCACCGCGAACTATCCCGGTGCGATCGCGCTGGCGAAGTCGCTGGAGGTCGTCAATGGCGTCGGCATCCATCGCGCTGCCGAGCGCGTCTGGGAGCTGGGCGAGCGGCTGACGGAAGGGCTGCGCAAGCTCGACGTGAAGCTCGAGACGCCCTTCGGGCGCGAGCATCGGGCCGGCATCGTTTCCTTCACCTGCGGCGGGCGCGAGCAGGACACGGCGTGCCTGGGTCACCTCCTGGCCAGGAACGTCTGTGTGGCCCAGCGCTATACCTCGCAGACCGGCGGCGTCAGGGTCAGCGTCCACTACTTCAACAATGCCGAGGACATCGACCAGCTGCTGGCGGGCGTGGCCGACTTTCGTGCCCGCTGAGCGGGACTGGTGAGCCGCGCCCCTCCACGGGAGAGGACGTCAGGCATGAGCAAGCAGGTCACGGAGACCGGGTACGCCCCGCAGGCGATCGGCAGCGGAGCGCCGGCGGTACGGTCCGATTGCGGCCATCTCGCCGGCGTGCTCACGCTCCGTTCCGCCACGGCACGGCTGCCGGGTGACCCGGTGCATGCGGCGACATTCGATTTCCCGGTTTGCCATCATGCCGTTGAAGGGGTGTCGATCAACGACCTGATCGCGGTCGATCGACGGCGCCTGCCGGCCATGATCGCTGCCGCCAGGCACCTCGAAAGCCTCGATGTGCGTTTCATCGTGACCAGCTGCGGGCTCTTTGCGCCATTCCAGCGCGAGATCGCCGAGCAGCTGTCGGTGCCGTTCCTGAGTTCATCCTTGCACGCGGTGTCTTTTCTGCGTGGCATGCTCGCCCCGGACCGGAAAGTGGCGGTCATCACCGCGCATTCCGGCCTGCTGGCCGAGGAGCACGTGCGCACCGCCGGGTTCGCGTTGCACGAGGTCGTCATCCAGGGCATGGAGTGCTACCCCGAGTTCGCCCGCGTCGTGCTGCAGGGGGGGCAGGATATCGATGTCGTGAAGCTCGGCAACGACGTGCGCGACGCCGCCGGATCACTGGCCTCGCGCGGTGAGCGCATCGGAGCCGTGGTGCTGGAGTGCCCCAATCTCGTCACGTTTCGTAGCGAGATCCAGACCATCCTGCGGGTCCCGGTCTTCGACATCGTCAATCTCGCGAACTTCCTCGCCGCAGGATACGCACTGACAACCTACTCCGTGTAGGGTGCCGGGTTTGGCTTGTTGGCTGGTTTCAAGCCGTGGCAGCGCACGCCATCGGGTTCCGCTCACCAGCTCAGGGGCGGGAACATGGACCATGCCGCCAGCCCGCTCTGGTCGAATTCGAGGAAGCAGTCGCGGGATAGTTCGCCATTGGGAACGTCCACGGCACTGAATACCATCCGGTCGAACACCTGTGACGATGCCTCGGCCCTCATGCCCACGATGCAACTGTCCTTGCCCAGCAGTACTTCGGCTTCGGCTGGCAGCATGCCCTTGCGCAGCTGTGCCCACCCGGCACTGAAGGCCGGCGCTCGCGCAATCCAGCGCCGGTGGTCGTCGGACCAGAGCAGTTCCATCCTGTTGGGGCGCTCTTTCATCGCGGGAACTTCGAGCTCGTCGAACTCGGTCTTCTGCACGGAGTTCTGGTCATCGATCTCGACGACCAGCATCTGCCGATGGAAATGTCCTGCCGCTTGCGAGAACTTGTAGACGATCGACCTCGAAGTCTGGGTCGACGTCAGCGGATAGCGATACTCGCCCGGCGCCTTGCCCAGCAAGGTCTCCACTTCAGCCCGAGACATCCCCGGGCGGACGGATCTGGCCCTGTCGGGATCGAAATGGGTCCGGTCCTCCCGGAAACTGCTGGTGAACTCGCTGCCCACCAGAACATCGTCGTGGAGCAGAAAGGTGATCACGCGGGCGTTGATGTCCTGTCCGTACGCATAACTCAGGATGGCGATGGGCTCTCCGTTCGCGGTGGCCTGGTGCGTGAAATTGGGCTTGCCCATCCGGGCGAGAATTCCGCTTTTCGTCGTCGTACCCGGCACGAACTCGCCATCGGCGGGCCTGGTGAAGTTGCGGCCGGAGCAGGCCGTCAGCAATCCGGCGAGAACTGCGACCAGGAAGCTCGTGCCGGCAGCTTTCACGTCGATCGGGAGGATACGCATGCGGGACCTCCTGGTGCGGATGCAGCGCCGTCCGCCGACTCCACGATCGTCGGAGCAGCCGGTCTCTCAGCCGTCTTGTGGCTGCCACGTCGGTGGCGCCACGATGAAACTGGCTCCTGGTGCGATGGTCATTTCGAAGCGCTTGTCGACCGTGTAGCCGTAGCCCCGCGGTGGCGTCCTCGGCGCACGGTAACCGTCCTGCCACCAGGCCAGGACGCAGTTGCGGACCCGGTCCGGCCCGGTTTCGAAGCCCCGGCAGAACCATTCCCGCCAGGCCAGCACGCGCCGGCCGGCGGTCGTGTTGTCGCAGACTACGCCGCCGCCGATGCCGACATCACCCATCGTCGGCAACGCAAATTCGCTGATGGTGTCGCCCTGGGGTGAAACGCAGGTGCCTGCCGGATAGCCGTGGTCGGCGACGCGCTCGGGTGCAGCGGGATCCGCCGCGGTCCGTCGCGCGACCTCGGCCTCGAACTCCTGCTTCTCGCGCGCTTGCATCGTTTTTTCTTCGGCGATCCGTGCCTCGAGCTGGGCCTTCTCTTCGGGTGACAGCGGGGGTGCGCCGCAGGCGGTGAGGAGCAGCAGGGATCCGGACAGGAACGCGGTCCATGCCGGTGATCGTTGTCGTCCTGGAGCACCGGACATCGCCATCTCCCCACAGGCTGAAGCAGCGCCCGTCAGCTCCGGAGAATACTCCCGGGCCCGAAGCGGTCAAGAACTGCCAGCCGGTCGCAAGGCGGCGCGAGCGCCGTGGAGGCTTGCCGGTCGACTTTGCGATCGGCGCTGAAGCATCATCGCTTCATGTACCGGGCATTCGATCTGCACCACATCGCGCCAGTCCCCTGGAAGAACGGCGGTGGCCTGACGCAGGAAATTGTCTGCTGGCCGCCGGGCGCCGGCATGAGCGAGTTCCAGTGGCGCGTCAGTGTGGCGAGCATCGATGCCGGTGGCCCGTTCTCCGTGTTCCCGGGCGTCGACCGCGTCATCCTGCTGCTCGAGGGCGGTGGTGTGCGGCTGCTCTCGCCCGGTCAGGGACTCGATCGTCGGCTGGAGCATTTCCGGCCGCTGCAGTTCTCCGGCGACCACCCCTGCGACTGCACGCTGCTGGGTGGCGCCTCGCGCGATTTCAATGTCATGACCCGGCGCGGAGCCGTGGTCGCCGACGTGCAGGTGTTCGCGGGAGCTGCGACGGGGTCAGGCAGCCACGGGCTGCTGTTCGTGGCTGCCGGCACCTGGTCGCTGCACAGCCGTGGCCACGGCACGCTCGGGACACAGGCTGGCATCTGCTGGGCCGGCGAGCCGCTGACATGGACTGCCACGCCGCTCGACGACGAGGCGAGGCTGGTCGCGGTGCACATCCGGGAATGCAGCGCATCGCGATCCCCGCGCTGACATCACCTCACCGCATGTCGTGAGCCCGGTGCTCTGTCCTGTCCGGCGGAGGGCGGCTGCATGGCGGGGGCCGCAACAGCACGGCAGCCGATCGTGCAGATCCGTGCTGCGTCAGCGCCGACCGCGGTGCCGCGTGGATTCCTGCGTCACTGCGATGGCGCGCAGCCACCGCCACCGGACCCATTCCAGAAAACCTTGCTGCCGGGTGGGCACTGGCATTGCCCGGTACCGGGATCCGTCGGCACACCGGGCGGACAGGCGCGTTTGGGCACGCACTGTGCGGGGCCGCCGCTGCCGCTGCGCACGGCGGTCTGTCCCGACGGGCAGGTCACCGCTGCCGGAGCAGGAACGCACTTCACGACACCGGGATTCGCGCCGTCCCGGTACGCCTTCTGCCCTGGCGGACAGGTCACGGCTGCCGGGGCGGGAACACATTTCACGACGCCGGGATTCCGCCCGTCCCGATACGCCTTCTGGCCGGGCGGGCACGGCGTGAGGGCCTGGGCGGCGGACGGAGATGGCTGGCCGGAAACCGCGGGGGCGATCCAGTCAGTGGTCTCAGCCCAGCCGTGCGCGGGCAGCAGGCCGAGCGCGAGAACGCATGCGCCCACCGCTGCGACCGGCCATGTATTGCTGCGTGCAGCCATGCCGGGATTCTACTCCTGCCGATCCTGACGTCGGGCCGCACGGTGGCCCGCTGGCCTTCACGCCATGTGTGCGGCTGCTGCCGCTCCCGCTCTGCGGGCCTCCTGTGATGCCCGTCACATCGCGTCTCGCCTGCCCGGTGCTTCAATCCCGCCGTCGCCAGCACCGGGGATGGGGCATGGACTCGACCACAAGCCAGGGGCAGCTTGCCGCCCGCACGCCGGAGGAAATCTCCGCGCGCCTTTACTCACTCGCGAAGAAGATCGACGACAGGCTCGACGCGGGGGAGGCGATCCCGGCCGAGACACTGCG
>CAUJIY010000038.1 GCA_963205295.1 Pseudomonadota bacterium
GGGCGGGGCAAGATGACCGGCCCCAGCGAGCGTAGCCCGGCCGAGTGCGAGCGGCTTCGGCTGCAATGGCTACGGGCGTTGCGTCAAGGCCCTGAAGTAGCGCTGTGCATGCGAACACGATCCTACCGGGTCGCCGGCGGACGGAGCGGCACGAGGACGATGCGGTCGATGCCCGCGAGATCTCCGCTGGACTTTCTGTGCCGACCGGTGACCGTGACGTTCAGCAGCAGACGGCCGTCGCGCGGCAACGCCTCACTCACCCGAAGTTTCGCGGCGCACTCGACTCGTGGCGCATACCCGTCGAAGTCAATCGGCTTCTCCCCCCCCTCGAGATGGATGCGCAGCCGGCCGTAGTCTGGGGCGCGGGTCAGATAGAGGTAGACCTCGTACTTCGCAGGGCCCAAGGTCGGCAGCTCCAGCACGAGGCGCGATCCCGTGCCACGGGCTGCGAAGAACAACTGCGCGTTGCCGCTCCACTCGGATCCGAAGGCGCTCATGTCCTGTGCGATCGCACGCCCGTCGCGTGCGTGCGCGAGCCGCGAGTCGGCGAAGGACTCGCCTTCGTATGAGACGGCGGCCTGCTCACCGGTTCGCACCGGCCCCTCGAAAAGGTGAGCCGGCAGCGAGTCCGCAGACGATGACCAAGCGTACGCGGCCACGGCACATGCGAGCCCGAGTGTGGTGATGCAGACAGCCGCCAGGCACGAGGCGCGGCCGTGGCTGACTCGCCGTGGCGGATGCTGGATCGTGTCGGTGAGCTTGCACATCGGGTGGCGCCCTGAGCAAGAGCTTACTCCCACTGCGGGCACCGACGCATGCGTCGGACCTGTTGAGACGATCGCATCGATTGGGGGATGATCGCCGCAGCGGGCAGGCAGATCGGCAACCCCAGACTGGCTGCGATGCACGCGGCGAAGATCCCCCGCCATTCGTAGCCATTCCGCTCCCGGGCTGGAAAGCCGCCGGTCCGGGAGCGGTCTCTTTTCCCTCACGGGTCTGCGTCTTTTTTCCACAACCATGATCCCGGCTGCCGTTTGCCGGGATGCCTTGTTGGGCTCGCACGAGCAGCAGCGCCGAGCCGGCCCTCGCTATTTCTTCCTGAGCACCGATTTCTTCATGTTGGCGTTGATCGGGTCGTCGCTCTTGGCGAGGTCGATGTCGCCGTTCGGCCGCACCGTGCCGACCAACCTGAACCAGCCCTTCTGCGCATAGAGCGAATACCACTGCCCCGTGATCGTGTTGCCGGCGAGCTTGCCCTTCACCTCGTAGTGCGGACCCGCGCCCTGCGGGGTCCAGGTCATGAACATGTGCACCTCGTCGCCGATCTGGCTGATGGTGGCAATGCCGGCGCCCTGGTAGGTGTACTCGCCGCTCAGGTTCCTCACGTTGCCCGCCGCGGGCTGGGCTTCCACCGGCGCGACCGAGATGCCATCCACCGTGATGCCGGCGTTGCCCGGATTGAGCGAGGTGAAGCGCACCGTCGTCATGGCGCCATCAGCCACAAACGTGCCGTTGAACGGGGCATTGGTGTTGAACGGCTGGCCGGCGTGGCGGATCTCCGTCGTGAGCAGCGGTCCTGCGCCCATGACCTCGATCTTCGCCTGGCCCGGCGTCGAGCGCAGGTTGTTGTTGCGGGCGTAGTGGAAGGCGAGGCTGTAAGTCCTGCCTGCCGTGGTGGGGAAGGTGGCCGCCATGACGCCGGGACCGGGCGAGCCGGAGAGATCCACCGTCTGGACGCCGTCGAAGGCGACCGTCTCCTTGCGCACCGTCGTGTTGACGACGTCGATGCTGCCGGACTGCACCGTCCAGGTATTGCCGCCGGTCGTGAAGGACTGACCGGCACGGTAGGCGGTGTAGTTTGTGGTCGCGGGCATCTCGAAGGACTCCGCCAGCACGGGCGCGGCCGTGCTGGTCGTGGCGGCGCCGCCCGCCACCGGCACGAGCGAGACGTCGTCGAGCCCGTTGCTGTTGTCATTCGCAGGATCGCGGTTGATGAAGGTGACGGTCATCGTGCCGCCGGTGGCCGTCACCGGCATCTTGAAGAGGCCCCAGCCCTGCTGCCCGGCGATCGACTGGTCGTTGCGCGCGGTGCCGATTGACTTCCCATCCACCATCACCTCGACCGAACTCGACGTGCCGAACCCGCCGCCGGCAACGTTACCCACCCAGAACGCAAGCTCGTAGTTCGCGCCGGGCTGGGTCTTCACCGTCTGCTGCACGCCCGCCGGCTGGTTCGTGCCTGGCCCCGTCATGTCGAGCCACTGTTTGCCGCCGTGGGCGACGAAGCGGATGCCGCCCTGGGCGTAATCACCGCTGATCGGGGACACGACGCCCGTGCCGACCACCTCCCAGCCGTCGAAGGATTGCCCGACGGGGACACTGATGTAGCCGCCCTTCTGCACGGCCGGTTGCTCGAAGCCCCCGTTGGCGATGAGGTTGCCTTTCGGCCCCCCTTTGGCGAGTGCGCTCAGGATGTCGTTGAGCTTCTTCAGGCCGTTTTCGCCGTGTCCGGTCAGGGGAACCGCCACTGCGAGCGCCAGAGCCGCGGCAAGGATTCGAGGGTGCATGCAGTCCTCCGGTCTTTTTTTTGTTGTGTACCGGGAATGGTACTGCAAGAACCGGGTGCGGGAGCTGCCAGGAGATTTCGCACCGGCGGCTCGCAGCCCGGTGAAGCGGCACCGGGCGATGACGTGCATGGATGCACGAATGTCGCGGGCGCAGGGATGCGCGGGAGCGGCTGAGCTGGGCGCGGCGACTGCAGCGGGCGTTCGGCATCGACATCGAGCGGTGCGAGCGTGGCGGGGGCGGCTGCATAGGGCGCTTCCTGCAGTGCAAGAATCGCATCTTTCACCGGCCGTTTCCCGCCACGCAGCCAGCCGCTGAATCGCTCGGCCACTGCGACCGCGGGTCGCCGACATCGCACCGGGCGACTACACGGCCGGCAACATGCGCTTTGAACGTCCTGCCCGCCAATGAAGGAAGCCGAAGTACGAGGCTCAGATTATGTCGCGACCCCGAGGGTTCGGGTTTGTGGTGAAACACCTGTTTGAGCCGCTGCGCCGAGATCAGCGCGCGATCGCGCGTCGGCAGCCGATGTTGACATCACGCGGCAAACGGCGGATCTTGGTGGTCAACGAAGGTGGCCGTCCGGGAACAGGCGACAAGTCATCATTCGAGCCAGCCTTGGGAGGCACAACCACCCCGTACATTGACGGAGCACCTCGACAAACCGTACGCGCAGGAATCAATCGTTCCGGGCGGTAACCATGCAAAACCAAGAAACATTGCTCCAGGTTTTTTTCCATCCCGATCTTCCACTGCCCCCGTGCGCCCGTCGCATCCTGCGACTCATGGCGGCGGCAATACTGTGGGGTGTCGTGGGCGGCGCGAATGCCGCATCCGTCTCCGGCCAGGGCACCTGGGAAACCACGCTCCAGGGCCGTGACCTCGACGGTAACCTCGCCACCGCCGAGGCGTATTACGACACGGTGCTCAACCTCACCTGGCTCCAGGATGCGAACCTCGCAGGGACGGCGATGACCTGGGAGGATGCGAGCGACTGGGCCGCCTCCCTTGATCCCTACGGCAGCGGAATCACGGGCTGGAGTCTGCCGGTGATCCGCTTTCCCGTTGACGGCACCGAGGAGGATGACTTCGACCTCTCTTATATCGGCACCGAAGACTGGGGCGACAACGTCAGCGCGCCCGGTACGCTTTATGCCGGCAGCACCTCGAGCGAGATGGCGCACATGTTCTACAACACGCTCGGCAACAAGTCGACGTGCGATCCTCTGCTCTCCACGGTCAGTACGTGCGTGCCCCAGGCCGGGTGGGGCCTGAGCAATGAGGGCCCCTTCAGCAACATCGTCGCGGACGGCAACTGGTCGGGGAGCTTGTTTGCGCCCGATGAAGATTACATCGATAGCGCGGACCACTTCTGGGTCTTCGATCTCGCCGTTGGCGATCAGTATGCGATGGACGTCTACGGGGCAAGGCCGATAAAGTTATCGGCTTGGGCCGTTCACGACGGCGATGTCGGGACCCCGGTCCCTGTCGTGCCGGTCCCTGCGGCCGCGTGGCTCCTCGGCTCCGCCCTCGGCATGCTCAGCTGGATAAAACGCCGGCGCCTGACCGCGTGATTGCCGACAGGCGTTCAACATCAACCGGGGACTGGCGTCCGGTGCCACCGACGGTGGTCGACACTCGCGGTGCCGGGGTTGGCTTATTGGCTTTTTGTACTGCCCAACAGCGACATTGGAAACGCTGGACGAGGCGGGTTCGGAACGGGGCCGAACCAGCGACGGCAGACCGGGCGATGTCTTCGCGCCGGTACCTTACCTTCCTGCGCGTCTGCGCCGGCAGGCACCGGCGATGCCGGCGAGCCCCGTCGCGAGCAGCCACGCGGCGGGCGGCGCCGGGACCTCGGCGGATACCCAGTCGAGCGGTACTGCGGTGTTGCTGGTGACGATGGCGTCCGGCGGCAGCACCAGCGAGAGGCGCGCGGTGTTGAAGAAGTCGTTGGTCGCCGCGAGACCGTTCGAGGCGTTGATGCCGGTGAACAGCGAGAGCGAGATACGCAGGGTGTCGTTGGGGTTCAACGTGATCGCGGGCATCGCGAGATCGGCCCGCAGGCCGCTCACATTGTTCTGCATGACGGTGACTGTGCCGCCGTCCTCCGCGATCTCGGTGAAGTCCGAGTGGAACCCCTGCCAGTCGTTCCACCCGTGCGTCGTGCCGATGCCGGCGCTGTAGAACTGCGTGCTCCCGCCCTGGGCCGGGACCAGCATCGCTTCCAGCAACGCATTGACGTAGACGTTCGCCTCGCGGCCGCCGCTGACCGCCGTCACGAAGGAAAATGCACCGTCGAGGGCCAGGGTCAGGAAACCCGAGGAAGCCACGATGGGGCTGGCGCCCGCGTTGACGAGATAAACGTCATTGATCCCCGCCGTCAGCGAGTGCCCGATGATGGGAAAGCCCGCCGGCACCGCCACGCTGACCAGCGCCTTCACGGTGCCGTTCTGCAGGTCGACTTCTGCGTTGTGCTCCGCGCCGGTCGAGGTGACGAACGCCGGATCCAGTAACTCAGTCCCGTCGCGGTTGATGAAGACCTCGGCACCACCGGCACCCGCGGCGAACAGCGACAGGCCGAGTGCGAGAAGGGTGGTGGCTGCGACGCCGGCACGCCCGGCCGGGCGAGTCTGGGATTGCTGGCTCATGCGACGTTTTCCTCGGAGGGCGGCACCATGGAACCTGGAGCGTCGTTCGATTATGCGCCCGTGGCGGAAGCGGCCACCAGCGTTCATTGCCGTAATATGTCAACAGTGCCGGGTTTGGCTCATTGGCTTGTTGAGCTGAACGGCACCGCTCGGCCACGGTGTTGCGTTCCGCGCAGCAGAACGCCGCATCCGTGGCCGGCCTGCTGCTCGCCACCGGGGCGCCGAAGAAGGACGACACGCTCCCCGGCGACAGCACGCCCGACATGGGCGACATGTCCTGTAGGAGGGGCGCAAGCCCCGACCCGCTGAATCGCGACTCGCGTCGCTCCTGCAGCCCGATGAAGCGCCCCGCTTCGGCAGGGTTCTTGGTTGTGCATTCGATCCCCTGGCGCCGCGCTGCACAACCCGGCACTCACCGACCCTCGCTCGACAGATCCCGCTCGCTGCGACTGCTGCCGCTGGCGCCGGGTTGACGCGTTTTCCTCCGGCACCGAAACTTGCGAGATTCTTCCGGAGGACCTGCCATGCCTGACCTGCGATCTGTCCGCCTGCTGACCTGCCTCATGCTCCTGCCCGTTGCGCTGCCCGCGTTCGCCGCCGACGAGGGGGTGAGCGCTGCGGCCACCGACCACTCGCAGCACTCCGGGCACCACATGGAGCCGTGGATGTACAAAGAGCTGCGTGAGCGCGTCAGTGTCTACCGAACCCGGACGGATGCGGAGATCGACGCGAGCATGGTCGCGATGGGTCCGGACTACACCTCGTATCTGAGCAGCCCGGACCTGAAAGGCGATGTTGGCGTGCTGGTGCTGGCGCACGGCTACGGTAAGGTCGGCGACGAAGCGTTCCGCCAGGGCCTGCAGGCGGTGGCAGCCGGGTACCCCACGGCGGTCGGCTTCGGCATGAGCATGACCAGCTCGAGCCACGTGCAGGAGGCGGTCGACAAGCTGACGGCGGCCGGGGCGAAGCAGGTCGTGGTGGTGCCGGCGCTGAGTTCGTCGGCGAGCGACGATCAACTGCGCCAGTGGCAGTACATGTTCAAGCTGGCGGCTGAACCCGGCTACATGCGCACGCCGCCCATCCACACCGACGCGAAGGTGACCTGGACGCCGGCACTGGAGGATCACCCGATCGTGGTCGGGATGATCGCCGACTACGCCCGCGAGCTGAGCCAGAACCCGGCGAAGGAAGTCGTCATCGTCGTTTCCCACGGACCGAATCTCGACGCGGACAACCAGCGCAACATTGCGTTGCTCGAGCGTATCGCGGCGAAGCTGAAGGCGAGCGATGGTTATGCAGAGGTGCGGGTGATGTCCATGCAGAACGACACGCCGCCAGAACAGCGCGCAGCGAACGGACGCAAGCTGCGCGCGATGGTGGAGGAGGCCAATCGAGCAGGGCAGCGCGTCATCATCGTCACGAACCTGCAGTCCCCGGCGAGCATCCAGCATGAGGTGGAGAAGGACATCGCGGGGACCCAGTACGTGTTCGGCACCAAGGGGCTGGTGCAGCATCCGAACTACTCGCGGTGGGTCGCGGCGATGGTGGCCGATGCCCGGGATTGAATCATGGGGTCAGACTGAAGTCCTGCGGCGACATTACCGGCTGACCCCACTTTCCGACAGGCCGGACATCGGCTGATCACGGCTCCGGCGAAGATTCACCAACAGCCGCAAGTCACGCGGCCCCGGATGGTGACCCGCAACCTGACGCGTTGATCGTTGTCATTCAGATAATCAAATGCTCCGGCACCATGCCCGGCGGGAGCGTAATATCGGATCGATGCCGAAAGAGGCGCGGCCCTGCTTGAAGAGGAGACCGCATCATGATCATCCCCCGTTCCCCGTCGTGGCGAAGCCTGCAAGTGGTGGTATTGCTCGCTGCACTGGCGGCGTGTTCGAAGCCCGCTGCCATTCCGTCGAAGGAATCCACCTCCGCGGCGACCGCCGGTTCGGGCACCGAGCTGCCGGTCCGTAAAATTCCCAATCTTCCGGCTGGCGGTGAGGCCTACTATGCCTCCGACAGCCGTCATCTCATCGCGAACATGGACGATCCGCTGGCGCAGAAGGCCGAGGGTTCCGGTGGCGGGGGTTCTCTCACCTATATTTTCACGGACGATGGCACGTACCGCCTCCGCATCACCGATCGTGGCCAGGATGGCTGCTCTTATTTCTTCCCTGACATGAAACACGTCGTCTGGACCTCCACCCGCGACAACATGGACATGCCGCTCGGCAACTGGTTCGACGATGCAGACTATCCACGGAGCGCAGAACTCTACATTTCCGATCTCGAAGGCGGGAACATCCGGCGCCTGACCAACAACCAGTGGTACGACGCAGAAGTCTCCGTTTCACCCGACGGCCGATGGGTCGTGTTCGGCCGGCAGACTGCGGGCAAGATGGATATCTGGCGCATACGGCCCGACGGCTCGGGCGAACAGCAGATCACCCACACGGATGACTGGCAGGAAGGCGCGCCGTTCTACATGCCCGACAACGAGACCATCATGTTCCGCGCCTGGCAGACCAGCGTGAAGAACGAGTTGCGCAAGCAGCCGTCGGCCAGGGGGCGGATGATCACGCCGATGACGGTTTTCACGATCAGGCAGGACGGCACCGGCCTCGCCCAGCGCACCTTCGACCGCGACATGAACTGGGCGCCCTATCCGGCTCCGGACGGCCGGCACTACGTGTTCGTGCGCGTCGTGGAAGGTCGCAACTGGGAGGTCTTCCTGGGTGATCTCGGGGGTGGCGCGCCGGTGCGCCTGACCTATAGCCCCGGCTTCGACGGCTTGCCCTCGCTCTCGCCGGACGGCAGGAACATGGTCTTCGCGCGACAGGGCGCAGGGAGCTTTGCCGTGTACGTGATGGACGTGTCGTCCCTGGGCCTGGGTCCGGAGAACTACCGGGGTATCCCTGCGACCCCGGTGCCCGAAGGTGCGGTGATCGCCGACATCGTCAGGTAACCGAAGCCGCTATTCCTGCGCCGGATTCGCGAGGAACATCCGGTACGCGGGATTCGCCGTCTCGTCCCACCACGGATAGCCGAGCACGGCGAGATGGCGGTGGAACTCGTCGAGTGCGGCGGAGGGGACCTGCACGCCGGCGAGCACGCGGCCGTAGTCCGAGCCGTGGTTGCGGTAGTGGAACAGGCTGATGTTCCAGCGCGCGCCGATGGCCTGCAGGAACTGCAGCAACGCTCCCGGGCGCTCCGGGAATTCGAAGCGGCACAGGCGTTCGTCGGCCAGCCCGGCCGCCGGGCCGCCGACCATGTGGCGCACGTGCAGCTTCGCCATCTCGTCGTCGCTCATGTCGACCACGGGATAACCGGCACCGGCGAGCGCCGCCATGATGCGCCCGCGCTCGGCGCGGCCCTCGCGCAGCTCGAGACCGACGAAGATGCGGGCGCGGCTGCGGTCGGCATAGCGGTAGTTGAACTCGGTGACGCTGCGCTGGCCGATCGCGCGGCAGAAGGCGAGGAAGCTGCCCGGCGCCTCGGGAATCTCCACGGCGAACAATGCCTCGCGTTCCTCGCCGACTGCAGCGCGCTCGGCGATGTGGCGCAGGCGGTCGAAGTTGACGTTGGCACCGCTGTTGATGGCGACGAAGGTGCCGCCCTGCACACCGCCCGCGCCGACGTCCTTCTTGAGCCCGGCCACGGCAAGGGCGCCGGCAGGCTCGACGATGCTGCGCGTGTCCTCGAAGATGTCCTGGATGGCGGCGCAGATCTCGTCGGTGCTGACCAGCACGACGCCGTCGAGCAGCTCGCTGCAGACGCGGAAGGTTTCCGTGCCGACCCGGCGCACGGCCACGCCGTCGGCGAAGATGCCGACGTGCTCGAGGGTCACCGGCTGCCCGGCAGCGAGTGCGCGCGCCATGCTGGGGGACTCCTCGGCCTCGACACCGACCACGCGCACCGCCGGGTACAGCGCCTTGACGTACAGGGCGATGCCGCTCGCCAGCCCGCCACCGCCGATCGGCACGTAGATGGCGTCGATCGGATCGCGGTACTGGTGCAGGATCTCCATGGCGATGGTGCCCTGGCCGGCGATCACGGCCGGGTCGTCGAAGGGATGCACGAAGGTCAGGCCCTCGCGCGCGGCGAGCGCAACGGCGTGCTCGTAGGCGTCGTCGTAGGCGTTGCCGTGCAGGACCACTTCGGCGCCGAGCGCGCGCACGGCACGCACCTTGATCGCGGCGGTGAGCGCCGGCATCACCACCACGGCGCGCACACCGAAGCGCTGCGCGGAGAGCGCCACGCCCTGGGCGTGGTTGCCGGCGGAGCTGCAGATGACACCACGGCGGCGTTCCTCGGCGGTGAGCTGGGCGAGCTTGTTGTGTGCACCGCGCAGCTTGAATGAAAACACCGGCTGCAGGTCCTCGCGCTTGAGCAGCACGCGGTTGCCGAGCCTGGCCCCGAGGCGCGCAGCGGGTTCGAGCGGAGTCTCGACGGCAACGTCCTGGACACGGGCCCGCAGGATGCGTTCGAGGTAGCTGTCCGGGTTGTTCATGCGCGGATTCTAGCCTGAGGAAAGCGGCTGGCGGTTCCCGGAGAAGTTGCTACCATGCGCGGCCGGTTCTGCCGGTATCCCCTTTCCAGGAGTCAATCGATGCCTCGTTCCCTGCTCGTGGCCACCTGCGCCACGCTCGGTCTTGCCGCGGGTTGCGGCGGGCCGTCCACCAGCCAGCCGCCTGCCGGTGCCGCGGGCCTTGCCGCTGCGCCAGCTGCCACCCCTGAGGTGACCGCCCTGCAGGCGCAGGCGGCCGCGCTGTTCCAGCCGCTGCCGGCCGCGGTCCCGGGTACCACCGACCCGGCGGCCGGGGCCAAGGTCAGTCTCGGGCGCATGCTCTACTACGATGCCCGCCTGTCGAAGGGCGGCGATGTCTCCTGCAACAGCTGCCACGGCCTCGATACCTACGGTGTCGACAATGCCCCGACCAGCTCCGGCCACCAGGGCCAGAAGGGCGGGCGCAACTCGCCGACCACGTACAACGCCGCGCTCCACGTCGCCCAGTTCTGGGACGGGCGGGCCGCGGACGTCGAGGCCCAGGCGAAGGGTCCGGTGCTGAACCCCGTCGAGATGGCGATGGCGGACGCGGCGGCCGTCGAGGCCGTGCTGCGCGCCATCCCCGGCTACGCTGCGCCGTTTGCAGCGGCCTTTCCCGGTGAAGCCCAGCCGGTGACCTTCGACAACATGGCGCTTGCCATCGGCGCTTTCGAGCGTGGCCTGGTCACGCCGTCCGCCTTCGACAGCTTCCTCGGCGGGGACGTGGCCGCACTCGACGCCGGCCAGCTCGCCGGTCTGAAGGTGTTCCTCGACAGCGGTTGCGGCAGCTGCCACAACGGCGTGGCGATCGGTGGCGGCACGTTCCAGAAGCTCGGGCTGGTCAAGCCGTTCGAGACCGCGGACATCGGTCGTGCCGAGGCCACGAAGAACGAAGCGGACCGCTTCTTCTTCAAGGTGCCATCGCTGCGCAACATCGAGAAGACCGCCCCGTACTTCCACGACGGCAAGGTGGCCGATCTCGACGCGGCCGTGCGGCTGATGGCCGAGCACCAGCTCGGCAGGACACTTGACGAGGCGCAGGTCGCGGCGATCCGCAGCTTTCTCGGCAGCCTCACCGGCACCGTTCCGGCCGAATACGTGGCCCGGCCGCAGTTGCCGGAAGCGACCTGACGGGCGGGAGGCGCCGGTGCCGGCCGGCCGATACACGGTCTGAGGCTGGTCACGGCACGCGTGCGTCCGGTGCGGTAGAGCAGGCGCGACTGTGGCAGGGTCAGGCGACGTAAACCGCTGCGGCCTGGTGCTGGTCGCCTGGGAGGACCGCGCCGGGACCTGGGCCGACCTGCGGCGTGTCGCCCGCGAGGTGACGGCGCTTGCCCCGCAGATCGACGCGCGCGTGGTCGGCCACCACCGCGGCGAGCAGCTGCGCCTGCTGCCGCTGTGGCTGCGGCCGACGCTGGCGCTGTCGCTGATCGACAAGCCGTCGGCGAAGCTGCTGCCGGGCCGTTTCATGGTCGGCCGGCGGTTGGGCAAGATCGGCGAGTACCGCCGCCTGGATGCCGCCGGCATGCCGGTCCCGCGCTGGACCGTCATCGAGCCCGACACACGACTCGACCCCGGCGAGTGGGGGCCCTATGTCGTCGAGAAGCCCTCGATGGGCCGGCTCGGCGCGTTCGTGCGCATCCGGCGCACGGGCCGGGTGCGCTACGTACCGCCCGCGACGCTGCCCGCGGGTCATTACGGACGCCTGGGACCGATGCTCGCCCAGACCTTCGTCTACACGGGCGAGTGGCCAACGAGCTACCGCGTGGTGACGTTGCTCGGCGAGACCCTGGTCTGTTACCGGCAGGTCACGCAGGGCCGTGGCACGGCACTCGTCGACCGCGCGCAGTTCCGTGACAGTGGCGGCATGTCGATCGTCTCGAATACCACCGCGATGCAGGTCGAGCTCGCGGCCGATCCCGACGTGATGGCGCTCGCCGAACGCGCGCACCGCACAGCCTTCGCCGACATTCCGATTCTCAACCTCGATATCGTGCGCGATGCGCAGACTGGTGCGCTCTGGATCCTCGAAGTGCATGCGCACGGCGGCTGGCCGTTCTCGAGTGCGATGGGTCTAGCCACCCAGCAGCAGAACGGCGTGAACTTCGAGAGCCAGTTCGACGGCCTCTCGAAGGCTGCACGCGTGTTGGTCACGCAGGTCCCACGGCTCGCCGGCTGGCGCTGGGAGGCTGCGACGCCCCGGGTCTGACGGGGCGTACCGTCAGGCTTTGCTGGGTCGCGTCGGCCCGCGCGCCAGCAACCGCGCGAACAGGTCCGGTACCTCGGTGTCGCCGAGTGGTGCGTCGTGCGGCGCCTGAATGACGGTCGGTCCCCAGGTCGGATTACCCTCGACCAGCAGCGGCCCGTTGGCGCCGAGCGCGATGTCCCAGCCGACGAAACCGTCGAAGCCGAGCCGATCGTGGGCTTCCAGGGCGAGGTCGCGCATCGTGGCGAAGCCAGGCAGCGGTGCACCGGTGAAACGGGCGCCGGTGTCCGGGTGGGTGTCCACCGTGCTGCCGATGCGCCTGCATCGGCCGAGGCCGATGGTGCCATCCGGCGCGACGGGCGCGGATATGCCGCCAGCCGAATAATTGTCGGCGTCGGCATCGCCGACCGGCATGCGCCAGCTGCAGGCGATGGCGCGTGCGCGCTCGCCGGGCGGACGACAGGCCAGCACACGCAAGGTGGCCAGACCGCCGCTGCTCCATTGCGCCTGGTCCGGATGGTTGGCGACGAACGGCTGCAGCAGCATGCCGCCGGGTCGGGCGGCGCCCCGCAACCGTGCCAGCAGGCCGCTCCAGTCGAGGTGCTCACCGCGTCGGTGCCAGGTGCCGGTGGCAGGATCGTGGCGCCAGCGCTCGGCGCCGGTGCCACAGGACATCGCGATCGGCTTGACGAACAGGTCCTGTCCGGCGGGCGTTTCGCGCGCGGTGAACCAGTGCTCGTCGCCGCCGGCTGCGAAGGCCGCGAGCACCGGGACGACAGGCAGCGTCTGCTCGCGGCAGGCGTGGAGGAAACGCAGCTTGTTCTGGATCAGTCCCGGATCGAGCGCGGCGTGGGCCTGGTCGCAGAGCCAGATGACCTCGAACTCCTGCAGGTAGCGCGTCGCCGACGGGCGGTGCGCGGCCCGCCAGAGGCCGAAAACGTAGTAGGTCTCGGGACTCACGTTCTCGGTGAGTGCGAGCCAGAACAGATCGCGGAACTGCCGGCTGCGCGACAGCCCGTCGAGCGCCTGCACGGCACCACCCCAGGCGGCGACCGCATGGTGTGTGTTGCGCGCCGCGAGCAGCGGCCAGGTGAGCGCGTA
>CAUJIY010000039.1 GCA_963205295.1 Pseudomonadota bacterium
ACCGCCCCGAAGACGAAGGTCGGGACCGGCTGGGCCCCGCCGGCAGCCATGTCGTACATGCCGTAGTGCCAGCCGTCGAGGCTCGGCGGGTGCAGCAGCACCGAGAACTTCTCCGGCAGGGGCAGCTGCTCGGTCCGGTAGCCGGCCGGGCTGCGGGTCGTCACCTGCAGGCTGGCGCCATCGGCCACGTACAGGCCCGAGCCGAGGACCTTGCCCTTGCTGTAGGCGTTGGAGAAGGCCTCGAGGAAGCGAAACGCCGCGTCCGCGCGGTACACCGTATTGATCTGCTGGGCGTCCCGGCCGCCGTCGTAGAAGGCGCGCATGGTCCGCGAGCCGTCGGACTGCACGGTCAGGGTCCAGGTCTCGCGGCCGCAGGGCTCGCCCTTGTCCAGGGTGCTGCAATCGAGCTCGCCGCTGATGGTACGGGCGATCGTGGCATTGGGTGGCGCCGCCTGGGGTGGCGCGACCGGAGCCGGGGTCATGGTGCAGGCGGTGGCGAGCACCAGTGATGCGCCAAGGAAGTATGCTGCGCGCGGCATGGTTTTCATGGGCGGGCATTCTACCCGCCCCATTCCTGTAGGAGCGACGCCAGTCGCGCCTTCCGGCCAGTCGGGGCTTGCGCCCCTCCTACAGCAGAACACTCCCTGCATCCCTGTTGGGGCAGAGCACCCCCTCATCACCTGTGGGAGCGACGCGAGTCGCGACTCTCCGGTCGGGGCTTGCGCCCCTCCTGCAGAAAGATACCTTCCAGCCCTGTGGGAGCGGCGCGAGCCGCGACTCTTTGCCGCCGCACCCCAAGGTATCATCCCCTGCACACCGCGCGAGGATGCCCCGCCTGAAAATCGCCACCTGGAACGTGAACTCGATCCGCCAGCGGCTGGGGCATGTGCGCGACTGGCTCCAGGCCGAGCAGCCCGACGTACTGGCGCTGCAGGAGATCAAATGCCAGACGGCGGATTTTCCCGCGGCGGAGTTCGAGGCACTCGGCTACCACTGCGCGGTGGACGGGCAGAGGGCCTACAACGGCGTGGCGCTGCTCTCGCGGCTGTCACCGGTGGACGTGGTCAGCGGGCTCACCGATTTCACCGACGAGCAGAAGCGCGTGCTCGCCGCGAGCTACGACGGCGTGCGGGTGTTCGACCTCTACGTGCCGAACGGCCAGAGCGTGGGTGCGGACAAGTACGCCTACAAGCTGCGCTGGCTGGAGGCGCTGCGCGAGACGCTGCGGACGGCGCTCGCCCGCCACGACAGGATCGCCGTGGTCGGCGATTTCAACATCGCCCCCGAGGATCGCGACGTACACGATCCCGACGCCTGGCGCGGGCAGGTGCTGTGCAGCGACGCCGAGCGCGAGCGGCTGCAGGCGTTGCTCGCGCTCGGCTTCGTCGACGTCTTCCGCCGCTTCGAGCAGCCGGAAAACTCGTTCAGCTGGTGGGACTACCGCGCGGCAGCGTTCCGGCGCAACCGCGGCCTGCGCATCGACCTGGTGCTGGCCTCGCCCGCGCTCGCGGCGGCCTGCACGGCCAGCGGCATCGACCGTGCGCCGCGCGCCCGTGAGCAGCCCTCGGACCATGCGCCGGTGTGGGCCCGGTTCGGCTGAGCGGGCGGCGGACGGACATAACTGCCAACTCCGGGGCCATTGCGGCGTTGTGCCGCGACCCGGCCCGGTGCCAGAATCGACCTGCGGACCGGAACCTGCCTGAATGGCCGGCGCCGACCGCGTGATGTTATGTCAGACACCACCCTCATCGAGCAGACCGCAAGCCGCCCGTTCCGCATCCGGCCGAACGAGTACGACGTCACCAGCCGCGTCTGCGTGAGCTCGGCCGACGATGTGCGCGACGCGGTGCAGGGCATCTTCAGGCAGGCGTTCCCGAACAGTCCGTTCGACGTGCTCTGGGTTGCCTTCCACGACTTCGAGCAGCTGTTCCGCGGCCAGTACGGCGACTACCTCGGCTGCGACACGCTCTACCACGACATCCAGCACACGCTCGACATGTCGCTCGCCATGGCGCGGCTGCTCGCCGGCCACGAGAAGACCGCGGCGCCGGCCGACCGGCTCGGCCACGAACGCGCGGTGATCGGCCTGATCGCCGCCCTCTTCCACGATTCCGGCTACATCCGCCGCCGCACCGAGGGCAATGTGCTCAACGGTGCGGAGTTCACCGGCCGGCACGTCAGCCGCAGCGCCGAATTCCTGCGTGAGTACCTGCCGCGCATCGGCCTCGGCGCGCAGGCGGCAATCGCCGCGCAGGTGGTGCACTTCACCGGCTACGAGATGAGCCTCGACGACATCGAGCTCGACGACCCGAAGGACAGCCTCATGGGCCATCTGCTCGGCACCGCCGACCTGATGGCGCAGATGGCCGACCGCTGCTACCTCGAGAAGTGCCGCGACCGGCTGTACGCCGAGTTCGTGCTCGCGGGTGTGGCGACGCGCCCGGTCGCGGGCGAGCACCGGGTGCAGTACGCCTCAGGGATAGACCTGCTACGCCAGACCCCGGGTTTCTTCCTCGCCTCGGCGCGCGAGCGGCTCGACCGCAAGTTCAACCGCGCCTACCGCTACATCGAGGCCGTGTGCGACGGGCGCAACCCCTACTTCGAGGCCATCGAGCAGAACCTCGCGCACCTCGAGCGCATCATCGACGCCGAGAGCTGGCAGCTGCTGCGCCGCCAGCCGCCCTGCTTCACCGCGCTCGAGAACCCGCTGCAACACGTCAGCGGACTGGTCAGCCGCTACCTCGCGCGCAATTCGCTCGCCCCCGCCTGAGTCCGGCCACCGTGAGCAGGCAACGCAAGGCGCGCGTCCCGCGCATCGGCTTCGTCAGCCTCGGCTGCCCCAAGGCGCTGGTCGACTCCGAACGCATCCTCACGCAACTGCGCGCCGAGGGCTACGCGGTGTCGCCCACCTACGAGGGCGCGGACCTCGTGGTCGTCAACACCTGCGGGTTCATCGACGCAGCCGTGGAGGAGTCCCTCGGCGCCATCGGCGAGGCCCTCGACCGCAACGGCCGCGTGGTCGTCACCGGCTGCCTCGGGGCGCGGCGCGAGGCCATCCTCGAGCGCCATCCGAAGGTCCTCGGCATCACCGGGCCGCAGGCCTACCAGGAGGTGATGGGCATCGTGCACGAGCACGTACCCAAGCCGCACGACCCGTTCATGGACCTGGTGCCGCCGCAGGGCGTGCGCCTGACGCCGCGGCACTACGCGTACCTGAAGATCAGCGAAGGCTGCAACCACCGCTGCAGTTTCTGCATCATCCCGTCGCTGCGCGGTGACCTCGTCAGTCGCCCGATCGCCGAGGTGATGGACGAGGCCGGGCGGCTGGTGCGCGCCGGGGTGAAGGAGCTGCTGGTCGTGTCGCAGGACACCAGCGCCTACGGCGCCGACCTGCGCTACCGGCTGGAGCTCTGGAATGGCCAGCCGCTGAAGGCGCGCTTCCTCGACCTCGCGCGCGCGCTCGGCGGACTCGGCGCCTGGGTGCGGCTGCACTACGTCTATCCCTATCCGCACGTCGACGAGGTCGTGCCGCTGATGGCCGAAGGCCGCGTGCTGCCCTACCTCGACATTCCCTTCCAGCATGCGAGCCCGCGCATCCTCAAGCTCATGCGCCGCCCCGCGCATGCCGAGGACACGCTCGCGCGCATCCGGCGCTGGCGCGAAATCTGCCCGCAACTCACCCTTCGCAGCACCTTCATCGTCGGCTTTCCCAGCGAGACCGACGCCGACTTCGAGACCCTGCTCGACTGGCTCGAAGCCGCGCAGCTCGATCGCGTCGGCTGCTTCACCTACTCGCCTGTCGCCGGTGCCGCCGCCAACGACCTGCCCGACCCGGTGCCGGCCGACGTCGCCGCCGAACGCCACGCCCGGTTCATGGAAGCGGCGGCGCGGATCAGCACCGCAAAGCTCGCCGCGAAGATCGGCACGCACCTGCGCGTGCTGGTTGACACCGTCGGCCCGGATGGCGCTGTCGCTCGTAGCCCCGGTGACGCGCCGGAGATCGACGGCGTGGTGCGCATCGCCCGACCCGGCCCCTGCCAGCCCGGCGACTTTCTCGACGTCACCATCACCGGCGCCGACGCCTACGACCTCACCGCCAGCCCGGCCGCCGCAGCCTAGGCCCCGCTCCCGCTGGGCCGGGAGAGTCGCGACTGGCGTCGCTCCTACAGGAGGCGGGAGGTGCCTGCTGTAGGAGGGGCGCAAGCCCCGACCGGGGGGTCGCGACTGGCGTCGCTCCTACAGGGGGCGGGAGGTGCCTGCTGTAGGAGGGGCGCAAGCCCCGACCGGGAGAGTCGCGACTGGCGTCGCTCCTACAGGGGGCGGGAGGTGCCTGCTGTAGGAGGGGCGCAAGCCCCGACCGGGAGAGTCGCGACTGGCGTCGCTCCTACAGCAGGGCGGGGACGACGTGCCGGCCGATCAGGTCGAGCGCCTCCATCGGCTCGTCGTGCAGGCGCAGGGAGATCGCGCTCTGGCCGGCGCGGCCGAAGGCGCGGAAGCGCTCGATCTCGCGGTCGAGGTCCTCGAGTCCGCCGGTCGAGGTGAACGCCTCGCAAAGCGCGTTCGTGATGCGCTCGGGCACGCCCTTCACGTTGCCGGAACGATCGAACCAGGCGTTGACGAAATCCTGCCAGTGC
>CAUJIY010000040.1 GCA_963205295.1 Pseudomonadota bacterium
GCCAAGTCCATCCTCGAAGACGCGGCCCTGCGCGCCGAGGGCGAACAGCCCGACGGTGTGCGCCTGCTGGTTGACGAGACCGTGCGCGCGGAGGATCTCCTGTGAGCGGCAAGCTGACCGCCGCCGAGCGCGCCGCGCTGCTGGATCTGGTCGCCCGCCAGCCGGTCTGGCGGCCCCTGCCGGGCCCGCAGACGGCCGCATACGAGAGTGAGGCGGACATCATCGGCTATGGGGGAGCGGCCGGCGGTGGGAAGTTGCAAAGCGTCCACTCCCGGGTGCTGACGCCTACCGGTTGGAAGGCGATCGGCGGGCTTCGGCCCGGTAGCAGGGTGTGCGCGAGCGACGGCACCGTGACCGAGATCCTCGGCGTGTTCCCGCAGGGCGTTGTGGACCTGTACCGCGTGACCATGTCGGACGGCGGCTCGACGTTGGCGGGGCTGGAACACAACTGGCTTGCGTGGCCCACTCACAAGACCGTGAAGAAGAGCAACGCGGTCTGCCACGGCTCCGGGGCTGCGCGCAAGTACACGACCGCGCAGATGCTGGATGAGTTGTCGAGTGGTCGTCGCGCCGACGGCCGCAAGCGTGGTTTTGCCATACCCGTGTGCGCCCCGGCGGCGTTCAACGTGGCCGGCGGGCTGATCGGCCCCGGCCGTTTTGTCGCGCGCCCGCTTGACCCGTACCTGTTGGGGCTGCTGCTCGGTGACGGCTCGATTGCCCGTCGGCACGGGTTGGCCGTCACTTCGGCCGACGAGGAGATCGCCGAGTACCTGCGGACGATCGCGGGCGAGGATCTGCGCAAGGCGGATCGCGAAGGCAACGCGGCCTCGCACTACTACCTGCGCGGCAACACATCCGCCCGGGTGTGGGCCGCGCTCGAAGACCTGAAGCTCGCCGGTACGCATTCGGACACGAAGTTCATTCCGCGTCAGTATCTGTTCGCGCCGACCGCTGATCGGTGGGCGCTGCTGCAGGGACTGATGGACACCGACGGCTGGGTCGAGGACCGGCGCGCGGTCTACTACTGCACCGTGTCGCCGCGTCTGCGGGACGATCTGGTGCATCTGGCGCGTTCTCTCGGTGCGGTGGCCAGCGTAAGCGGGAAAGCACCGACATACGAATACGCTGGCAGCAAGCGTGACGGGCGTCCAGCCTTCGCGGTGCGTATGCGGTTCCCTGAGCCGGTTAGCTGCTTCCGCCTCTCCCGTAAGCGAGCGGTAGCAGCCGGCATCGAGCACCAGAGTGAAGGTCGCTTCATCGAGTCGATCGAGTTCTCGCACCGCGACGAGGCGGTATGCATTCAGGTCGCGCACCCGAACAGTCTGTACATCACCGACGACTTCATCGTCACGCACAACACCGACCTCGCCTGCGGCATGGCCCTGACCCGACACCACCGGACGATGATCTTCCGCCGCAACGGTACGGAGATCATCGGCATCCACCAGCGGATGATGCAGTTGCTGGGCGGCCGCGAGGGCTTCAACGGTCAGGTGGACGCGTGGACGCTGGAGGTGGGCGGCCAGCCGCGCCTGATCGAGTACGGGTCGGTGCCCAACGCGGGCGACGAGACCAAGTACCAAGGCCGGCCCCACGACCTGCTCATCTTCGACGAGGCAGTCCAGTTCCCGCGGCACGTGATCCTCTTCCTGCGCACTTGGCTGCGCCACGAGAACCCGCGCCAGAAGTGCCAGATGCTGCTTACCTTCAACCCGCCGACGTCCGCGGAAGGGCAGTGGGTGAAGGACTTCTTCGGCCCTTGGCTGGACGACAAGCACCCGCGGCCGGCGGCCCCGGGCGAGTTGCGCTGGTACCTGATGCTGCCCGGCGGCGAGGAGCGCGAGGTGGACGGGCCGGTCACGGAGGTGATCGACGGCATCGAGGTCCGGGCCATGTCGAGGACCTTCTTCCCGGCCAAGGTCACCGACAACCCCTACTACATGAGGTCCGGCTACGCGTCGGTCCTGAACAGTCTGGAGGAGCCCTTCCGGTCGATGATGCTGAAGGGCGACTTCAGCGCCGGCATGGAGGACGACCCCTTCGCGATGTTCCCCAGCGCATGGGTGCAGCTTGCGATGGACCGCTGGCGCGAGCCCGAGAAGCTGCCCACGATGGACAGCCTAGGGGCGGACATCGCCCGCGGCGGCCGCGACAACACGGTCCTGATCTGCCGCCACGGGCAGTGGTACTCGAAGCCGATCGCCCACAAGGGCACGACGACGCCCGACGGGCCCACCGCCGGGGCGCTCATCATGGCCGCGGCGCGCGACGGCGCCCGCCTGCACGTGGACGCGATCGGTGTCGGCTCCTCCCCCGTCGACTGGCTGCGCGAGCGCGATCAGCCGGTGATAGCGGTGAACGTCGCCGAGTCGCCCACCGAGATGAGCCGGTCTGGCGCCTTCGGGTTCGCGAACCTGCGCACGCAGTTGATGTGGAAGCTGCGCGAGGCGCTGGACCCAATGAACAACACCGGGATCTGCCTGCCGCCCTCGCGCGAGTTGCGAGCGGACATGGCCGCGGTCACGTGGGAGATGAAGGGCAAGGTGATTCAGGCGCTGTCGCGCGAGAAGATCATCGAGCGCCTCGGCCGATCACCCGACTACCTGTCGGCGCTGATGCTGGCCAGCATGGACTCGCCCGACCTGCGCGCCCTCGAAGCGGCCATGTCGCGGCCGCGTGCGCGGCGTGAGCACAACCCGGTGGCGGTTTTCGATGAAGGCCGCGACTACAACCCGATGAATTTCTGAGGAGCGCACGATGGCAGGGATGACCAGCGAACAGATCAACGCGATTCTGGCGCAACTGCAGGGGCTCGGCCCGTTGCAGGTGCAGCGGCAGGCCGCCAATCGCGACTCGGTCGACAACGGCGGGATGGGCTCAGGCGCAGCCGACACGTTCAGTAACGAGGCGCTGGCCCGTCTGCTGCCCGGTGTGCGCATCTCCCCGATGCAGGGCTACGGGTATCTCGGCGGGGACAACGCAGGCTTCTATGACGACCCGTCGCAGGGCTACAACTTTTTTCAGGACGTGGGCGGGAATCGTTTCCTGCAGGGCACGATCGGCCCAGACGGCCGCGTTACGGGCCTGCGCGAGCGCAGCGACGGTGGTGGGTTCTTCAATCGCGCACTCGACGGTCTTGGCTCTGTCCTGACCTCACCCCTCGGCGGCCCGCTGGCGGTGCTGGCGGCGCCCTTCGCGTTCGGTGCGGCCTTCGGCGGCGCTGGCGCGCCTGCTGCGGCGGCCCCGATCGTGGAATCGATCCCCTCGTGGGTGGCGCCGGGGGCGATGTCCACCGGGACCACGGGCGCGGCTACCGACCTGCTCGCCGGGACGTCGCTTGCCGGCAGCACCGCCGCGCCTATGATGAGCTACATCCCGGGCATGGAGCCGATCACCGCCCAGAGCCTGCTGGCGGGCGGTGCGGGGGCCACCGTGGCCAACGGCGTCACCGCCGCCGACATCGCCGCTGCTGCCGGACAACCCGAGCTAGGTCTGGCCACGCAGGCCCCCGTCGCGCCCCAGTCTGCGGGCGCCGCCCCGATCACCGCCTCTCAGGCGACCACCGTCGCCAGCCCATTCAAGATGGCGCTGGACGCCGTCAAGCCCTACGCGTCCCTGATCGGCCCGGCGACCTCGCTCATCGGCGCCGCCACCGCCCAGATGCCGCAGATGCCGCAGAACGCCGGCGCGCGCATCCCCGGCGTGGAGGCGCCGCCCGAGGCGCGCGGGCTCGACCGCCAAGCGGCCCGCCGTCCGATCCTCGACGTCCTCGGCCGCAACCGCCGCTCGAACCGCAACCCGACCCTGCTCACGGGCCCCGGTGGTGTGAACATGGACAGCGTGCGGGTGGGCGGCAACACTTTGCTGGGGATGTAAGTGAGCACTAACATGAAGCCCGATCCGAAAGCCCCCCGCGCGCCCGGCGCCCGCCCGGCGCTGGCCGCCGTCAAGCGGGTGGACATCGTCCGCCTGCCTACCGTAGCGTCCGCTACCCCGGCGCGGGTCGTCCATAGCACCGCCGAGGCCGGCCGCGTCGCCCGCCAGCGCCTCACCGGAGCCAAGCAATGAGCAACGAGACCCTCGTTCAGCGTGTCCGCCGGCGCTGGTCGAACCTGAAGAGCGAGCGCGCCGGCTGGTGGCCGGTCTGGTACGACATCCAGCGGTTCGTGGTCCCGGACATGGGCCGGTTCAAGGATCCGACGAGGAAGGACACGGGCGCCCGCAACGACAGCCTGATCCTCGACAACAGCGCCACGCGCGCGCTGCGCACGCTCGCAGCCGGATGGGTCAGCGGCACCTCCAGCCCCGCCCAGCCGTGGTTCGAGCTTCGCCCCTCCAGCGAGCAGCTACGCGACAACCCGGCCGTCAAGGAGTGGCTTTCGCAGGTCCGCGACCTGCTCCGGGACATCTTCTCGAAGAGCAACGCCTACCGGGTCCTGCACACGATGCGCGAGGAGATGAGCGCCTTCGGGACCGCCGCCGCAGTGGTCATGGAGGACTTCGAGACCGTCATCCACCTGCACCCGGTGACCGTGGGCACGTTCGCGCTGGCCGCGGACGCGCGCGGGGTCGTGAACACCTTCTACCGGGAGTTCCCGATGACCGTCGAGCAGATGGTCGACGAGTTCGGGATCGGGGCCGTCTCCGAGCACGTCCGGGACCTCTACAGGAACGGGAACGTGGACACGCAGTTCACGGTGATCCACGCGATCGAGCCTCGCCCGGTGACCGAGCGCAAGCGCCCCGGGGCCCTCGGGATGCCCTTCCGCGAGGTCTACTTCGAGGATGGGCGCGACAGTGCAGCGCCGCTGCGCGAGTCCGGCTATCGACGCTTTCGCGTGCTCGCGCCGCGCTGGATCGTGAACGGCGAGAACGTCTACGGGACCAGTCCGGCGCGCGACGCGCTGGGCGACGTCAAGCAGTTGCAGCAGTTGCAGCTACGCAAGAGCCAAGCGGTCGACTACCAGACGAAGCCGCCCCTGCAGGGGCCATCGCGGCTGAAGGCCAACAACAGCGACCTGACCCCGGGCGGCTACTCGACGGTGGACGCGGCCAATCCGCAGGCGGCCATCCGTCCGGTCTTCGAGGTCAGGCTCGACCTGCAGCACCTCGTCGGGGACATTCAGGACGTCCGCCAGCGGATCAGCCGGACCTTCTACGAGGACGTCTTCAGGATGATCTCGGACCTCGACAAGAGCGGGATCACCGCCCGGCAGATCGCCGAGCAGCACTCCGAGAAGATGATGCTACTGGGCCCGGTCATCGAGCGCGACCAGAACGAACTGCTGGCCCCGCTGGTCGAGATGGCCTTCGAGATCGCCAACGAGGCCGGCATCCTGCCGCCGCCCCCGCAGGAGATGCAGGGCGTGCCCCTCACCGTGGAGTTCGTGTCCATCCTCGCGCAGGCTCAGAAGCAGGCGGGCGCCTCGGCGGTCGACCGGCTGCTGGCCACCGTCGGCACGCTCGCGCCCATCTGGCCCGAGGCCGTCGACAAGGTCGACGCCGACAAGGTCGTGGAGGAGTACGCGCAGATGCTGGGCACGAACCCGAAACTGCTGCGCGACGAGGACGTGCTCGCCGCCATCCGCCAGAGCCGCGCCCAGCAGCAGCAGGCGGCCGCGCAGGCCGAGCAGCAGGCGCAGCAGGCATCGATCGCCAAGGACATGGCGGCCGCGCAGAAGGCCGCGCCCGCCCGCGGCAGCGGCATGACCAATACCGCCCAGCAACTGGACATCGCCCGCCTGCTTGGCGGCTAACAGGAGAGACGACATGGCCCAGACAACTATCCTCGCGGCCGCGCAGACGACCGCCACCAGCACCGATGTGGTCGTGCCTGCCGGCGCGGTGGTCACAATCGGATTGTTCGCTACCGGCGACGTACCCCCACAGGCTCGCGCGGCGGTCTACATCGACACACCCAGCGGCGACCAGTTCGTCAAGTTCCTGCAGGGCGGCCAGCCCGAGGTCATCTCCGGGCCGGGCACCTTCAGGGTGGTGCGCAAGGCAAGCATCGCCCGATATGGGGTCAACGTCGGCGTCTACTTGGAGGCCTGAGCGATGATGCTCCGACCGTTGATCCGCCCCATTGTCCGCCCGCTCGTGCGGGGGGTGACTGAGCCGGGGTATGGGTCGCTTGAGGCGCAGATTCGGCTGCTGTTCGCTGCGGGAGAGCAGGGCGCTTGGTACGACCCCTCCGACCTCTCCACGCTCTTTCGAGACGTCGAAGGGGCTACCCCGGTGACTGCACCGGGGCAACTCGTGGGGCTGATGCTGGATAAGAGCAAGGGGTTGGTGAGGGGGCCGGAGCTTGTTGTGAATGGCGGATTCGATAGCGACTTGTCCGGTTGGAATGTATCGCCGGGTGCTGGCGATGTAATTGAGTGGGTGGGGGGCACTGTTCACATAACGACGTCGGACAGCGTTGGCACGACCTTCTATCAGAACATACTGGTAGCAGGGCGATTTTACGAGATTGAGTTCGATGTGCTGGCAGGTTCATCGGGTAAACTTAAGTTGTATCGGGTGGGACTCTCTGGTGAATACGTTGTCGATATGACGCCGGGACACAAGCGGTTTGTCCTTCGACAGTTATCCGGCTCTGTCTTCGGTTTCTACCGCGTTGTTGGTGTAGCCGCCGATGCCTACATCGACAACATCTCCGTCCGCGAACTCTACGGCTACCACGCGATTCAACCCACCGGCCCGGCGAAGCCCACGTTGCGGGCCGGCAATAAGATCGACCACGACGGCGTAGACGACAAGCTCACGACGACGTTCCCCGACCTCGGCTCGAACGTCACCATCGCCCGCAGCGTACCCGGCACAGGTGCCAGCATCCTCACCGGGCAGACCATCGGCGCAGGCGAGTGGGACGACGCGACCGACCATCACGGACTGCTTATCATCAACCGCGCGCTGACGGCTCCCGAAACGACCCTCGTCACCAAGTGGGCGAACCTGAGGGCCGGGATATGAACGTCTTTCGCACACTCATGGTTCCGGCCGCGCAAGGCCCGCTCGCAGTAAAGATCACGGATGCGCTCGGCTACCCAGACAAGGGCATGTTCCGCGTCGAGGTGAAAGACGGCGCAACCATCGGCTACATCTCGACCGGCATCGTGGACGACGCATCGCCGATCCTTGCCGACGCTGCCACGCTGCACGC
>CAUJIY010000041.1 GCA_963205295.1 Pseudomonadota bacterium
GTGAAGTCGTAGACGTCCGGGGCCCAGAGCGCGGGATTGCCCCAGTCGGCATCGAAGGCGTAGACGATGTCGGAGTCGGCGACACCCGTGATGCTGACGAGTTCGGCTGCCGCGCCGAGTGGCGCCGTGAGCCGCAGCGCGCCGGCGGCACTGCGCTGTGTGTCCGCGCCGGGGCGGTCGGACTGCGTCGTGAAGCTGTTGTCGATCGTCCAGGCGTCGTAGCCGTCGTCGAGGTCGACGAAGAGCGCCGTGAGATCGGCCTGCCAGCCCGGGGCCGGGCGCCAGCGCAGCTTGCCGCGGGCGGTGAACTCGTCGCGGCCGTTGGTGTCGTCGCGACCGAGGAAAGCGTTGTCGTGAAAGCCGTCGGCGCGGTACTGCTGCACGGCGAGCCGCCCGGTGAGCGCCTCGCCGGCGAGCGCCCCGCCGGCGGCGAGCCCGAGGCTCCGGGCGCCGTCGCTGCCGGTGCTCGCCTCGGCATCGAGCGTCGGCGTGGCGGACGGCTCGGCCGAACGCGCATAGACCAGGCCGGCGAGCGCATTGGCGCCGTAGCGCGTGCCCTGCGGGCCGCGCAACACCTCGACGCGCTCGAGATCGAAACTGGTGGCGATGCCGCCGAGGCCGGAGAAGTCGATGTCGTCGACGACGAAACCGACCGAGGGGTTCGGTGCGCCTTCGTATTGCTCGATCTCGCCCGTGCCACGGATCTGGAAGTAGCGCGCGCGGGCGCCTTCGCCGGACCAGTTGAGGTTCGGGACGAGCAGCAGCGCCTCCTCGACATGCTGGACCGTGGCGCCGGCGAGCGTTTCGGCGTCGAGCAGCGCCGCGCTCGCCGGCAGCCGCGCGAGCGGCGTGGCTTCGCGCAGCGTGGCAGTCACGGTCATCTGTGGGAGCGACGCTGTGTCCGCGGTCGGGGCTTGCGCCCCTCCCACAGAAGGTCGCCTGTCGGCCGTCGGGGCTTGCGCCCCTCCCACAGGAATGCTGTGGGAGCGACGCAAGTCGCGACCTTCGGTGGTCGGAGCTTGCGCGGCTTCCGCCGATGCGACCCAACCAGGAACCGGCAGCATCACGGTGAGCATCCCGAGCACCGCGCCGATCACCGCCATTCCTCCCCTGTGAGAGCGACGCGAGTCGCGACTGGCCCGGAGACGATGTCGGGGCTGGCGCCCCTCCCACGGCACAAGGCCCACCTCTTCTGTGGGAGCGACGCCAGTCGCGACCCTGAACGAGTCGGGGCTTGCGCCCCTCCCACTGCACCCGAGCCCGCCTCTTCTGTGGGAGCGATGCGAGTCGCGACTGGCCTGTGGGGGGATGTCGGGGCTTGCGCCCCTCCCACAGGGGACGATACGGATCGGTCGGGGCCTGCACCCCTCCCCCGGTCGCGACCGGAATGCGGAAAAACCCTGCGATGACACCGACGGATCTCCTGGTTCCCAGGGACCCGGTCTCGTCCTGTGGCGGGATCGGCGGCACCCGATGGGCACCGTTCTGTTCCTACGCCGGTACTAACCGGATCAGGTTCAAAGGGTTCCTGTCACCAGGTCTCAGGCCCCGCAGAGCCACCCCTCAGACAGCCGGGAATATACCATGTCGGCGGTCGGGGCTTGCGCCCCTCCTACAGAACAAGGCACCTCCCTTCTTCTGTGGGAGCGACGCGAGTCGCGACCCTGAAGAAGTCGGGGCTCGCGCCCCTCCCACAGTCGCGACGCATTACCCACCGAAGCTGGCGGATTGCGGGCTGGCAGGTATTCCTGTCGATGATGTCTGCTGGCCGGATGGACCAGCCATCGGGCTACCGTGCACTGCGGCGCGGCCGTGTGAGCATTCCCGGCCAGCCCTATCTGGTCACGACCGTGACAGCCGGCCGCCAGGCGCTGCTGCGCGACTTCTGGCATGCGCGGGCGGTGATCCGCGTCATGCGCGATCTCGAGACCGAAGGCGCGCTGCACACGCTGGCCTTCGTCGTCATGCCGGACCACATGCACTGGCTGTTCGAACTCGGCGATCCGTCGCTGAGCCGCGTGATGCAGTCTTTCAAGACGCGCAGCGCGCGGCGAATCAACGAGCTTCGACACAATCACGCGCCGGTGTGGCAGGCGGGTTTCCACGATCACGCGGTGCGCCGCGAGGAGAACGTGGCGCTGCTGGCCCGCTACGTGGTGATGAACCCCGTGCGGGCGCAGCTCGTGACGGAGGTCGGCGCGTATCCGTTCTGGGATTGCGCCTGGGAGATCGAGGATGGCTGAGACAGGAAGAGTCGGGGCTTGCGCCCCTCCCACAGCACAGGGCACCTCACCTCTTCTGTGGGAGCGACGCCAGTCGCGACTGGCCCGGGGGATGTCGGAGCTTGCGCCCCTCCCACAGGCGGGATTCCGGCATCTGTCGGGGCTGGCACCCCCTCCCACAGGCGGGACTCCGGCATCGGTCGGGGCTTGTGGCCCCTCCCACAGCACGAGGCACTTCCCTCTTCTGTGGGAGCGACGCCAGTCGCGACTGGCCCGGGGGATGTCGGGGCTTGCACCCCTCCCACAGGCGGGATTCCGGCATCTGTCGGGGCTTGCGCCCCTCCTACAGGGGCATCCCGGGGCGCGTGTTCCGCCGGCGCGGGGTCAGGCCTGAAGCTTGTAGATGCGCACGACGTTGTCGCGCATGAGCTTGCGCCGAGCCTCGGGCTTGAGGCCGAGCGCGTCGATGTCCTGCACCGTGCGCGCGAAGGGCAGCACCGGAAAGTCGGTGCCGAAGATCACCTTGTCCTGGCCGAAGGAGTCGATGTACTTCACGAAGCTCTCCGGCCAGTACTTCGGCCGGTGGGCGTCGCAGCCGATGAAGACGTTCCTGTGCTTCCAGGCCATGGCGATCATCTCGTCGGTCCAGGGAATGCCGACGTGGATGCCGATGAGCTTGAGCTCCTGGAAATCGCAGGCGACCGCATCGAGCGTGATCGGCCGGCCGACGCTGCGGCAGGGAAAGTCCGGCGCGTAGATCATCGACTGGCCGACCTGCATCTGGATCGGCACGTCGAGCTCGACGCACTTGGCGTAGAACGGATAGTACTTCGCGTGGTCGGGGGCGAGTTCGAACCAGTGCGGATACAGGTGGGCGCCGACGAAACCGTCGTTCTTCACCGCCGACTCGAACTCGCGCACGCCCTTCATGCCGGTGTAGGGGTCGATGCCGGCAAGCGCGCGGAAGCGCTGCGGATACTTCGCCACCGCGCGGGCGACGACGTCGTAGGGCATGTGGTAGCAACCGGGCAGACCGGGGCGGCCCGAGCGCGCGGCGATGAGGAAGGCGATCTCGATGCCGGCCTCGTCGAGCATGTCGATCATGCGCTCGAGGCTGATCGGGTTGCCGATCATGCCCTTGTCGGCCTTCATCTTGCCGGAGAAGAAGTCGCTGCCCCAGCTCGGGCGCTTCGACAGTGCCTCTTCGGTCCAGATGTTGACGACGGCGTCGATGGCTTTGTAGTCAGTGCTGCTCATGGCGGTGTTCCGATGATCATGCGGCGAGCGGACCCGGGTCGTCGGGGCGGCCTGGAAAGGGCGGTGAACATAGCAGAAAACCCGGGTCTGGTGGTCGGGGTGCTGGTGGTCCGGGTGCTGGTGGGAGCGACGCCAGTCGCGACCGTCCGCGGTCTGGGCCTGTGGGAGCAACGCAAGTCGCGACGCCAAAGCTGTTGGGGCTTGCGCCCCTCCCACAGCAGCTCGCCCGTCCCCTGTGGGAGCGACGCGAGTCGCGACCCTGTCGTCGGTCGGGGCTTGCGCCCCTCCCACAGGTCATTCCTCCGTCGGTCGGGGCTTGCGCCCCTCCCACAGCACAAGCCCGTCTCCTTCTGTGGGAGCGACGCCAGTCGCGATCTCCCCGGGTCACCCGTGGGGGGCTATCCCTGCGTGGTGGCCTTCGCCGCGAGGAGCGCGTCGATCTCGGCCTGGGCGAGGCCGGCTTCGCGCAGGACCTCGACGCTGTGCTCGCCGAGGCGCGGCTGCAGGCGGCGCACGTCGGCTGGGGTCTCGGAGAACGTGTACGGGAAGCGCGTCATGCGCAGCCGGCCCTCGGTCGGGTGGTCGATCTCCTGCCAGAAATCGACGGCCTTCAGGTGCGGATCCTCGAGCAGGCCGTCGAGCGTGTTGACGACGATCGTCGGCACGCTGCTCGCACCGAAGATCTCGAGCCACTCGCCCGTGGTGCGCGTGGCCATGGTCTTCGCCGTCTCCTCGAACGTGGCGTCGATGTTGCCGACACGATCGGCGAGCGTGCGAAAGCGCGGGTCCTCGAGCAGGTCGAGCCGCCCGGAGAGCTGGCAGAAGATCTCCCAGTGGCTGTCGAAGTACGGCAGGATGGCGATGTAGCCGTCGAGCGTCTTGTAGGGCTTGCGGTGGTAGCTCATCAGGCGCGTGTAGCCGGCGCGCCCGATC
Source organism: Pseudomonadota bacterium (assembly GCA_963205295.1). Taxonomy (GTDB): domain Bacteria; phylum Pseudomonadota; class Gammaproteobacteria; order Steroidobacterales; genus QUBU01. The sequence goes on from CAUJIY010000041.1 coordinate 4,413, forward strand.
GGCGGCTCGAAGGCATTGCCCCAGAGGTGTTCGGCCATGACGAAGTACACCATGGTCTCGAACATCGGCACCTCGATCTGCTGGCCCTTGCCGGTTCGCTCGCGGCTGAAGAGCGCGGCGGTCACCGCCTGCACCACGGCCATCGCCGTGGTCTTGTCGGCGACGACGGTCGGCAGGTAGCGCGGCTCGCCGAGCACCATGTCGTTCAGCATCGCCACGCCGCTCACCGCCTGGATCGAATCGTCGAGCGCGCCGCGACTGCCGTAGGGGCCGTTGCGTCCGTAGCCGTAGGCGCCGCAGTAGATGATCTTTTCGTTGACCGCCTTGAAGTCCTCGTAGGCGAGGCCGAGCTTGTCCATCACCTGCGGGCGGTTGTTGTGGATCACCACGTCGCAGCCGGCAGCGATCTTCAGCACCGCGGCGCGCGCGGCGGGCTGTTTGACGTCGAGGACGATGCTGCGCTTGTTGCGGTTGCAGGTGAGGTAGAGCGCCGCCATGCCCTTGTTGCGGCTGGCGCCGAGCGTGCGGTTGCTGTCGCCCTTCGGTGGCTCGACCTTGATCACCTCGGCGCCCATGTCGGCGAGGATCTGGCAGGCCCAGGGGCCAAGCACGACAGCGCTGATTTCGAGAATCTTGACACCTGACAGCGGGCCGGACATGGGCGAGTGCCTCTCGGTTGCGGACGGGGCGAGGTGCGAGGGCCGGCAATATGCCGAGGGGGGGTGGGGGTGTCAATCCGGGCGGGTATGTGGGAGTCGCGACTGGCGTCGCTCCCACAGGGTGCTGGAACGGTCGGGTGGTCGCGACTGGCGTCGCTCCCACAGCTCCAGCCGACCTCCCTGGAGCTGTGGGA
>CAUJIY010000042.1 GCA_963205295.1 Pseudomonadota bacterium
CAGCATGGTCTCGAGCGTGACGGTGCCGGAGGTCGCCAGCACCACGTCGCTCGCCGCCATCACTTCGCGCGCCCGGCCGTCGATGAGCGTGAGCGGCAGGTCGGGCGCCTGCGCCGCGACCTGCGCCGCGAACAGGGTCCGCAGCGCGGGGGTGGCGAGCGGCGCGGCGAACACCGCGCCGGGCAGCTCGCGCCGTACCTGCGCGGCTGCCGCGAGGAACGGCGGGCCGAGCAGGGTCACTTCGCTGGTACGGCTGCCCGGCAGCAGCCCGATCACCGGGTCGCCGCGCAGGCCGAGGGCCGCGCGCGCCGGCGCGCGCGGCAGCCCCGGCGCGATCTGGTCGGCGAAGGGGTGGCCGACGAAGCTCGCCGGCACACCGAACCTGGCGAGGAACTCCGGTTCGAACGGCAGCAGGCAGAGCACCTGGTCGCAGGCGCGGCGCAGCGTGCGCACCCGCCCCTGCCGCCAGGCCCACACGCTCGGGCAAACGTACTGCAGCGTCGGCCGGTCAGGCGTCCGCAATGCGGCGGCCACCGGCAGGTTGAAATCCGGTGCGTCGATGCCGACGAACGCCGCCGGCCGCTCGCGCCGGGCACGGGCAATGAACCCGCGCCGGATCCCGAGCAGGCGCGGCAGGTGGCGCAGTACTTCGGTGAGGCCCATGACCGAGAGATCCTCGGTGCGGTACCAGGCCTCGCAGCCCGCCGCGCGCATGGCCGGGCCGGCGATGCCGGCAAAGTCGACGGCAGGATCGAGCGTGCGCGCCGCGCGGATCAGGTCGGCGCCGAGCAGGTCACCCGAGGGTTCGCCGGCAGCGATGGCGATCAGCGCGCGGGAAGCCATCGGCGGCACGCGTGTCAGCGCACGATGCTGCGCTCGGAGCGGTCGAGGAAGGCGACGATGGTGGCGACCTCGGGCTGGGTCGCGGCGAGCTCACCGAGCTGCTCACGCGCCTCCTCCAGGCGCAGCCCGGAGCGGTAGAGGATGCGGTAGGCTTCCTTGAGGTTACGCAGCTGCTCGGTGGTAAAGCCGCGCCGCTTGAGGCCTTCCTGGTTGATGCCGCGCGGCTCGGGCGGGATCCCGGCGACCATCAGGAACGGCAGCACGTCGCGGGTGATGCCGCAGAGGCCGCCGATGAAGCTGTGGGCGCCGATGCGGCAGAACTGGTGCACGGCGCAGAAGCCGCTGAGGATGGCGTGGTCCTCGACGTGCACGTGGCCGGCGAGCGTGGCGTTGTTCGACATGATGACGTCGTTGCCGACGCAGCAGTCGTGCGCAATGTGGGTATAGGACATCAGCCAGTTGCCGTTGCCGACACGGGTCACGCCGCCGTCCTGCACCGTGCCGCGGTTGATGCTGCAATACTCGCGGATGGTGTTGTCGTTGCCGATCTCGAGCCGGGTCGGCTCGCCGCCGTACTTCTTGTCCTGGGGGTCGTCGCCGATCGAGGCGAACTGGAAGACGCGGTTGCGTTCGCCGAGCGTGGTCGGGCCACGGACGACGACATGGGCGGCGATGCGCGTCCCGGCGCCGATCTGCACCCCGGGGCCGATCACCGCGTAGGGCCCGATCTCGACGTCGGCGGCCAGTTCGGCCTGCGGAGAAACCACGGCAGTCGGGTGGATCACGGTTCGCTCCCGTCGGTGTCGCGCGCCACCTGCTCCAGCCGCTGCAACCGGCGCGCCATGTCGTCGAGCTGCCCGAAGCGCACGGCATTGCGGCGCCAGCGGCGCACCTCGTCGGCCGGCACCACGCCGCCGTAGATGCCGGCCTGGCGGATCGATCTGGCCACGCGGGCCCCGCCACCGATCACGGTGTCGTCGGCGATGGTGATGTGGCCGGCGACGGCAACGTCGGCGCCGATGATGCAGCGTGTGCCGACATGGGTGCTGCCGGCGACGCCGGAACAGGCCGCCATGACGGTGTGCGCTCCGATGACGACGTTGTGGCCGATCTGGATCTGGTTGTCGAGCTTGACGCCGTCGCCGATGACGGTGTCCTCGATGGCACCGCGGTCGATGGTGGTATTGGCGCCGATCTCGACGTCGTCGCCGATCACCACGCCGCCGAGCTGGGGGACCTTGGTCCAGCGCCCGTCACTGTCGCGCGCGATGCCGAAGCCGTCGGCCCCGAGCACGGCACCGGAGTGGACCAGACAGCGCCGGCCGATGCGCACGCCGTCGTAGGCGGCCACGCGGGCCATGAGGCGGGAGTCGTCGCCGACCTGGCAACGTGCGCCGAGCACGACGCCGGCGCCGATGTGGACGCGCTCCCCGAGCACCACGCCGGCGCCGAGCACCGCGCCCGGCTCGATCTGCGAGCCTGCCCCCACCCGCGCGTCCGGCGCGACCCAGGCACCCGCCGCCACGCCCGGGCGCAGCGGCGCTGGCGGATGCAGCTCGTGCGCCATCTCCGCGTAGCTCAGGTAGGGATTGGCACTCACCAGGCAGGCCACCGGGCAGCCGGCGGCATCCGCGCTGGCGAGCACCACGGCTGTGGCGCGGGTGCCGGCGAGCTGGGAGCGGTACTGCGGGTTGGCCAGAAAGGCGAGCGCACGCGGACCGGCCGCTGCCAGGGTGGCCACGTGATCGACGACCTCGTCCGGATCGCCACGCAGCTCGCAGTTGTGGCGCACGGCGAGTGCCGCCAGGGTCATGCCCATGGCCGACACCGCCTGTCCGGGGTGCGCCACACGACTGCCGGTCTGCCTCAGGGCTTGCCGCCGCTCTTGGCCTTGAAGCTCGCCTCGACGTTGGCGAGGATCTGGGCCGTGATGTCGACACTCTGCGCGGCGTAGAGTACGCCTTCGCCGACGATGAGGTCGTAGCCCTTCTGCTGTGCGTAACCCTGCACCTCGCGGAGCAGGTCGCGCTGCAGTTCACCGATCTCCTCGTTGCGGCGCACGTTGAAATCCTCCTGGAACTCGTTCAGGCGCCGCCCGAGGTCGCGCTCGTCGTCGCGGAACTTGCTCTCCGCGTTGCGCCGCTCCTCCGCGCCCATGACCGGCGAATCCTTCTGCAGCTTCGCCTGGCGCTCCTTCAGCTCGTTCTGTTTCGCCACCAGGTCGCGCTGGCGCGGCGAAAACTCGTCCTCCAGAGCCTTCAGGGTGACCTTCGCCTGCGGCGACTCCTGGATCAGCCGGGCGAAATTGACCACGCCGATCTTCACGGCGGGGGCCGCCTGGGCACCGGCCACGGCCGGCGCCAGCAGCGCCAGGGCCGCGCAAAGCGGCACCAGGGGCAATCTCTTGATCATCGTGACATTCCTCTTGATATCAATGGGCTAGAAGGCACCGCCGATGGAGAACTGGAACTCCTCGGTGTCGTCCCCGTAGGACAGCGACGTCGGGTCGTCGGCGTTGAGCGGGAAACCATAGCTGAAGCGGAACAGGCCGAGCGGCGCGAGCCACTGGGCCGAGATTCCGACCGACTGCTTGAGGTTGCCCATGTCGAAATCATAATCGATCGGCACGGTCTGGTTCGGCGTTGGTGCAGTGAACACCACGTCACCGCTGGAGAACACGTTGCCGACGTCGAAGAACAGCGTCAGGCGCGAGCGTGCCCGCCATTTCTCGGGAATCGGCAGGATCAGCTCGGTCTGGGCCGCCACCAGCATGTTGCCGCCGTAGGGGTTGCCGAAGCTGTCGCGCGGCCCGAGGTAGTTCTCGCGGTAGCCGCGCACCGTGTCCGGGCCGCCGGCGAAGTAGTTCTTGAACGGCACGATGGCCGTGGTGTCACCGAAGGAGTCGCCGTAGCCGAGGTCGACGTTGAAGGCCAGCGTGAACCAGCGCCCGAGCGGAACGTACTGCGCACCGCTGTAGTTGATCGTGTAGTACTCGACCTCGGCACCCGGCACGGTGCTCGACAGGATGATGCGGTGGCGCGCGCCACGGTCGGCGAACAGTGCCCGGTTGCGGCTGTCGTAGACCCAGCCGGCGACGAGATCGAAGCTGCTGAAGTTGGTGCCGTAGATCTCGGCGCCGCCGGACAGCTTTTCGGCGAAACTGTCGCCGTTCTCCTGCACCCATTCCTTGGCCTGGGCGCTGCTGTATGAATCGGCGAGCAGGTTCGACTCCTGCCAGTTCAGGCCGAGGATCACCCGCTGGTACTCGGTGATCGGGTAGCCGTACTCGACCGAGGCGGTAAAGGTCTCGGTGGAGAAATCCGAGGCGCCGGAGGTGTACTGGGTGATGTCGCGGTAGGCGAGGCTCACCGTGCGGCTCACCTCGTCGATGGTGGTGTACGGATCGGTGTGGGACAGGCTGTAGATGGTGCGGTACTGGCCCGTGCTGACGTCGGCGGCGATGCGGTTGCCGGTACCGGCGAAATTGGTGTGGACGAAGTTGCCGTTCAGCAGGAAGCCCTGCGAGCCGGAATAGCCGATGCCGCCACCGAAGCTCCCCGGCAGGCCCTCCTCGATGTCGAAGTCGACGTCGACCAGGTCCGGCGTGCCGGGCACCGGGTTGGTGTTGACCTCCACCTTCTCGATGTACGGCAGGCGCTGGATGCGGACCTTGGAGCGCTCGAGCCTGCTGTTCGACAGGTAGCCGCCCTCGAACTGGCGCACCTCGCGCCGGAACACCTCGTCGTTGACGCTCGCGGCACCGTTGAAGTTGACGCGACGCACGTAGACGCGGTTCTTGGGCTCGACATACAGCGTGATCGACGCGGTCTTGGCCGCCTTGTCGAGTTCGGGCACCGGCTCGACGGTTGCAAAGGCGTACCCTTCCTCGCCGAGGCGCAGCCGGATCAGGTCGGCGCTCTGGGTGATGACACGTTGCGAGAACGTCTGGCCGGGCTTGACCAGCACGTAGGGGTTGACCTGCTGCTCGTCGAGGATCAGCTCGCCGGCGAGCCTGACGTCGGCGATCTTGTAGCGGTCGCCTTCGGCGAGGTTGACCGTGATGAAGATGTCTTTCTTGTCCGGCGACAGCGCCACCTGCGTCGACTCGATGCGGAAATCGGCAAAGCCCTGGTCCATGTAGTAGGAACGCAGTGTCTCGAGATCGCCCTGCAGGGCCTCGCGCGAATAGCGGTCGTCCTGGCGGATGAACGACAGCCAGTTCGGCATCTTGAGCGCGAATTCCTCGAGGATCTCCTCGTCGTCGAAGCTCTGGTTGCCGACGATGTTGATCTGGCGGATGCGGGCGCGGTCGCCCTCGACGATGTCGATGGCGATCCGCACCTTGTTGTCCGGCAGCTCCTCGACCTTGGTGACCACGCGTGCGGCGTACTTGCCCTGGCCGAAGTACTGGTCTGTCAGCGACTGCTCCACCTCGTCGAGCACCGAGCGGTTGAAGATCTTGCCGGCTTTCAGGCCGATCTTCGACAGCGACTCGTTGAGGTCCTCGGTCTTGATGTCCTTGTTGCCGCTGATGCTGAAGCTCTCGATCGAGGGACGCTCGGCCACGGCGATGACCAGCGTACCGTCGTCCCAGCGGAACTCGATGTCCTTGAAGAAGCCGGTGGCGTAGACCGCCCGCAGCGCCTCCTGCACGCGCTGCTCATCGAGCTGGTCGCCGATGTTGAGCGGCAGGTAGTTGAAGACCGTGCCCTCGGAGATGCGCTGCAGGCCCTCGACGCGGATGTCGCGCACGGTGCGCGGCTTGTCGGCGGCCGCCGCCGTTGTGGCGATGAGCACCGCGGCAAGCAGGACAAGGACGCGCGCGCGCAGGCGGATGAACGGTCGGGGAAGGATCACGGTGTCAGCCGAACAGACGCGAGAGGTCGTTGTAGAACGCAAAGCTCATCAGCACCAGCAGCAGCGCGATGCCGACCTGCTGGCCGACGACCTGGAAACGCTCGGAGAGCGGCGAGCCCTTGGCCGCCTCGAGCAGCTGGTAGGCGATCTGCCCGCCGTCGAGCATCGGCACCGGCAGCAGGTTGAGGATGCCGAGGCTCAGGCTGACCACGGCAAGGAAGCTCAGGAACGGCACCACACCGATGCTGGCGCTGTAGCCGGCATACTGCGCGATGTTGATCGGCCCGCTGATGTTCTTGACCGAGACTTCGCCCGTGACCATGCGCGCCACCATGCGCACCGTCAGGCTCGACATCTCCCAGGTCCGCGCCAGGGCCTGGCGCAGCGCCGGCAGCGGCGCATAGCGCTCGAGGGCGCGCACGTCGTCGTAGAGGTTCGCCGGGATCTCGGCCGAGGCACCGATGCGGCCGATCTCGCCGCTCTCGTCCACGGCCTGCCCGATGGCGACGGTGAGTTCGAGTTCACGCCCGGCCCGCTCGACCGTGACCGCCACCGTCTGCCCGGGGCGCGCCCGCACGAACCCGACCCACGACGGCCAGTCGGCGATCGGCTCCCCGCCGGCAGCGACGATCCGGTCGTGCGGCGCGAGGCCGGCGCGCTCGGCCGCCCCTCCCGGCAGCACCTCACCGATCACCGCCGGCAGCACCGGCGCCCAGGGCTCCAGCCCGAGCCCCGGGAACAGGCGTCCGGGTTCGGTCAGCTCGGATGCATGTCCGGTGGTGTCGAGCGTCAGCACCCGCCCGGCACCCCTGCCATCGCGCACCTCAATCTCGATCCTGCCCGTCTCGAGCATCCCGTCGAGCAGCGCGACCACCGCCCCGTCCCAGGTCGCCGTCGACCGCCCGCCGACCGCCACGATCTCGTCGCCGGCAGCCAGGCCGGCGTGCGCCGCGATCGAATCGGGAGTGACTTCGCCGACGAGGGGGCGCGCGCCCGGCACGCCGAGCATGAACATGACCCAGTAGGCGACGATGGCGAAGACGAAATTCAGCGCCGGACCGGCGGCGAGGATGGCGATCCGCGCCGGTACCCCCTGGCGGTTGAAGGCACGGTGCTGCTCACCGGCGGCGACCGGGGAATCGCGCTCGTCGAGGAGCCGGACATAGCCACCGAAGGGGATGGCGGAAATGCAGTACTCGGTGCGGTCCGGGCCGGCGCGGCGCAGCCACAGCGGACGGCCGAAGCCGATCGAGAAGCGCAGCACGCGCACGCCGACCAGCCGTGCCGCGGCGTAGTGGCCGAACTCGTGGACGGCCACGAGTATGCCGATCGCCACCAGGAAAGCGGCTGCGGAAACCAGGACGTTCATAGCCGTGTGCGCACACCCGTGACCGTGGGACCACGAGCCGGCGCAGCGCTCGACGCCGGCGCGCGGCGGGCTCGCGGCACGACATCATGGCAAGGCCGGCGCGCGGCTTGCAACCCGGATCCGCTCACGGGCCGAGCCAGCCGAGCCAGCCGCCGGCGAGCAGGTAGAGCGGTGCCGCAGCCGTGATGCTGTCCACCCGGTCGAGGACCCCGCCGTGCCCCGGAAAGATGTTGCCGCTGTCCTTCAGCCCCGCATTTCTCTTGAATACGCTCACGGCGAGGTCGCCCACGATCGACACCGCGGCGACGCTGAGCCCGAGCGGCACCGCAGCGAACACGGGCTGGCCGAGTTGGGCCGCACCGGCCATCACCGCCACGGTGGCCAGCGCGAGCCCGCCGAACACGCCTTCCCAGGTCTTGCCGGGGCTCACCCGGGGGGCGAGCTTGACGCGACCGAAGCGCCGGCCGGCGAAATAGGCGCCGACGTCCGCCGCCCAGACGATCGCGAGCAGGACCAGCAGCAGGCGGCGACCGGCGACCGGCGTATCGAGCAGCGCCACGAGGCAGGCCCAGGCCGGCACCATCACCAGCAGGCCGGCGAGCCAGACCGCCGCCCGGCCGATCGCCACGGGGAAGCGCAGGATCAGCACGAAGGCTGCTGCCCACCAGAGCATCGCGACACCCGCCAGGGCCGGCACCGCTGCCGTGTACGACGCTGAGGCGTACGCCAGGCCGAGCAATGCCGCCACGGTTGCCACGTAGCCGAGGCGCGCGAGCGGCGCACGCCAGCCGATGAAGGCCGCCCACTCCCAGGCCGCGCCGAGCACGAACAGGCTGATCAGAATGCGGCCGAAGAATTTCGGCAGCAGCAGGAACGCCGGCAGGAGCACGCCGATCAGGACGACAGCCGTGAGGATCCGCTGCACCAGTGAATTCGAGGCCATGGCCCGAGAGGCAACCGCGCCGGAGTCAGGAACGGCCGCGGATCAGTCCGCGACCGCTTCCACCTGTGCGCCCGTGCGCCCGAAACGCCGCTGCCGGCCCTGGAAGAACGCAAGCGCGGCCGCGAACTCATCGGCACCGAAATCCGGCCATAGGGCATCGGTGAAGTACAGCTCCGAGTAGGCGAGATCCCAGAGCAGGAAATTGCTGATGCGCCGCTCACCGCCGGTGCGGATCAGCAGGTCGGGGGCCGGCAGACCGGCCAGTGCCAGGTGGCGCCCGAGGGCCGCCTCGTCGATGTCATCCGGGCTGATTTCGCCGGCACGCGCCTTCGCGGCCAGCCGCCGTGCGGCCTGCACCAGGTCCCAGCGCCCACCGTAGGCGACGGCCAGCACCAGGGTCATGCGCGCGTTGGCCGAGGTGCGCGCCTCCGCCGCAGCGATGCGCCGGCGCAGGATCTCGGGCAGGTGTTCGCGTGCCCCGATCAGCCGCAGCTGGATGCCGTTGGCGTGCAGGTCATCGAGTTCACGCTGCAGCACCTCGACAAACAGGCGCATCAGGCCGTTGACCTCGTCGGCCGGCCGCTGCCAGTTCTCGCTGCTGAACGCAAACAGCGTCAGCACGTCGATGCCGGCCGCCAGGCCCGCCCGCGCCGCCGCCCGCGCCGTGCGCACCCCGGCGCGATGCCCGGCGAGCCGGGCCTTGCCGTGGGCAGCCGCCCAGCGGCCATTGCCATCCATGATGATGGCGACGTGGCGCGGCACCGGCTGCGACTGCGGGCTGGCTGTGGATGGCGGCGACATTGGCCTCAGTCACACTCGCAAGAAATCACTATACATGCATGATTTCTTTCTGTTTTTCTTCGGACGCCCTGTCGATAAGGCCCACGTGCCGATCGGTGAGTTCCTGCACGGACTGTTCGGCCTTGCGCGACTCGTCCTCCGTGATCTCGCGCTCCTTGAGCAGTTCCTTGAGGTCGTTCATGACGTCACGGCGGATGTTGCGCACAGCGACGCGCGCCTGCTCGGCCTCGCGGCTGATGTGTTTGGCAAGGTCGCGCCGCCGCTCCTCGGTGAGTGGCGGCAGGGGCACGCGGATCACGGTACCGGCGGTGACCGGCATCAGGCCGAGGTCGGAGTTCATGATCGCCTTCTCGATCACCGCGACCATCTTCTGCTCCCAGGGCGTGACGCTGAGCGTACGCGCATCCTCGACCGAGACGTTGGCAGTCTGGTTGAGCGGCACCATCGAACCGTAGTAGTCGACGCGAATGTGCTCGAGCAGGCCGGCATGGGCGCGTCCGGTGCGCATCTTGCGGAGGTCCTGCTCGAAGGTCGCCACCGCCTTGACCATCCGCTGCTCGGCGTCCTTCTTGAGATCGGCAATCATTCGGTTCTCCCTCCGGCCGCGGCCTGGCCCGGCCCCGGGTTTCCTCAGGTGTCGGTCACCAGTGTACCCACCGGCTCACCGTGCGCCACCCGGATCAGCGCACCCGGTGCATTGAGATCGAAGACGCGGATCGGCAGCCGGTTGTCGCGGCACATGACCACCGCGGTGGCGTCCATCACATCGAGCCTGTCGGTCAGGACCTTATCGTACGACAGCTGCTCGTAACGCGTCGCCTTGCTGTCCTTCTTCGGATCCGCAGTGTAGACACCGTCCACCTTGGTCGCCTTGATCAGGACGTCGGCGCCGATCTCGATGGCCCGCAGCGCTGCCGCGGTGTCGGTCGTGAAGAAGGGATTGCCGGTGCCGGCTGCGAGGATCACGACCCTGCCCTTTTCCAGGTGCCGCATGGCGCGGCGGCGGATGTAGTCCTCGCAGACCTCGTGGATCTGCAGTGCCGACATCACGCGGGCATAGGCACCGGCACGTTCCAGCGCGTCCTGCAATGCCAGCGCGTTGATGAGGGTGGCGAGCATGCCCATGTGGTCGCCCGTGACCCGGTCCATGCCGGCCCGGGCGAGGCCTGCTCCGCGGAAGATGTTGCCGCCACCGATGACCACGCCGAGCTGGATGCCACCCTGAGCGAGTTCGGCGAGCTCGGTGGCGATGCGCGAGAGCATGCGCGGATCGATGCCGTAGTTCTCGCTGCCGAGCAGGGCCTCGCCGCTCAGCTTCAGCAGGATGCGGCCGAACGGCTTGACGGTGCTGCTCATGGCTGGCTCCGGGACCCCGTGGTCAAAAAGAACCCCGCACAGGCGGGGTCGTCGTACTGGCAGAGCGGCCGGTAGTGTCGGTCGCCACGGCGGCGGGCCGTGCGGCCACCAGACCGGCCCTGGTGCAGGCGGTCAGGCATGCGCCTGGAGCTGTGCGCGAACCTCGTCGGCAAAGTTCGCCGTCTTCTTCTCGATACCCTCGCCGACCTCGAGGCGCACGAAACGCTGCACGGTCGCCTTGCGTGCCTGCAGCAGCTTGCCGACGCTGGTATCGGGATCCTTGACGAACGGCTGGCCGAGCAGCGTCACTTCGTTGAGGAACTTGCGCAGCCGCCCCTCGACCATCTTGCCGACGATCTCCGGCGGCTTGCCTTCCTGGGCCGCCTGCTCGCTGAGGATGCGCCGCTCGCGCGCCACGAGTTCGGCCGGCACTTCGTCGGCAGTGACGTGCTGGGGCCGGCTCGCGGCAACGTGCATCGCCAGGTCCCGGCGCAGTTCGTCGTCCCCACCGGTCACGTCGACGACAACGCCGATGCGGGTGCCGTGGACGTAGGTGCCGAGGCTGCCGCCGGCACGCACCCGCTCGAAGCGGCGTACGGTGATGTTCTCGCCCACCTTGGCGACGAGTTCCTTGCGCAGGTCCTCGAGCGTGCCGCCACCCGCGCCGTGCGCCAGCGCCATGAGGGCGGCGACGTCGGCCGGTGCGTGGGCCAGCGCGAGCCGTGCCGCTTCGCCCGCGAAGCCGACGAAGTTGGCGTCGCGCGCGACGAAGTCGGTCTCGCAGTTGACCTCGACGACGACACCCGCACTGCCGTCGGCGGCGAGCGCAATCTCGACGCGGCCTTCGGCGGCGACGCGGCTCGCCTTCTTGTCGGCCTTGGCCTGTCCGCGCGTACGCAGGATCTCGGCCGCCGCCTCGATGTCGCCAGCCGCCTCGAGCAGGGCGTTCTTGCACTCCATCATGCCGGCGCCGGTGCGCTCGCGCAGTTCCTTGACGACGCTCGCCGATATGGTCATCCGTGATTCTCCTGGGCTGCCACGACGCCGTCGCGGCTGCTATTCCTGGGCATCGGCGCCATCGGCCGCAGCGGGAGCCTCGGGGGTGGCAGCTGCCTCGCCCGGCGCGGTCTTGGCACGTGTGCGGCGTACCGGCCTGGCGCCGTCGGCCTTGCCGCCGCGGGCGCTGCGGCGCGCCGGCGCGGGACGGCGTGCACCTGGCTGGGTCCGGGGTCGGCCCTCGGCGTCGAGCTCGACGAATTCATCTTCGCCCGCCGGCAGGGCCGGTGCCGAGGCACGCCCATCGAGGACGGCATCGGCCACGCCGATCGCGAACAGCTCGGCGGAGCGCATCGCATCGTCGTTGCCCGGGATCACGTAGTCGACCTCGTCGGGCGAGCAGTTGGTGTCGACCACGCCGACCACCGGGATGCCGAGAATGCGCGCCTCGTGCACGGCGATGTTCTCGTGGCCGACGTCGATGACGAAGACGGCATCGGGCAGCGCGCCGAGCGTCCTGATGCCGCCGAGGCTGCGCTCGAGCTTGGCCTGTTCGCGCTTCAGCGTGAGCACTTCCTTCTTCGTCAGGCGCTCGATCGAGCCGTCGGCCTGCATCTGCTGCAGTTCATCGAGGCGCTTGATCGACTGCTTGATGGTCTTGAAGTTGGTGAGCATGCCGCCCAGCCAGCGATGGCTGACGTAGGGCATGCCGCAGCGCTCGGCCTGGGCCTTCACCGAGTCGCGAGCCGAGCGCTTGGTGCCGACGAACAGGATGTTGCCGCCGTCGGCTGCCAGGTTGCGCACGAAGCCGCAGGCCCGGCGGAACAGCGGGACCGTCTGCTCGAGGTTGATGATGTGGATGTTGTTGCGGGCGCCGAAAATAAATGGCGCCATCTTGGGGTTCCAGTACCGGGTCTGGTGTCCGAAATGAACACCGGCCTCCAGCATCTGGCGCATGCTGACTTCTGCCACGTTGACTCCTTCCGGGTTTGGCCTCCATGTGCCCCGTAGCGGCAACCCGCTCGCGAACGAGACGGGCACCCGGCCGTACGTGTCGACACATGTGTGGATTTCGTTGCCTGTAAGGCGCGCGCTTTATACCATAACAGCCTTCCTGCAACAACGCGCCCGACGGTCCTGGCCAGGCGCCGGTGGCCGTCCGGCGACCTGCCCTGCCCGCACCCCGCGCCGAGAGCCATGAAACGCCCTGGAAAGGTCAGACCAGCAGCCCCAGCCGACGCCCCGGGGGCGTTCATACCCGAGCGATCCCACCGAACCATGCACATCACCATCAAGTCAGCGGAGGAGCAGGAGCGGATGCGCGTGGCCGGGCGGCTGACGGCCGACGTGCTCGACATGATCGGGCCGCGGGTCGAGCCCGGGATCACCACCGGGGAACTCGACCGCATCTGCCACGACTACATCGTCGACGTACAGGGCGCGATCCCGGCCCCGCTCGACTATCGCGGCTTCCCCCGCTCCATCTGCACCTCGGTGAATCACGTCGTGTGCCACGGCATCCCCGGGGATCGCAAGCTGCGGGCCGGGGACATCGTCAACATCGACATCACCGTCATCAAGGATGGCTACCACGGCGACAGCAGCCGCATGTTCGCCGTCGGCAAGCCCGGGATCCAGGCCGCCCGCCTCATGCAGGCCGCCCACGATGCGATGTGGCAGGGCATCCGCGTGGTGCGCCCCGGCGGCCATCTCGGCGACATCGGCCACGCGGTGCAGCAGCATGCGGAGGGGCACGGCTTCTCGATCGTGCGCGAATACTGCGGTCATGGCATCGGCCGCGGCTTCCACGAGGATCCGCAGGTGCTGCATTACGGCCGCGCCGGCACCGGCGTGGAGCTGCGCGAGGGGATGACCTTCACCATCGAGCCGATGGTCAACGCCGGCGAGCGCCACGTGCGCCTGCTGCCCGATGGCTGGACGGTCGTCACCCGCGATCACTCGCTGTCGGCGCAGTGGGAGCACACCGTGCTGGTGACGGCCACGGGCTGCGAGATCCTCACGCTCGGCGCCGCTGAGCGCCCATGACGGTGGCCACCGGCAGCCCTGACGCCAACGAGGCGATTCCGCCGGCACTGGCTGCCGCCGCAGCTGCCGGGCAGCGCTTCCTCGCCAGCGGCGGCACGAACCTCGACTGGGCCGCCATCGACGCCGCGCTCGCCGCCGCCGGCAGCAGCGTGGAACGGCTGCGCGAGGTGCTGCAGGCGGCCAACGGCGCGCTGGTGCAGCGCTTCCTCGCCGGCCAGGCGACCACCGACCTCGTCGCCGACCAGGCGGCGGTGATCGACCGCGTGATCCGCACCACCTGGGAGCGCAGCTGCGGCCCGCAGCTGCCCGATGCCGTGCTCGCCGCAGTCGGCGGCTACGGCCGCGGCGAACTGCACCCGTGCTCGGACGTCGACCTGCTGGTGCTGCTGCCGGGACGTGACAAGCGCGATGCGCGCGAGCCGGTCTCGGCCTTCCTCACGCTGCTCTGGGACATCGGCCTGCAGGTCGGCCACAGCACGCGCACCGTCGATGAGTGCCGCGACGAGTGCCGGCGTGACCTCACCACGGTGACGACGCTCATGGAGGCGCGCCGCCTGCTCGGGCCAGAGGCGCTGTTCCAGCGCATGGAGGCCGCCTGCGCCCCGCCCGGGGTGTGGCCGGCGCGCAGCTTCTTCGAAGCCAAGCTCAAGGAGCAGCAGACGCGCCACGGCCGCTACGACGACACCGCCTACAACCTCGAGCCGAACATCAAGGGCAGTCCCGGTGGGTTGCGCGACATCCACATGATCCTCTGGGTGGCCCGCCGGCATTTCGGCACCGGCGACCTGGAGGCGCTGGTTGCGCACCGCTTCCTGACGCCCGGGCAACTGCGCGTGCTGCGCCAGGGGCGCGATTTCCTCTGGCGCATCCGCTTCGCGCTGCACGCCCTCACCGGGCGCAAGGAAGACCGGCTGCTGTTCGACTACCAGGCGCGCATCGCGCGGCTGTTCGGCTACCAGGACGCGACCTACATGCTGGCGGTGGAGCAGCTGATGCAGCGCTACTACCGCACCGTCATGGACCTCAGCCGCCTCAACGAGATGCTGCTGCAGCTGTTCCAGGAAGCAATCCTGCTCAGCCCGCACGCCGAGGCCGAGCCGCTCAACGAACGTTTCCAGGTCCGCAATGGCTTCCTGCAGGTCGTCGGCGACGACGTCTTCGAACGCCAGCCCTCGGCGATCCTCGAACTGTTCCTGCTGCTGCAGCAGAACCCGCAGGTGAAGGGTGTCAGCGCCACCACCGTCGACCTGCTCCAGCGCAGTCTGTACCTGGTCGACGACGCATTCCGTCAGGACCCGCGCAACCACCGGCTGTTCCTGCAGATCCTGCGCGCTCCGGCGGGCGTCACCCACGAGCTGCGGCGCATGAACCTCTACGGCGTGCTCGGCCGCTACGTGCCGTCGTTCGGACGCATCGTCGGGCGCATGCAGTACGACCTGTTCCACGCCTACACGGTCGATGCGCACACGCTGTTCGTGGTGAGCAACCTGCGCCGCTTCGCGCTGTCGCGCTACGACCACGAGTTCCCGCGCTGCTCGCAGATCATGCAGGGCCTGCCGGCGCCGGAGATCGCCTATCTGGCCGGCCTCTTCCACGACATCGCCAAGGGCCGGGGCGGGGATCACTCCGAACTCGGCGCCGTCGATGCCGAGGCCTTCTGCCTCGAGCACGGCCTGAGCCGCTACGAGGCGCGCCTCACTGCCTGGCTGGTGCGCCACCACCTGAAGCTGTCGATGACGGCGCAGCGCCGCGACATCGCCGACCAGGCCGTGATCGGTGAGTTCGCCGCCCACGTCGGCGACGAGACCCACCTCGACTATCTCTACCTGCTCACCGTCGCTGACGTGCGCGCCACTAACCCGAAACTGTGGAACTCCTGGAAAGCCCAGCTCTTCGAGGAACTCTACGCGGCCACCAAGCATGCCCTGCGGCGCGGGCTGGAGAAGCCCATCGACAAGGACGAACTGCTCGCCGAAAGGCGCACGCAGGCCCGTGCCCTGGTCGAGGCCAGCGGCGTGGACGGCGGCACCATCGACCGGGTCTGGGCGCTGCTCACCGAGGATTACTTCCTGCGCTGCCGGCCCGAAACCATCGCCTGGCACACCCGCAAGCTCGCCGGCTTCGATCCGCAGAGCCAGCGCAACCTCATCGACGTGCACGACAACCCGGGCAGCGGCGGGACCGAAATCTTCCTCTGCACGCCCCAGGAACAGCACACCTTCGCGCTCGCCACCGGGGTGCTCGACGAACTCGGCCTGAACATCGCCGATGCGCGCATCATCCCGCTCGACAACGGCTTCAGCCTGTCGACCTACGTGGTGCTCGAGCCGGGCGGCGAACGCATCGGCGATCCGGCCCGCCACGAGCAGATCCGCCGCCACCTCGAACGCGCCCTCGCCCGCAGCGACGGCATGCCGGCGCGCGTCACCCGGCGTGCGCCGCGTCAGGTCCGCATGTTCTCGATCCCGACGCTGGTGAGCTTCGCTCTCGACGAGCGCAACAACCGCACCGTGATCGAGCTCGTGGCCGGCGACCGCCCGGGCCTGCTCAGCGAGGTCGGCAAGGTCCTGCGCGACCGGCACGTCGCCATCCACACCGCCAAGATCGTCACCCTCGGCGAGCGCGCCGAGGACGTGTTCCACGTCACCGACCGCGCCGGGCAGCCGCTCACCGCCGAATTCTGCGAAGATCTGCAGCGGGCGCTGATCAGCGCCCTCGACCAGGCCGCCTGAGGCCCCCGCTCGTCACCCGCTGCCACGGAACAGGACATGCACGCACAACAGCGCATCATCGAAGACGCCTTCGCCAGGCGCGCGGAACTCGACCTGTCACGCCCGCCAGCCGACCTGCGCGCGGCGGTGGATGCCGCCATCGCCCGGCTCGATGCGGGCAGCGCCCGCGTTGCCGAGAAGATCGACGGCCGCTGGCACGTGCACGAGTGGCTGAAGAAGGCCGTGCTCCTCTACTTCGGCATGACGCCCAACCAGCGCCTGGAGGGCGGGTTCACCAGCTTCTACGACAAGGTGCCGCTGAAGTTCGCCGGGCGCAGCGAAGCCGATCTCGCCGCCGCCGGCGTGCGCGTCGTGCCGCCCGCCGTGGCGCGCCGCGGCGCCTACATCGCCCGCGGCGTGGTGCTCATGCCCTCTTACGTGAACATCGGCGCCTACGTCGACACCGGCACCATGGTCGATACCTGGGCCACCGTCGGCAGCTGCGCCCAGATCGGCAGGAACGTGCACCTGTCGGGCGGCGTCGGCATCGGCGGCGTGCTCGAGCCGGTGCAGGCGAGCCCGACCATCATCGAGGACAACTGCTTCATCGGGGCGCGCTCGGAGATCGTCGAGGGCGTCATCGTCGAGGAAGGCGCGGTGATCTCCATGGGCGTGTACATCGGCGCCAGTACGCGCATCTACGACCGCGCCCGCGACGAGATCCTCTACGGGCGCGTTCCCGCCGGCGCCGTGGTCGTCCCCGGCAGCCTGCCGTCGGCCGGCGGCAAGTGCAGCCTGTACTGCGCGGTGATCGTCAAGCGCGTGGACGCGCAGACCCGCGCCAAGGTCGCCATCAACGAACTGCTGCGGCAGGACTGAGCCAGGGCGATGAGCGACACGCTCGAGTTCACCCGCGAACTGATGGCCCGCGCCTCGGTCACGCCCGACGATGCCGGCTGCCAGGAGCTGCTGGCTGCGCGCCTGCGCGCCGCCGGCTTCGAGGTCGAGTCGCTGCCGTTCGGGGATGTCACCAACCTCTGGGCCCGGCATGGCCGGGGCCGCCCGCTGCTGTGTTTCGCCGGCCACACCGACGTCGTCCCGCCGGGCGATCGGTCGCAGTGGCAGAGCGATCCGTTCCGGCCCGAGATCCGCGACGGCCTGCTCTACGGGCGCGGCAGCGCCGACATGAAAGGCAGCCTCGCGGCGATGGTGAACGCGGCCACCGCCTTCGTCCGCCACCACCCGCAGCACCCGGGCTCGATCGCCTTCCTCATCACCAGCGACGAGGAAGGCCGTGCCCGCGACGGCACGCTGCGCGTCATGCAGGAACTCGGGGCGCGGGGCGAGCAGATCGACTGGTGCGTGATCGGCGAGCCCTCCTGCGCCACCCGGCTCGGTGACACCATCCGCGTCGGCCGGCGCGGTTCGCTGAGCGGCATCCTCACCGTCAACGGCGTGGAAGGCCACGTGGCCTACCCGCAGCTGGCACGCAACCCGATCGAGCTCTTCGCTCCGGTCATCAGCGAGCTCTATGCCACGCCGCTCGATGCAGGCAACGAGTTTTTCCCGCCGTCGAGCTTCCAGGTGGTGCAGATCGCCGCCGGCGAAGGCGCACCGAACGTGATCCCGGGCCGGCTCAACGCGCGCTTCAACGTGCGCTATTCGACCGTGTGGACCCACCAGCAGCTGCAGCGGCACATCGAAGGCGTGCTCGACCGCCACGGCCTCGATTACGAGCTGCGCTGGCACCTCGCGGGCG
The DNA here is from genome assembly GCA_963205295.1 of Pseudomonadota bacterium. GTDB lineage: Bacteria > Pseudomonadota > Gammaproteobacteria > Steroidobacterales > QUBU01. Next base: position 17,682 of record CAUJIY010000042.1, read on the forward strand.
AGCCCTTCCTCACCGCCGCAGGCGCCCTGGTCGATGGTGTCGTGGCCGCGGTGCGTGAGGTAACCGGCATCAGCCCGCAGCTGTCCACTGGCGGCGGCACCTCGGACGGGCGCTTCATCGCCCCGTCGGGCACGCAGGTGGTGGAGTTCGGCGCCATCAACGCCTCGATCCACAAGGTCGACGAGCACGTCGCGGTGGCCGACCTCGAGGGCCTGCGGCAGGTCTACGCGGCGATCCTCGGGCGCCTGCTGGTCACGGGCTAGCCCACCGCCCGGCTGCCCGCCTCAGGCACGGCGCAGGTTGTTCCAGACGCCGGCGAGACCAAGCACGAGCACGCAAAGGAACACCCAGCCCGGCATCGCCAGGCCGAGGAAGTGCCAGTCCACCTGCGCGCACTCGCCCGAGCCGCTGAATACGGTCTGCAGCATCTCGGTGAAGGGAAAGGCCTCGAGCATGTAGTCGAGGCCCGGGCCACAGGCGGGCACCCGCTCCGGCGGCAGGCTCTGCAGCCACAGGTGGCGCCCGGCGACAGCGGCACCCACACCGGCCGCGAGCACCAGCAGCAGGACATAACCCCAGCGGCCGCGGCCTGCAGGGTGGTGCAAGGCAGCCGCGAGGAACACCAGGCCGAGCGCGATCACGGCCACGCGCTGGAAGATGCACAGCGGACAGGGCTCGAGCTCCAGCACGTGCTGCGCATAGAGCGCATAGGCCATGAGCAGCGCACAGGTGAGCGCGCCCAGCGCGTTGACGGTACGTACGCCGATCTGCATCGCCTCTCCCGGTCCGTGTCAGCTGCGACCCTGCCCCGGCACGCGCGCCGGCGCCTGGCCGAGATATTCCGGCAGCGCCTGTTCTGCACGCAGCGTGCGGCCTGCCCGGAAATCCTCCAGGGCCATGCTCAACAAGTCGCGCGCCGATGGCAAGAGCGCCGCATCGAGCGCCGTGAGACGCGTTCGGTGGCGCTCGTGCAGCGCCGGGAACGCGGCCCAGCCATCGCCGAGTGCGACGCACGGTGTGGTCTGCGGGAATTCCAGCGTGAGCGGGTCGACCAGCACGTCGGGCATCAGCGCTACCGGCATCGGCCCGGCCTCGTACAGGGCAGCGTAGGCCTGCCCCATGCGCGCATCCTGGCAGATCGCATAACACCCGGGCCCATGCACGCGCGCCGCCCCCGCGGCGAGCACGGCCAGGCTCGACACCCGCACGACCGGCAGGTCCTGCGCGAAGGCGAGCGCCTGGGCAACCGCGGCCGCGACGCGTACGCCGGTGAAGCTGCCCGGTCCGCAGCCGAAGGCCACGACATCGAGCGTGCCGAAATCCGCCCCGACGGCCTCGAGCACGGCGGCCGCATGCGCGTAGACGCGATCGGTGTGCTCACGCGCCGGCTGCAGATCGCGCACCTCGACCCGTGCGCCACGACAGGCAGCGAGGCTCAGCTGTGCGGTGGCAGCCTCGACGGCGAGAGCACAGACACCGCTCACTGGCGCCGCTCCCACTCGGTGAGAAAGGCACAGGCCTCGGCCGCCGTACGCACCACGGGCAGGGGTGGCAGGCTCTCGAGGAAGGTGCGTCCGTAGCCGCGCGTCGTCAGCCGCGGATCGGCGATCATCACCACGCCGTAGTCGTCACAGCCACGGATCAGCCGCCCCACGCCCTGACGCAGCGCCAGCACCGCCTGCGGCAGCTGGTAGTCGCGGAACGGGTCGCCGCCGGCGCGGCGAATGCGGGCCAGGCGTGCCTGCAGGAACGGATCGCCCGGCGAGGCGAACGGCAGCCGGTCGATCGCCACCACCACCAGTGCGGGGCCGCGGATGTCCACACCTTCCCAGAAGGTCGCGGTCCCGAGCAGCACGGCACCCGGTGCGCTCGCGAACTGCTCGAGCAGCCGCGAACGTGGCGCCGTGCCCTGCACCAGCAGCGTGTGCCCGGTGTCGCGCACGGCGAGGAGTTCCGCGGCCCGCGCGAGTGCGCGGCGGCTGGTGAACAGCAGAAACGCACGCCCGCGGCTCGCCTGCAGCACTGGCTCGATCGCCTCGACGACGCGATCGGTGTAGTCGGCCGCATCCGGTGCCGGCAGGCCGGTCGGCAGGAACAGGCGCGCGCAGCGGGCATAGTCGAAGGGGCTGTCGATGCGGTGGGTCGCGAGCGGCGCGAGGCCGATGCGCTGTGAGAAATGCGTGAAATCGCCGGCCACAGCCAGTGTCGCCGAGGTGAAGATCCAGGTGCAGCTCTGGCGCTCAAGCAGGTCGCGCAGCTGTCGTGACGCGTCGAGCGGCGTCAGGTGCAGCGCTACCTGCCCGCCCTCGGCCTGGTACCAGCACAGGTCCTCGTGCTCCTGCCAGTCGGCGAGGCGCGCTGCGGCTATGGCGAGCGCGCCGGCGCGCTCGGCGCAGCGGCCGAGGTCGGTACCCGCCTCCGCGCTCTCACCGAGCAGTGCCTGCAGCGCGGCCAGCATCTCGGCGATGGCCTGCAGCGCTGTGCCAAACGCCGCATTGGCTTCGGCCATCGGCACCGCCCCGGCCGGCGCGCCGGCTGCGGCCACCAGCTCGCGAGCCGTGCTGCCGACGGCCGCCAGCCGCTCCTGCAGGGTCGCACTCCAGCAGGCCGACTGCATGGCCTCGGCGCTCGTGTCCTGCACCAGCTCGTCGAGCTGGCGAGTGCGCAGCTCCACGTCGAACAGCGCCTGCGCCGTCTCGGGGAAACGGTGGGCCTCGTCGACGACGACGACATCGGCACCGGGCAGCAGGCGTCCGAAGCCGTCGTCCTTCAACTGCATGTCGGCGAGCAGCAGGTGGTGATTGACGACGGCGATGTCGGCTTCCGCAGCGCGCCGGCGTGCCGCCGCCACGTGGCAGTCGTCGAGCTGCGGGCAGCGCCCGCCCAGGCAGTTGTCGGCGGTCGAGGTCACCAGCGGCCACACCGGCGAGCCTTCGGGAACACCGGGCAACTCGGCGACGTCGCCCGACACCGTCTGCAGCGCCCAGCGCTCCACCCGGTGCAGCTCTGCGGCCAGCGGGCCGCGCACCTGCTGTTCGCGCGCGCGTGCGGCGCGATGGCGGCAGAGGTAATTGGCCCGTCCCTTGAGCTGTGCGACGGTGACCGGCCGGCCCAGGCTGCGGCCGACAACCGGCAGGTCGCGGTGGTAGAGCTGGTCCTGCAGCGTGCGGGTCCCGGTGGCGATGATCACCCGCCGGCCGCTGAGCAGCGCCGGCACCAGGTAGGCGAGCGTCTTGCCCGTGCCAGCACCCGCTTCGATGGCGAGGTGGCCGCCATCCTGCATCGCCTGCCGGACCAGCCGCGCCATGTCGAGCTGCTCCGGGCGATGGGAAAACCCATGCAATTGCGCTGCCAGCGGGCTGCCGTCGCGGAAGTAGCCATCGATTGCATCGGTTGCTGGCAACATAAACTCACGGTCCGGTCGGCAGACCGGACGGCGCTGACCATCGTGGTCGGGTCTGTATAATAAGTGCTTCACGGGACGACTGGTTTACCCCGGGGAAACACCGCGGGCGCAGCCACGGCTGCCACCCGCCACTGATCTGCCGAGAACCATACCGCAAGGACACGCGATGACGACGAGCAACCAGGCCCTGCGCCAGTGGGTCGAAGCCACGGCTACCCTCACGAAACCCGACCGCATCCACTGGTGTGACGGCAGCGACGCCGAGTACGGCGAACTGGTCCAGCTCATGCTCCGGCGCGGTGACCTCCTGCCGCTCAATGCGGAAACCTACCCGGACTGCTACCTGCACCGCTCCGACCCGACCGATGTCGCCCGCGTCGAGCATCTGACCTTCGTGTGCACGCCCGACCGGGCCGAGGCCGGCCCGAACAACCACTGGCTCGCACCCGCCGAGGCCCGCACCCGCATGGATGGCCTGTTCGAGGGCTGCATGCGCGGGCGCACCCTGTACGTCATCCCCTACTGCATGGGACCGATCGAGTCGCCCTACGCCCGTTGCGGCGTGGAGATCACCGACAGCCCCTACGTCGTCGCCAACATGAAGCTGATGACGCGCATGGGCCGGGCGGCCCTGCAGCGCATCGAGCGCGAAGGCCGCTTCGTGCGCGGCCTGCACTCGACCGGGGACCTGAACCCGGAACGGCGCTTCATCATGCACTTCCCGCATGAACTGCTGATCCAGAGCATCGGCTCGGGCTATGGCGGCAACGCACTGCTCGGCAAGAAGTGCCACGCCCTGCGCATCGCCAGCTGGCAGGCGCGCCAGGAGGGCTGGCTCGCCGAGCACATGCTGATCCTAGAACTCGAGAGCCCCGCCGGCGAGAAGCACTACCTCGCCGCCGCCTTCCCGTCGGCCTGCGGCAAGACCAACCTCGCCATGCTCATCCCGCCGGCGTCGATGCCCGGCTGGAAGGTGCGCACCCTCGGCGACGATATCGCCTGGCTGCACTTCGACGCCGCCGGCGTGCTGCGTGCGATCAATCCCGAGTCCGGCTACTTCGGCGTGGTCCCAGGCACCAATGCCAAGACCAACCGCAACGCCTTCGAGATGATCCGCCACGACACCATCTTCACCAACGTCGGGCTCAATGCGCGCAACGAGCCCTGGTGGGAAGACAAGGACAAGGAGCAGCCGGTCACGGACTGGCGCGGGCGCCCATGGACGCCCGGCAGCGGCCCGGCAGCCCACCCGAACGCGCGCTTCACCGTCGCCGCACACCAGAATGCGAGCTACTCGCCGCTCGCCGACGACCCGGCGGGTGTGCCGATCAGCGCCATCATCTTCGGCGGGCGGCGCCGCGAACTGGCGCCTCTCGTCTACCAGGCGCGCGACTGGCGCCACGGGGTGCTGGTCGGGGCTGCAGTCGCTTCGGAAACCACGGCTGCTGCCACCGGTGCCGTCGGCGTGACGCGCCGCGACCCGATGGCGATGAAGCCATTCTGCGGCTACAACTTCGCCGACTACTGGGGGCACTGGCTGAGCATCGACGACGGCAGCCGCCAGCTGCCGAAGGTCTTCCACGTGAACTGGTTCCGCCAGGGCCAGGACGGTCGCTTCCTCTGGCCCGGATTCGGCGACAACCTGCGGGTGCTGCGCTGGATCGTCGATCGCTGTGCCGGGCGCGTCGGCGCCCGCGAGACGCCGATCGGCTACCTGCCGCAACCCACCGACCTCGACCAGCAGGGCCTCGCGCTCGACCCGGCGGTGCTCGACTCACTGCTCGCGGTGGACGCGGTGAGCTGGCGCCGGGAAATGCAGGATATCGCCGCCTATTTCGCCGAGTTCGGCGACCGGGTTCCGGCCGGCCTGCTGGCGGAACACCGCCGCGTGGTCGCCGCGCTGGGCTGAGCGCGCAGCCCGGGACCACGCGCCGGCTCCGTACCGGTGCGGCTCACTCCTCGCAGCTGTACTCGATGGCGAGCGGCGTGCCGCGCGCCGCCAGGCGGCCCATGCCGATGACGCCGCTGCCGCTGAGTTCGGCGGAATCGCGGCGCACGTAGACTTCCTCGCCGTCGTCGCGCTGGATGAACGTTCCGTTGGTGCTCTCGTCGATGAGCACGAAGCGGTTCTTGCGCATGTCGATGCGGGCGTGCACACGCGAGATCAGGTTGCCCTTGATGACGACGTCGTTCTCGTCGGCACGGCCCATGCTCGCCGCCGTCTTGCTGCTGTCGCCGAGCACCAGTTCCTTGCCGCGGAAGCGCAGGCGCAGCCTGCCTGCCGCCGGCACCTCGGGTGCGGTCCAGCTGATCGAAGGCAACATGCTGGTCGCCTCCTCCGGCTGCCACATCACCTCGAAGAGCGCCATCTCGCTCGAGTGGCCCTTGACGGTGGCCACGTCGATCTGACGGGCGAGCGCCCGCCATTCGCCGGTGAGCTGCTCCACCGTGACGGCCGTGGTGAGAATCTGCCCCGCCTTGGCCTGGGAGGTCATGCGGTTCGCGGTGTGCACGGCAGCGCCGAATATGTCGCGATCCTCGGCGACGACCGGGCCGAAGTGGCAGCCGATGCGGATGGCCACGCGCGTGCCCTCGGGGCGCTGCTGGCTGGCGCTGGTGATGCGCTTCTGCATCTGGCTGCCGGCGCTCATCGCGTCGTCAGCCGACGGGAAGGTCGCCATGATCTCGTCGCCCATGGTCTTGATGACGGTGCCACCGAAGTGCTCGGTGGCCTCGCGCATCACCTTCAGGCACTGCTGCACGGTGTCGCGGGCGCGCTCGTCGCCCATCGCCTCGTACAGGTGGGTACTGCCGACCACGTCCGCGAACAGGATGGCGACTTCCTTGCCCAGACCTTCAGCCACGGCGCTCCGTTCAGCAGAATATGTCAAACGATGCTGGAAGGATTATACGGGAAGCCCGGCCGATGCAAGGAGTGCACGGGTCGGCCTCCCGCTCATTTCTCCGCGACGATATAGGCCACCCAGCCCGCATCGGCGTCGCCCAGGGCCTCGGGCAGGAATTCCCCGTTGCCACCCCCGTCGCCGTCGTCGCCCTCCCAGTACACGGTCGAGCGACGGAACCCGGCCTCGGCCAGGAGCTCCTGCAGCTCGGGCAGCGTCCACAGGCGCCACTCATAGGTGAAAGCCCGCTCGAGGCGCGAGCGGTCGGGGAAGCGGAAGTGGATGTGGCAGGTGAGATCGCCCGTCACCGGGCGGAACTCGGCCTGGTCCCAGACGTAGGTGAAGCGGCGAAAGTGCGTGTACTCCTCCATCTCGCGGCCCGCCTCGTAGCCGCCGAAGGCATCGAGCACCAGCAGCCCGTCGCGGCGCAGGCCGGCATGCACGGCGCGGAAGTAGCGGCCGAGCGTGGCGCGGTCCTTGAACACCCAGTAGCTGAAATTGAGGGCCGCCACGACGTCCACACGTGGCAGGCGCGCTTCGAGGACGTTGGCCTGCACGAGCCGCACCCGGGCACGCGCCGCCGGGCTCAGACGCGACAGCCGGTGCTGCCGGCCCCAGGCAAGGACCCCGGCATCGAGATCGACGCCGTAGGCATGGCAGCGCGCCCCGCGACGGGCCCACTCGCAGGCGGCACTCGCCGATCCGGAGAAATCCTCGCGCAGGACCAGCGGCATCCGCCCCCGCAGCTTGCGGTAGGTGCTGCGCAGGAAGTCGACCTCCGCCACCGGGTCGTGCACCGCTGCCTCGTAGAGTTCGTAGCGGTCGGCCTTCTCGGCCAGCGTCGGCCGGGGCTGGCCCGCAGTACGCCTGCGCTTTCTCGTCACGGGTGCTCCTCGTTCATCGGGTTGGTCTGGCCAGGGCCGGTGGGACACCAGCCTGGCCATGGGATCCTGTCCGGCCGGTTCAGACCGCTGCCACGGCCGCCAGCGAGTGCAGCAGCACGTCGGCCGTGGCGTCGTCGCCGCCGGCCCGTTCGGCGAGGAACCGGCGCCAGCCGCGTGCGCCCGGCACGCCGCGGTACAGGCCGAGCATGTGACGGGTGATGTGATGGGGACGCACACCTCGCGCCTGCTCGCGCCCGAGGTAGGCGTGCATCGCGCGCACCACGGCGCCCCGGTCGGGCAGGCCGGCGCAGCCATGGAAGCGCGCCTGTACGTCAGCGAGAAACCAGGGATCGTCGGCCGCCTTGCGGCCGAGCATCACCCCGTCGACCCGTTCGAGCGCAGCCGCGATGCCATCGAGCGAGTCGAAGCCCCCGTTGACGACGATGCGCAGCTGCGGGAACTCCTGCTTCAGCCGGAACACGACCTCGTGGCGCAGCGGTGGCACGGTGCGGTTGGCGCGCGGAGAAAGTCCCTGCAACAGCGCCTTGCGGGCGTGCACGATGAACGTCCCGCAACCGGCGGCGGCGACCCGCGTGACAAAGCCGGCGAGGAAGGCGAAGTCATCGTGGTCGTCGATGCCGATCCGGGTCTTCACCGTCACCGGCACCGTGACGGCGGCGCGCATCGCCGCCACGCACCGGGCCACGAGATCGGGCTCGGCCATGAGGCAGGCACCGAGCCGCCCGGAGCTGACACGTGCGCTCGGGCAGCCGATGTTGAGGTTGATCTCGTCGTAGCCGAAGCCGGCAGCGATGCGGCTCGCCTCGGCGAGTGATGCCGGATCGTTGCCCGCCAGCTGCACGGCAACCGGGTGTTCGGCCGGGTCGAAGCCGAGCAGGTGCTGACGGTCACCGTGCAGCACGGCCGCGGCGCTGACCATTTCCGTATACAGCTGCAGCCCCGGCGCGATCTGCCGCAGGAAATAGCGGCAATGCCGGTCGGTCACGTCCATCATGGGGGCGACCGACAGCAGTGGCGGGTTTCCGGCAGGTTGCGACATCGCGGCTGGTTTTCCGGCGCGCCCGGCGCGCGCCCATGCTGGAGGCGGCGGATGTTGACGCAGGCGCCGGCGCAGGGTCAAGCCTGTGCGACAGTGCCGGACGGGTCGCGCGCCGAGAGCCTATAATTCCCCGGTCACCGTCGCGGGCCTTTACGCATGTCAGCCAGAGCCATCCTCGTCACCGGCGGTGCCGGCTACATCGGCAGCCACGTCGTACGCCAGCTCGGCGAGGCAGGCGAGCGGCTCGTCGTTCTCGACAACCTGAGCACGGGGTTCCGCTCCGCCGTCACCCACGGCACGCTGGTGGTCGGCGACACGGGCGATGCCGAACTCGTCGGCCGCGTGCTGCGCGAGTTCGACGTCGACACCGTCATGCACTTCGCCGCCCACACGATCGTCCCGGAGTCCGTAGCCGACCCGCTCAAGTACTACCGCAACAACACCTGCGCCAGCCGCAACCTGCTCGGTGCCTGCCAGCGTGCCGGGATAGCCCACTTCGTGTTTTCCTCGACGGCGGCGGTGTACGGCATTCCGCCCGCAGGCCGGGCCGCCGAGGACAGCCCGACCGTACCGATCAATCCCTACGGCAGCTCCAAGCTCATGACCGAGTGGATGCTACGCGACCTGGCCGCTGCCACGGCACTGCGCCACGTGACACTGCGCTACTTCAACGTGGCCGGAGCCGACCCGGGCGGGCGCATCGGCCAGTCGACCCGCCACGCCACGCTGCTCACCAAGGTGGCCTGCGAGGCGGCAGTCGGCAAGCGACCGCACGTCTCGGTCTTCGGCACCGACTACGACACGCCCGACGGTACCGGAGTGCGCGACTACATCCACGTCGAAGATCTCGCCACGGCGCATGTCGACGCCCTGCGCTACCTGCGCAGTGGTGGCCAACCGGTCACGCTCAACTGCGGCTATGGCCACGGCTACAGCGTGCGCGAACTGATCGCCGCCGTGCAACGGGCCGCCGGCCGCGCCCTGGTGGTACGCGAGGAAGCGCGCCGCGCCGGCGATCCGCCCGTGCTGGTCGCGGCCGCCGAACGCATCCGCACGGTGCTCGGCTGGCAGCCGCTGCACGACGACCTCGATGCCATCGTGCGCACCTCGCTCGCCTGGGAACGCCACCTGCTGAACACCCCGGCGAGCTGATCAGGCGCGGGCCCTCAGCCCGCGTCGGTCGCCTGGATGCCGTATTTCTCCATGAGGTCGTAGAGCGTCGGGCGGGTGATACCGAGAAGCTTCGCCGCCTGCGAGACATTGTCGTTCGACGTCGCCAGCGCGCGACGGATGGCGCGCGTTTCGGCCTCGCGGCGCACCTCGCGCAGGTTGAGGTTGGGGGGGCTCACGTCGGTTTCGGCGAGGCCGAGGTCGACCGCAGTCACCTGCCGGCCCTCCGCCATGATCACCGCGCCCTTGATCTTGTTCTCCATCTCGCGCACGTTGCCCGGCCAGGCGTAGTTCTCGATAGCGTTGCGCGCATCCGGGCTGAAGCCGCTGAATCGCCGCCCGTGCTGAACCGCCGCCTTCTCGAGCAGCGTGCGGGCCAGGATCAGGCGCCCGCCCTCGCGCTCGCGCAAGGGCGGGATGCGGATGGTGATCTCGCTGATGCGGTAGAAGAGGTCCTGGCGGAAACGTCCGTCGCGAATCCCTGCGTCGAGGTCCTGGTTGGTGGCGCACACGACGCGCACGTCGACCGGGATCTCGTCGCGCCCGCCGACGCGCTCGACCACGCGCTCCTGCAGGAAGCGCAGCAGTTTCGCCTGCAGCGCCAGCGGCATGTCGCCGATCTCGTCGAGGAACAGCGTGCCGCCGTCGGCGGTCTCGATCTTGCCGGGCGTCTGCTTGACTGCGCCGGTGAACGCACCCTTTTCGTGGCCGAACAGCTCGCTCTCGAGCAGGGCCTCGGGAATTGCCGCGCAGTTGATGGCGACGAAGGGCTTGCGTACGCGCGGACTCAGCGAGTGGATGGCGCGCGCCAGCAGTTCCTTGCCCGTGCCGCTCTCGCCGAGCAGCAGCGTGGTGACGTTCGTCGGCGCGACCTTCTCGATCATGCGGCAGACCGCCAGCATCTTCTCGCTGGCGGCGACGATCCCGTCGAGCGGTGAGGTGCTGCGCTCGCGCAGCAGGCGGTGGTTCTCCTGCTCGAGTTCGTGGATCTGCCAGGCACGGTCGACGATCAGCTGCAGCACGTCGGTGTCGACCGGCTTCTGGTAGAAATCGTAGGCGCCAAGCCCGACTGCCTTGACGGCATTGTGCTGGTCACCGTGGCCGGTGACGACGATGACCTTGGTCGCCGGGGCAAGCGCCACGATCTGCTCCAGCGTGGCGAAGCCTTCTGTCACGCCCTCGGCATCCGGGGGCAGGCCGAGGTCCTGCAGCACCACCGCGGGCTCGTGGCGGCGCAGTTGCGCCAGCGCGGACTCGCGGTCCTCGGCGACCAGCACTTCGTAGTCGGCGAAACACCAGCGCAGCTGGCTCTGCAGCCCCTTGTCGTCCTCGACGACCAGCAGCCGTCGGCGTTGCTCGCTCACGTCGCACTCCCTTCAGCCACCGCCTCGGCCGGCTCCGCCAGTGGCAGGCGGATGGTAATACAGGTGCCGCTGCCCGGTTCGGACTCGACCCCGAGCGAGCCGCCGCTGTCGACGACGAAGGTTCGCGCCTGATAGGCACCGATGCCCATGCCCTTGCTCCCCTTGGTGGTGTCGAACGGGCGGAACAGACGCGTGCGGATGAACTCGGCGTCCATGCCGCAGCCGTCGTCCTCGATGGTGATGACCGCCTGGCCACCCTCGCGCCGCGCCCGTATGGTGACGTGGCCACCGGTCCCGGTGGCGTCCTGCGCGTTGCGAATCAGGTGGGCGGCGACCATGGCGAAGCGCTCGCGGTCGAGCTGCGAACACAGCCGCTCGTCGACCGGCTCGAGCTGCGGTTCAGGTGCACCACCCCGGCAGCGCTCCACCGCCTCCTGCAGGCTGGCGCCAAGGCGCACCCGGGTGCGCCGGCCGCTGGTTTCCCCGCTCTGCAGCTGCTGGAGCAGCTTGCTCATGCGGGCCACCGAATTCTCGATGGTGGCGATCGTGTCCTCGAAGAAATCCGGGTTGCCCTTGTGGCGCGCCGCGTTCCTGACCACCAGCGACTGCTGCGCTATCAGGTTCTTCAGGTCGTGCATCAGGAACGCCGTCAGGCGGTTGAACGCCTCGAACTGCTTGACCTCGGCGAGTCGCTGGTCGGCCTCGTACTGGGCGAGGTGTGCCGCAACCTGCCGGCCCGTGGTGCGCAACAGATCGATCTCCTCGAACGTCAGGCGGAATGCCGAACTCGACTGCAACAGGAGCATGAATCCGGTCAGCGTCTCGTTGCTGAACAGCGGTACCAGCAACAACGCATCGGGAAACTGGTCGAGCCACTGCGGCCGCGACAGGCCGTTGTACATCGCCGGGTTGCGCGCCAGTTCGGCCGTGTCGAAGATCCACTGCTTCTCGGCCATGAACGCGACAGTCGGATCGTCGAGGCGCACGCGCGCATCGGACCACATCCTGGTGTTCCAGCCCGCGGTGCAGACCAGCAGGTCCTCCGGCTCGCGCCGCAGCCAGAGCAGCCCGGCCGGACTGTTGACGATCTGCGCCACCGCCTTGATGGCCCGCTCCGGCAGCGGCAGGCGCGGATCCGGCGAGGACAGCGTGGCGATCAGGCGCAGCCACTCGGTGCGGTAGTTGTAGCGGTAGGTACGCAGGTGCTTGCTGAGCCACACCCGCGCCCGGGCGGCGAGCCGCTGCGAGAACAGCAGCGCCGCCACCGGCAGCCCGCCCAGGGCGATGCCGAGCACGGCGATCCACGGCCCGAATGACGGCGCCAGCGAGCGACAGAACGGAACCGCGACGAGCAGGGTGACGAACACGCCGGCGATGATGATGAATCGCGGCGCGTAGCTGCGCGCCTGCGGAGAAATGAAGATCGCCAGCGACCACTGCGGCTGCAGGTAGACGACTCCGAGCAGCAGCAGGACGGCAACCGTCGTCGCGGCGGCCTCAGCCGCCAGCACCGGCGCCGGCACGGTTCCGGCAAGCAACGCGACACCATTGGCGATGACATCCCCGCTGGCCGCCATGGCCGCCGCAGCGACGAGCCGCATCAGCGCACGGCGTCCCTCGACGGGAGCGTCGCGGCGCACCTGCGCGGCCAGGGCGAGGCACAGCAGCGCCGCCGCGATGACGGTTGCATCGAGCATGCCGGAGGCAACCAGCACCTGCCCGCGCACGTACCACATCCAGGCTGCGAATCCGCCGAGTGCCGCAAACAGCAGCCAGAGCAGCGCCAGCACGCGGCGCACGGAGTCCGGCATGGACTGGCCGTAAGGACCGCGCAGCACCCGATGCAGCACCAGAAACCAGCTGCCGCTGTAGACCGTTTCGGCAAGGAAACCTGCCGGATCAAGCGGCGGCAACACGCCACCGGCGCAGGCCAGGGCCTGTGCTCCGCTCCATGCCATGCCGGCAAGGGCCAGTACCAGCAGCAGCCAGCGCAACAGCCCCCGGCCGCCGGCCACGAGCACATAACCGAGCAGCAGCGCGTGTGCCACGGCGGCACACCAGTACCAGGCCGATGGGTTCAGAGACGAGGCCAGCACACCCTGCCCGCCCGCACACGACGGACGGCCCTACGCGCCGCGAAGCGACAACCTGCTGAATGGTAGAGTAAATCCGGCGGGTCCGTCCAAGATCCCGCTCACAGCGTCAGATCTTGCGGTCGCGACCCTCCCAGAACGGGTCGCGCAGCTTGCGCTTGAAGATCTTGCCGCTTTCCTCGCGTGGCAGGCTGGCGACGAACTCGATGTGCCGCGGCAGCTTGTAGCCCGCGAGGTGCGCACCCAGCTCGCGCCGCACCCGCTCCGCGTCGGGCACCGCACCGGGCTGCAGCTGGATGAATGCGCAGACCTGCTCGCCGTAGGTCGGATCCGGGATGCCGAACACCGCGCAGTCGGCCACGCCGGGCAGTTTCATCAGTTCGGCTTCGATCTCCGCCGGATAGATGTTCGTGCCACCGAAGATGATCATGTCGCCCGCACGCCCGCTCAGGTACAGGAAACCATCGGCGTCGAAGTAGCCCATGTCGCCGGTCGCGATCAGCTTGCCGCGGGCGGTGCGGCGCCGCTTCTCGTCATCACCGTGATAGGTGAAGTCCGCGAAGTTCTCGCGGAAACACATGATCTCGCCGACTTCGCCGGGCGGCAGCACGTTGCCCTCCGGGTCCATGACCACCACCACGGCACCAGCGATCACCCGCCCCACGGTACCTGGATGGGCGAGCCAGTCGCGCGCGTCGCAATAAGTGGCGGCACCGATCTCCGTGCTGCCGTAGAACTCGGTGATCACCGGCCCCCACCAGTCGATCATCGCGCGCTTGATGTGCGGCGGGCACGGTGCGCCGATATGCATGACGTGCGCCACGCTGGCAAGGTCGTAGCCGTTCCTCACCGACTCGTCGAGCTCGAGCCAGCGCACGTACATCGTTGGCACCGCGAGCACGTGCGTCACGCGTTCGCGCTCGATCTGCGCAAGCGTGCCCCGGGCGTCGAAGCGCGGCTCCAGGCAGATGTTTGCCCCGAGCGCCAGCAGCCCGGTCATCCACACGCTCGGGCCGGAGTGGTAGGCCGGGCCCGGGATCAGCATCACCACCTCGTGCATGCGGCCAACGTAGGGATGCAGGCCGCCGACGAGCCGCAGGACTTCCGTGTTCGCCTCGAACTCCTCCGGCGTCGGCGGGTTGCGGCGCACACCCTTCGGGCGTCCGGTGGTTCCCGAGGTATAGATCATCGTGCCTGGTGCGATCGCATAGGGAGGCGGCTTTGGCTCCCATGAGTCCAGCCACGCCTCCCACTCGGTCATGCCTGCCGGTACGCCGGCCTCCCCGGCGGGAACCCGGTAGGCCGCGCACAGCGCGGGTGGTGTCCGCGCGACGATCACCTGCACGCCTGGTCGCGTGATGTCGGGGAGCCTGCGCAGCAGGTCGGCGTGGATCACCAGCACCTTCGCGCCGCAGTTCTCCAGGACGTAGCGGGCCTCGTCCGCGGTGTTGTGCCAGTTCACCGGCACGACGTAGGCGCCGGCCATGCCGGCGCCGATCATGATCTCCAGAACGGGGAAATCGTTGCGCAGCAGGGTGGCGACCACGTCGCCGGGCCCGACTCCGGCCTGCTCGAAGCCGCGTGCGGCACGGGCGGCACGCACCCTGATGTCCGCCGTAAGGCGGCGTTCCTCGCCGATCTTTACCCAGGGTTTCTGCTCCATCGCCGGCCCTCAGAGTGCCGTTGGCGTCGTCCCGCCGTCACAGCGCAGGGACGCTCCCGTCATGCCCGAAGCGCGCGCGCTGCAGAGGAAGGCAATCAGGCTCGCCACTTCCTCCGGTTCGAGCAGGCGGCGCACCAGCGAGGCACCGAAGCCGACCTCGTCGCGCCAGGGGAAAGCCGGATCGTTGAAGTAGGCATCCATGAACGCCTCGAAGCTCATGCCATGGCGCGCCGCGAGCGGGCGCAGGAAGCCCTCGGTACGCTCGGTGCGCGTGAAGCCGGGCAGCACGGCATTGACCGTGACCGCGGTGCCCGCCGCTTCCTCGGCCAGCGCGCGCATCAGCGTCAGTTGCGCCATCTTGCCGGCCGCATACGGCACCATGACCGGCAATGGCCGCAGCGCGAGATCGCTCGCGATGAACACGATGCGACCCCAGCCGCTCGCGAGCATATGTTCGAAGTAGTGGCGGGTCAGTGTCGCGGTGACGGCGACATTGTTGCGCAGGGTCGTGGTCCACTCCGCGTCTGTCACCGTCGCGAACGGCTTGGGGCGTGTGTCCGCATAACCGTTGACGAGGATGTCGACGGCCGGCACCGCCGCGGTCAGCACGCGCACGCCGCCGTCCGCGGCGAGGTCAGCCGCCACCCCGTCGACCTCGGCCGACGGGACCGCACGGCGCAGGGCTGCGACGGCCTGCCCGAGGCGCACCCCGCCCCGGCCATGCACCCACACCCGCGCGCCTTCCTCCGCGAGCAGACGTGCCGTGGCAAAACCGATGCCCTCGGTGGAAGCCGTGACGAGCGCCGTCCTGTCGGTGATAGCTGTGTGCATGGCGCGCCACGGTCCTCCCCGGCCACACCGGCGGTCGGTCTCAGGCCGACTGCAGGTTCGCGGCGGCGAATTCGTAGTTAGCGAGGCGGTTCAGGAAATTGTCGGTGAAATCCGGGCGCCGGTTGCGGAAATCGACGTAGTAAGCGTGCTCCCATACATCCAGCACCAGCAGTGGCCTGCCCTCGCCGGTAGCCAGGGGTGTGCCGGCATTCGGCGTCTTCGTGACCTCGAGCCTGCCGTTCTTCGCGAGGATCAGCCACGCCCAGCCCGAGCCGAACTGCCCGAGGGCCGCGGCCTTGAACTGCGCCTTGAATTCGTCCACGCCGCCGAAGTCGGCGTCGAGTTTCCTGGCCAGCGCCGCCGGTACGATCCCACCCTGCTCCGCCGCCAGCGATTGCCAGAAGAAGCTGTGATTCCAGTGCTGCCCCGCATTGTTGAAGACCGGTGCGAGATCGGGCCTGCCATGGGACAGGGTGATCAACTGCTCGAGGGCCTTGCCCTGCAATGCCTCGTTCTTTTCCACGAGCGCATTCAGGGCACTGACATACGCCTGGTGATGCTTCCCGTGATGCAGCTCCAGGGTCTCCTGACACATGCCGCGCCCGGCAAGGGCGCCGTAGGAATAAGGGAGAGCAGGCAATAAAAAGCTCATGGTTGGCTTCCGTGCTGACTGGGTATGACGCCGCCGCGCAGCTGCGGGCGGATTGGAACCGGGCCGCGGTGCGGCCACGGCTGACATCGCCATGGCAACGTAGCAGGCACCGTGGATCACCGCAAGATTCCAGCGCTCGTTCAGGATACCGCTCGTGCCTGCTGCGCCGCCACCGCAGCAACAGCGAGCAGGCTGAATGCCGCGACCAGCAGATAGACGAGTGCGGGGTGGCCGGTGTCCATCGCCAGGCCGAACACCAGCGGCGCAATCATGCCGGCGATGTTGAAGCCGGTGGTGACGAAACCGAATACGGCACCGGCTGCGCCGGGCGGTGTCACCTGCCGCACCAGCAGGTCGCGCGCCGGCATGATCGTGCCGGTCACGAGCCCGATCGCACCCATGATGACGATCAGCCCGACGGCGCCAGGATCGCCGCTGACGATCAGGCCGGCGCCTGCGGCGACCGCAAACAGGCCGCCGGCGGTGAAGGCCGTGTGACGTTCGATGCGCGCCGCGAGCAGGCCGCCGGCGATGACGCCGAGCGCCGTGCAGCCGAGATAGCCCGTCAGCGCCGTATTGGCCGTCACCGGCGTGGTCCCGTAGAGCGCACCGCTGGCGACCACGGAATAGTTCTGCAGCCCGGACATGCCGAGCGCCAGCAGCGTGAACGTGGCGAAGTTGAGCATGATCGGTGCGGACAACAGCAGCCGCCAGCCGGCCGGTGCGGCGTCGTTGTTCGCCGGAGCTGCGACAGCACGCTGACGCAGCGGTGCAGGCAGCCGGGCCAGGACCATGAGCGCGACCGCGACACCCGGCACCGCAGCACCCAGAAATGCGCCGCGCCAACCCCAGTGACTCTGCATGAGCAGCATCGTCACCGGCGCGACTGCCGAACCGAGCATGCCGGCGAAGGTATGAAACGCATAGGCACCGGCGGCGTGTTCTCCCGCCACGTCCTGCGACAGCAGCGCGTAGTCCGCCGGGTGATAGATTGCATTGGCGACACCGGCGACGGCGAACATCGCAACCAGCAGCCAGAACGAGTCGGTCAGTCCCGCGACGGCGAACGCCAGCGAACCGAGGAGCAACGCGACGGCCAGCAGCCTGCGCGCACCGATCCGGTCGACGAGGAACCCGGCCGGTGTCTGCAGGATTGCCGACGCGGCGTTGAAGGCGACGAGCGCCAGGCCGAGCACCGTATAGCTCACGCCGTAGTCCTCGCGCACGAAGGCGAACAGCGGCGGCAGGACCAGAATGAAGAAGTGCGAGACGAAATGGGCGGCGCCGATCGTCGCGATGGTGCGGGTATCACGCACGCAGGTCACCCCGCCCACCGGCATGCCGTTGCGCCACCTGCCGGGTGCCCATCATTCGCCGCGTCCTTCGACCCGATGCCGCGGCTCGTCGCGGCTATGCTCGGCGCTGGCTGGTCTGGCGCGCCAGTTCGTCGAGCTGTTCCCGGCTGGCGCGTGCCTCGATCCGGCCGAACAGCTCGCGATCTTCCCAGCGGATGTGTTGCTCGAGCAGGATACCGGCGGACCTGCAGAAGCCTGCGTCGGGCGTCCCGCACGCGAGTTGTCGCCCGGCTGCTGCGGCGGCCTGGCGCAATTGCGCGTGGTCGCCGGTCAATCGGGACCATTCCTCCGCCAGGAGCAGGGGCGGCAGGACGCGCTCCTCGGCGGCGAAGTGTTGCTCAAGCGTGTCGTGCCATTCGGCGACCAGGGCGCGGATGGCGGCCAGCTGCGCCGGTGGCGCGCCATTACCGGCCCGCTTCAGGCCGATGGCCACGACGAGCGCGGAATGATGATCACGGGCGAAGGGAATCAGGCTGTCGTGACGGCGCATGGGTGGACGGCGTGCCGGGCTGCGGGGCGTCAGGATACAACGCAATGGATCGGCAAATATGTCGAACCCGGCGCGGCTACAAACGACGAACGGAGACACCGACAGTGATCCCGCGACGACCTTCAGTACTCCGCCATGGATGGCAGAACACTGCCTGGGTTCTCACCGGGCTGTGGGAAAGCTCACCGACGGGGATTGATTCGTGCCCGGGTACGGGCACTCACCCCTCCGGGGTCGCTGCGCGGTCCAAATTTGCTCTGCAAATTTGTCGAACCGAGGGGTTCTCACCGGGCTGTGGGGACGCCAAACCATGGTGGGCGGGATTCGCCCCCCATGGGTTGGCGTCCCCACGGGGATTCGAACCCCGGTTACCGCCGTGAAAGGGCGATGTCCTAGGCCTCTAGACGATGGGGACGCGGTTCAGGGCTGGGCGTGGGTGGCTGGTGGAGCTAGGCGGGATCGAACCGCCGACCTCTTGCATGCCATGCAAGCGCTCTCCCAGCTGAGCTATAGCCCCACGCGGGAGCGGACTCTACGCAAGGGCCCGGGCAGTGTCAAGAAAACGACGCGGCACGGGCACTTACGCGGGTTGTGCGGCGATGTAGTCGAGCGCGCGGGCCAGGCGCGCCGCGGTACGTTCGCGGCCGACGAGCTCGAGCGTGACGTCGATCGGCGGGGAGACAGTGCCACCGGTGACGGCGACGCGCAGCGGCTGGCCGATCTTGCCGAAGCCGAGGCCGCTCTCGGCGGCGACGGCGGTGACGGCGTCGTGGATGTCCTGCCGGCGCCAGTCGCCGAGCACGACGAGGCGCTCGCGGGCGCGCGCGAGCGGGCCGGCGATGGCCGCCTTGAGGTGCTGGCGTGCGGCCTTCTCGTCGAGCGGCACGGGCTCGACGAACAGATAGCCGCTCGCCTGCACGATGTCCTCGAGCGTCACGGCGCGTTCGCGGTAGGCGTCGACGACGGCGGCGAGCGGCGGGCCTTGCCGGGCATCGACTCCGCGCCGGGCCATGTGCGTGGCGAGTTCCCCGGCGAGATAGCCGCGCTCGCCACGCTGGATGTACTGCTGGTTCAGCCAGGCGAGTTTTTCCGGGTTGAAGCGCGCAGCCGCGGCGTTGACGCTGGCGACGTCGAACAGCCGGATCATCTCCGCGCGCGTGAACAGCTCCTGGTCACCGTGCGCCCAGCCGAGCCGCACGAGGTAGTTGAGCAGTGCGGCGGGCAGGTAGCCCTGCTCGCGGTACTCGAGCACGTTGACGGCGCCGTGGCGCTTGGACAGCCGTGCACCGTCGGCACCGAGGATCATCGGCAGGTGCGCATACACCGGCACCGGCATACCGAGCGCCTGCAGGATGTGGATCTGGCGCGGGGTGTTGGTGAGATGGTCGTCGCCGCGGATGACATGCGTGATGCCCATGTCGGCATCGTCGACGACCACGCCGAAGTGGAAGGTGGGCACACCGTCGGAGCGCACCAGGATCAGGTCGTCGAGGCCCGCGTTGTCGAACGGCACGTCGCCGTGCACGAGGTCGTGGACCGTGATCGAGCCGGTGCCGGGACTGCGCAGGCGCACCACGGGACTGACGCCGGGCACAGGCGCGCGCCGGTCGCGGCAGCGGCCGTCGTAGCGCGGGTTCTCGCCGCGCGCCACCTGCGCGGCGCGCATGGCCTCGACCTCCTCGCGCGAGCAGTAGCAGCGGTAGGCCGTACCCGCACGCAGCATCGATTCGGCGATCTCGGCGTAGCGGGCGAAACGCTCGGTCTGCCGTACCGGACCCTCGTCCCAGTCGAGGCCAACCCACTCCATCCCGGTGAGGATCGCCTGGATCGATTCCTCCGTGGAGCGCTCGCGGTCGGTGTCCTCGATGCGCAGCACGAAGCGCCCGCCGTGGTGGCGCGCATAGAGCCACGAGAACAGCGCGGTGCGCACGCCGCCGATGTGCAGGTAGCCGGTGGGGCTCGGGGCGAAGCGGGTCTTGACCGTCATGGGCGCGGGAAGATGCTCGGAAAGGATGGCGATTCTACTGGGGACGGCGCGAGAATGCCCGGTGCCGGCCCCAGGACCTGCTGCCAGCCGACACCGCCGATGACCGCTTCCTTCCCGATCGATGCGCCCCTGCCAGCCATCCTGTTCCCTGCGGAGGTGGCGAGCTGGCTGTCCTGGCGCCTGCCGCCCGAAGCGACGCTCGTCGCGACGGAGTCGGCGGCGGCTGCGGCCTTCGCGCCGGGACGCCGTGCCGAATTCACCCACGGCCGCGCCTGCGCGCGCCAGGCGCTGCACCAACTTGGCCTGGAAGCGGTGGGGATTCCCGTCGGCACCTCCCGTGAGCCACTGTGGCCGACCGGCATCGTCGGCAGCATCTCGCATGCCGGAACCGCAGCGGCTGCGGCTGTGGCGCGCGCCGGCAGCACCATCGTCAATCTCGGCCTCGACCTGGAACCCGACGAACCGCTCGATGCAGAACTCGTGGCGCAGGTCTGCCGGCCCGCCGAGATCGCCCGCCTGGCGATGTCAGACGCCGATCCGGCACGTGCCGCACGCCACGTGTTCGTCATGAAGGAGGCGGTCTACAAGGCGCTCTGGCCGGTACAGCGCAGGTTCCTCGAGTTCACCGACGTCGAGGTGCACAGCGGCAGCAGACCGGGAACATTCGGCGTCACGATCCACGATGGTCGCTGCCCGGCAGATCTGGCAGCGCGGCTCCAGGGGCGCTTCGCCCCCATCGGGACGATGTTCGTCGCGGGCGTCGTGCTGGGGAAGTGAGCCGGCACGCGCAGGGTCCACGACACACCCCTGACCCAGGGTGGCGGCTGAAGCGGCTCCTACGGCGACTCGCGGCCTGCCCGGCCGGGAATCATGACCGGAGCAGTTCCTGTCCCGCCAGGCAGCGCCGGGTCCGCCACTGCCGGTCCGACCGGCAGCTGGCTGCGGGTGACATCGACTCGGCGGCGCGGGATGCCGCTGCGCCGGTCGAAGCCGGAACGGCGCTCGGGTCCGCTGTAGTGCGGGTCACGCTGCTGGCGCCGGTCGGCGAGCACGCGCCGGTCCGGCCGGGAACCGCGGCGCCGGCAAATCGAGCGGTGAAAGAACCGCATCACGCGCCAGGCATGCATGATCATCCAGAAGTAGGTCAGGCCGACGACCAGGAACGCCACCGCGACCCAGAAGTCCGGGCAGGCCCAGTGGGTGCTGGCGAGCCCGACGGCGACACCGCCGGCCGCGAGCAGCGCCATGATCGCCACCGTCTGGTTCACGCTGAACCCCGCCAGCAGGAAAACGTGGTGCAGGTGCTCGCGGTCCGCGGAGAACGGCGAGCGGCCACGCACGATGCGCCTGAGCATCATGGCGACCGCATCGATGATCGGCACCATGATGAACCACAGGGCTGCGGCCGGCTTGATCACCCGATCGGGACCCTGCGAAAGCGAGATGGCGAACCAGGTCAGCGCCAAGCCGAGGAACATGCTGCCGGCATCGCCGAGGAAGATGCTGGCGCGGCTGCGGCCGGGCAGGCGCAGGTTGAACAGCAGGAAACCGAGCACGCCACCGCCGAGCACCGTGAGCAGGCTGCCGTCGGTGCCCTGCCCCCACAACGCCACCGCCAGGGCGAACCCGGCGAACGACACCAGCGCCATGCTGCCGCTCAGGCCATCGAGCCCGTCGCACATGTTCAGCGCATTGATGACGCCGACGGTGGCGAAGATGGTGAACGGCACGGCGAGCAGCCCGAGTTCTAGCAGTTCGCCCGACCAGCTCATCGTTCCCAGGTCGTCCAGAACCACGCCGGCGCCGAAGATCATGGCGAGCGCAGCGCCAGCCTCGGCCAGAAAGCGCGCCGTCGGCGACACTTCGACGAGATCGTCGACCAGGCCGACCCCGGTCAACAACAGGCTTGCGCCGAGGAAGCTCGCCACGCCGGGGCCGGCCACCGACAACCCGGTCAGCCGCGGCAAGAAGCAGGCAGCCGCGACGGCGGCGAAAATCGCCAGGCCGCCGACCAGCGGAATCGGACCCTGGTGGGTCTTGCGGACATCGGGCACGTCGACCAGGCCGATGCTCACGGCAACCGGCCGCAGGATCATGATCAGCCCTGCGGTGGCAAGACACGTCAGCAGTGTGGCCACCAGGCCGGTCATCGGGACGTTGGCTTCCCGCGACTCGATCCCGTGTACGGACCAGGTCGCAAATTGCTGTTATCGGGCTGAATTATCAGTTAATAATATGGCCGATTCTGGGATCCGGCGCACGGCTCGCGCAAGCATCCCGGCCCAGAATATGTCGCACCCGCGCGCCGCCACCCCGTGCCGGCGTACGGGATCACCCCGGAAACGGGATCGATGATTCGAGCGCCGGCTTAAACGACACTTAAGGATGATGCGGCTCACTGGGGCCGCCGTGAAGAAGCCCGACAGGCCACACGAGCATTCGCCGTTACCTGGAGTCTCCCGCATGGTTTGCACACCGAAGTCTGTTCTGACGGTCCGCCTGGCTGCGCTGCTGGCGATGCTGCTCACGGTCGCCTCGACGCAGGCCGCCGACCCGGCGCCGGTCAGGGATCCCTACCGCATCAACCCGGGCGATGTCCTGCAGATCTCCGTATGGAAGGAGGAAGACCTCACGCGCGAGCTGCTGGTCAACCCCGATGGCCACATCGCCTTCCCGCTCGCCGGCGACATGGTCGCCGAAGGCCGCACCGTCGAGCAGCTGCGCGTCGAACTCGTCGGGAAACTCTCCCGCTTCATTCCCGACGTCGTCGTCACCGTGGCGGCCCTGCAGCTGAACGGGAACAAGGTCTACGTACTCGGCCAGGTCACGCGGCCCGGCGAATTCGTGATGACCCGCACCGTCGATGTCATGCAGGCCATCAGCACCGCAGGCGGCACGACGCCGTTTGCCAAGCTCGACGAGGTCAGGATCCTGCGTCGTGGTGATCAGGGCACCCAGATCGCCATCCCGTTCAAGTACAGCGACGTGCAGGAAGGCCGCAAACTCGAGCAGAACATCCTGCTGCGCGCGGGTGACACGATCGTGGTGCCGTGAGGCGCCAACCGCCCATGGCCAGAAGCATCGCGCTGGTGGCCGCCGCTGTCTGGGGGCTCCTGCCGGGCCCGGCTGGCGCGGTGGTGTGGGAGTACACCCCGAGCCTCGCCGTGGGCGCGCTCTGGGAATCCAATCCGCGCGGTGTATCGGACAGCAGCCTCGAAGACGACGGCTATGCAGGTACGGTCGACGCACGGCTCGACGTCGTCGGCAGGACCCGCATCGACACCCTCGGTTTCCGCCCGCGGATGACCGCCGCGAGCTACCAGGGTACCGCCCGCGCCAGCGATCTCGATTACTTCGATTATTTCCTGCCGGTCACCGCCAGGCGCACCGGGCAGCGCACGGAGCTGGGCTTCGACGGCGGTTTCAGCCGCACCTCGACCCGCAGTTTTCCGGCTGTCGATCCGAACGATCCGTCCGGCGGCGAGACCTCGCGGCCGCGGGTCGACGAGTACATGGAACGCTGGTGGCTGGCCCCGGAGCTGAGCTGGCAGCTGCGGGCGCAGGACGTGATCTCGGTGGCCCTGTCGTACGACGACGTGCGGTTCACCGAGGCCGAGCTGTCGCGTCGCACCGACTACGAGGCTGGCAACATCGACCTGACCTGGACCCGGCTCCTCGCGCCCCAGCACAAGGTGAGCATCACGCTCAACGCCAGCGGCTTCGAGTCGCAACTGCCCGGCTCAACCATCGAGAACGACTCGCTGAGCTACGGCGGCTACCTCGGCTACGAATTCGCCTGGAGCGAGGCGACGACCATCGGCGGTACGGCCGGCGCCTCGCGCAGCGAGGTGACGGTCAAGGGGCTGCCGTTCATCATGACGCCGCTCGGCCCCCTGCCCTGCTTCGATCCGGTGCAGAACGTGTTCGTGCTGTGCGAGATGGAGACGGATGATCGCAACTTCGTCGGCCAGCTCTATCTGCGCCAGCAGACTGCCGAGACCATCACCACGGAACTCAGCATCAGCCGCTCGATCCAGCCGAACTCCGATGGCGCTCAGGTGACGGTCGACTCGGCACGGGCCTACCTCTCCAAGCGCCTGACGGCGATGCTCGACGGCTCGATCGGGGTCACCTGGTCCAGCCAGAAGGCCGTGGGTGCCGACAACGTCGAGGGCAACTTTGGCCGGCGCTTCGATCGCGATTACTGGAGCACGCAGGCGACCCTCGGCTGGCGGCTGAACCGCACCTGGACGCTGCGCGCCGAGTATGCGTTCTACCTCGACGAGCGCGACGACGGCTTCCTCCCCTACGATACCGATCGCCACCGCGTCAACCTGTGGCTGCGCTATACGGGGCTGCCGCGACGTTGATTCGCTGCACGACGACAGTCGATGCGGCTGGGTCGTGGTGGGCGATGAAGGGATCGAACCTTCGACCTCTCCCGTGTGAAGGGAGCGCTCTCCCGCTGAGCTAATCGCCCGGGTACCGGAGGGGGGTGCACATATTATGCGAACTGCGTGCGCTCCGGAAGCCATCCGATGTAATAACATGAGCGCCGGACTCGCCTTGCCCGCCCCGGGACCGGACACGTCACCGCCATGTACGAGCAGCATTTCGGACTGACCTGCCGCCCCTTCGACCTGGCGCCGGATCCGCGCTTCATCTACATGACAGCGCAGCATGCGCGGGCGGTCGCGAACATGAAGTTCGCGCTGCTGAATCGCGACAGCTTCGTCATCATCACCGGCGAGATCGGCATCGGCAAGACCACGATCCTCAATACGGTGCTCGAGGAACTCGGCCCGGACTTCGTCACCGCCAAGCTGACGCACACGACGCTGTCGCACATCGAGTTGCTGCAGGCACTCCTGTCCGAATTCGGCATGCCGATCTACAAGAAGAAGAAGGTACTGCTGCTCGATACGCTGCGCGCCTTCTTCCTCAAGAAGCACGAGGAAGGCAAGCACGTCGTCATCATCGTCGATGAGGCGCAGAACCTGACCGGACCGGCACTCGAGGAGTTGCGCCTGCTCTCCTGCATCGACACCGCCGACCGCAAGATCATCAGCATCGTGCTCACCGGTCAGCCCAACCTCGACGATCTGATCGATGCGCCCGGCCTCACCCAGCTGCGTCAGCGGGCGCGGCTGCGCCAGCGGCTGGAAGCCCTGAACGAGGAGGAAACCGTCGATTACCTGCGCCACCGCCTGGCGATCGCCGGCGGCCAGCTCGACCAGATCTTCGAGCCCGAGGCCGTGCGCGACGTGCACCGGCTCACGCAGGGCATCCCGCGGCTGATCAACACGCTGTGCGACACCGCACTCACCGCCTGTATGGTCGAGAACCTGCCGAAGGTGACCCTCGAGGTCATCGACGAAGTCGTGAACGAACTGCGCTGGCAGTGGTTCGAGGAGCGCGAGGAACACGACCGCAAGGCCGACGCCGCCCACACCGGCACCGTCGCCAAGGGACGTACACCGCGCGTCATGCTCATGGTCTACAAGGCCGGGCAGTTCGTCGAGCAGGTGCAGGCCGGCCAGTTCCCGTTTGTCATCGGACGCAGCAACGCCAACGACCTCGTCGTCATCGACAAGGAGGTCAGTCGCCGGCATGCCCTGATCGACTGCATCGGCGGCATCTACGTGGTCGAGGACCTCAACAGCAAGAACGGCATCCTGGTCAACCGCAAGCGCCGGCCGCGGGCGCTGCTGCGCTCCGGAGACGTGATCAGCTTCGGCCAGGTCGATGTGGTGTTCTACAGCGACCGCAAGGCTGCCAAGGACGTGGCGGGCCAGCACGCGGCGCCTGCGGCCGACGATGCCGCGACCGCCGTGGCAGCCAACACCGAACCCGCCGACGAGGTCGAGCAGACCGCGCGGCGCAGGAACCACGGCGTCCTGAAGCTCACCTGACCGTTCTGCCGGCTGACAGGTTGGTAGGCGCGGGTAGGGATCGAACCTCCGACCTCTGCCGTGTTTCGGCAGCGCTCTGCCACTGAGCTACGCGCCTGTGCTGAATATTCCCGTGCCCGACGCGCCGCTCAGGCGACATCGCGCTTCTTGCCCGCCGCCAGGGAAACCGCCCCGGGCTCGCGCCCGTGCGACGCAGGATCGGCCGGCCTGGGGCCCGCCATGCTGACCGCACGACCCCAGAGCACGACTTCGACCGTCTGCATCACGATGAACAGGTCGAACAGGAAGTTCGTGTTCTTGATATAGAACAGGTCGTACTTCAGCTTCTCGGCAGCATCCTCGACGGACGCGCCGTACGGGAAATTGAGCTGCGCCCAGCCCGCCAGGCCGGGCGGCACGCAGTGCCGGTAATCATACAGCGCGATGTGTGCCGTCAGCTTCTCGACGAACTCCGGACGTTCCGGCCGGGGACCGACGATGCTCATCTCGCCGCGGATGACGTTGACCAGTTGTGGCAGCTCATCGATGCGGAAACGGCGGATGATGCGCCCGGTCGTGGTGACCCGCGCATCCTCCTTGCCCGACGCCCACTGCGGCCCGGAGTGCTGCTCGGCATCGACACGCATGCTGCGGAACTTGAACAGCTCGAACACGCGCCCGCCGCGCCCGACCCGACGCTGGCGGTATAACAGCGGCGCCCCGGGTCCCTCCTCCAGCCAGATTCCCGCCGCCGCCATCACGGCGAGCGGCGCACTCGCCACCAGCAGCCCGGTGGCGAAGATCAGGTCGAACAGGCGCTTGCACAGCCGATATCCCCAGCGGCTGTGCCCGCTCGCGGCGAAGATGAGCCAGCCCGGGTGCAGCACGTCGAGGTCGATGCGCCCGGTTTCATGCTCGAGAAAGTCGACGATGTCGCGGACCTCGATGCCGACGTAGCGGTGACGCAGCAGCTGGTCGGTCGGAAACACGCCGCGGCGATCGTCAAGCGCCACCACCACTTCGTCGAACACCAGCGCCTCGAGATCGGTCTCCGGTGCCAGCAGCGGCCCCATGCCGCGTTTCTCGGCGTAGGTCCGTTCGGCCGCGCTGCCAGGCACGAAGCCGACGACATCGAAGCGGCGCCGATCCGAGCGCCGGCGCAGCATGCCGACCTTGGACGCCACGCGGCCGGAACCGATCATGAGCACGCGCCGCTTGGCCGTGTTGTTGTCGAGCACCTGCAGCAGCGCGATGCGCAGGCCGCTCAGCGCGACAAAGCAGAGCCCCATGGCCACGGCGAGGGTCAGCCGGCCGGTATTCAGGTAGGGGATAAGGTAGAACAGCAGCACATAGCCGAAGCCGCCGATGACCACGCCGACCAGCACACGCGCCACGCACTCGGCCGCCGTTGGACGCTGGCGCGCCCGGTACAGGCCCATCGTCAGCAGCCCGACCACGACACACAGCGCAAAGCCGGCGGCACGCGGAGCGATGGAGCCACCGAGGGTGGCGTGGGCCTGGTCCAGGTCGAAGCCGAAACGCAGCCAGGCAGCGGCGTAGAGCGCGATCCCAGCCACCCCGGCATCTGCCGGCAACAGCACGAGCAGCGGGTTGGCCAGATGGCGGGCCAGTTGGCGCCATGGGGTCACGCGGGCCGGCCTCGCACGTTCTGGATCCCGGATTCAGGCATGTCTGTTGGTGGTTGGTTTTGCAATGCCACGCCCTGCCAGACTCATTGCCGCCAGTGGCGGTCTGCTGGCTCGGGCCACCGGCAGTCTAGGGGCGTCGCAGGCCAGGACACCACCAACCAGGTCTCCCTTTTTACCCTGGGGGCCGGTTCACATAACCGGACCGTCCCGCCAGGCTGCGTCAAGGCGCCACCTCGATACCCTTCTCGGCCAGCTTGCGCCGCAAGCCCTGCAGCGGGTAATGGTGCTCGTAGGCGGCCCGGGCATGCACGGCAGCCTTGTCGTAGTCGCCGAGCTTGACGTACAGCAAGCCGAGGTTGTAGTCGACCTCGACATCGTCGGGCATCAGCTCCTTGGCCCGCTGGTAGGCCTCGAGTGCGGTGTCCGTGGCGCCGAGCCGGGACTTGTAGTTGCCATAGATCAGCCATACGGTTCCGTCTTCCGGTCGGAACGTGAGCGCACGATCGAACCAGCACTGGGCCGAGCGCCAGTTGGGCGGGATACTGCCGATCTCGATCTCGTAGCGCGCCACGGCATTCAGCGCACGGGGGTGATTGGGGATGGCGCGCAGGATGTAATCGAGGTCGTCCATCAGGTAGCCGGTGACGCCGCCCTCGAGGCGCTCGACGGCGGGGCTCCAGTGATGCCGTTCCACGTTCGGCACCCGTTCGATGTTGACGCGATTCTCCGCCTTGGTGTAATCCCACGGTCCGACCTCACCGTTGTCGAACACGTTGCCGCATTCATCGGTGTTCCGTGCCGCCTGACCGGACACGGGGCCGATCAGGGCAGCGACCACCGCCACGGCGGCTGCGATTGTCCTGACCGCAGCGGGTACCGGCGCAGATGGCAGTGCAATCGTCATACGACCTCCAAGGGACCCTGCGCTCCATCGCCAGCGAGGACGTCACAGGTATACATAGTACAGCCAGCCAGCAATCGCCAGCCATCCACCCGACGCGAGCAGGGTACGCACGCCGCGACCGGCTCCGAGCCGGGCGAGAAGCCACAGCCCCAGCACCTGCGCGACGGCCAACGCAAGGATCGCAGCGGTGGCCTTCCAGCGATACCCGATATGATCCCGGAAAAGCGGAAAGCGATCAGCAACCTCGAGATAACGTGCTGTCGCCGCGCCGACACGTGCATGCTGCGCCGCCACCGGGTGCACCGGTACGGTCGTCGCTGCAGTCGACGGCCCTTCGCGCGAGAGCGTGGCGCCATCGCGCTGCACGCGGACCGTGTGGTTCTGCCGCTCGATCGACAGCAGCCAGTGCCCGGCGTCGCCCCGCTGCTCCAGGGCAACGGCTGCCGGCGCTGCTTCATCCCCGCTGCCGGTTGCCCAGAACACGGCACGCCAGCCTCCATCCTCGACGGCAACCACCAGCGACTCGGTCGGCCGGATCACGCCGGCATCGGCAACGAGGCCGCCGAAAGGCCTGCGCGAGCCCGCCAGGCGGGTGACCGTGCAGCGCGGCGCGCACAGCCAGTAGCTGCCGATCGTCCTGCCGCTCTGCGGATCGAGCAGCTGGATTGCCGTGTCGCTGGATCCATGTCGCTGCAGGATCGTTCCGGGACTGAAGGTCCACACCGACGTCGTGCCGCCGCGTGGTCCCTCTGCGGCACGGCTGGTGTCGACCACGAGCAGGCCTTCACCGGCAATTCCGACCACCTGTCGACGATAATAGCGCCCGTCCGGTGCCTGTCGTTCCACGTCGAGCAGCTGCAGTGACCCGCCGAGCGCCGAGCCGAGCAGCCGGCTCGTACCACCGGACCGTCCCTCTTCGCCCGTGTCATGCGGTGCATTGGCACCGCGCCAGGACACGGCAGCGTCGCGGTCGATGTCGCCGTAGGGCCAGTAGCCCGACGCTGCCAGCCAGTCGCGTCCGGCAGCCCAGAGCCATACCGCAAGTTCGTCGTCGTGCTTGTGGGCACGCCCGGCAAAGTTGGCCCAGGTCATGAACAGCTGGTCGTCCGGCGCACCGCCTCCGCGCAACGCGGCGTAACCGAACTCCTCATCGAGCCACGAGGCAGCACCAGGTGCGCAGGCCACGTGGGCGCTCTCGGCCATCAGCGCCGCAGATCGTGGCGTCTGAGCGGTGTCGCCATAGCCCGGCAGCGTACCGTCCGGCCGGAGGAGACGACGCTGCCAGCATTCGGCGGCCCGGTACCTGTCACGCCAGGCGGCCGGCACGTCCTCGCCGAGCAGTGCCAGGTAGCGCATGCCGAGGCCGAGCAGATGGATGGCGAAGTCGTGATAGCCGGCAGAGTGCTCGAGGACGACACCGCCGTCCGCGACATAGTACGGGAGGTGCTGCCCGAGCCGTTCGATCGCCACCCGCACGCCCTCGGTGGTACCAGCAAGGCCCGGAAACGCGATGCCCGCGTGCAACAGCGCGAGATTCTGCATGATGCCGTGGTTCGTCCAGGGCGTGTAATGCGTGGGGGCTGCGAGCAGCCGGACCGAACGGCTCACGAAGGCCAGCACGTCGGTGGCTTCGGCCACATCGAGATCGGCCCGACCGCGAACTTCGCCCCAGAGGCGTGACAGCACCAGCAGCCGTGCGGCGATGGCGTGGTCGTTCCACAACAGCCCGACCGGAAACCAGGCGGAATGCTCGAATCGCGCCCACGCCACCGCCGAGTCCCACGCCGCTGCGAGATAACGTTCCTGCCCGGTGCGTCGGTAGGCTTCGAGCAGGGTGTCGGCGACGATCATCGAGCTCACGTCGAGCTGGTCGCCGGGCATGCCGGCAGCGAGCGCTGCCCGGTTCGGTAGGGGTCCGACCGCGAGAATGTCGCCACCGCGTCCCGGAAAACGCTCGCGGAGGAACTCGTCGGCCCGCTTCACCGCCGTGTCCGGTGCGTTCATGGGCGTGTCGTAGCGGATGTCGTCGAGCGCTGTGAAAATATCGCCAGTCGGTGAGCGACGCAGCGTCCCGACCAGGCCCGGGGTGACCGGCAGGTCGGCCACATGGTAGTGGGCGAGCAGCGGACCCCAGACGGCGAGCAGGGCCAGCAGCGGCCCGAGCAAGGCGACGGCAGGCAGGGTCGCCCTGACCACCGACCGCATTCTGCTTCGTTCCATCGCCGTGTCGGTCGGCACGGTTCTGGTTGCCGCTGGAGACATAATCGACCCACCTGGACCGTCGCGACAGCCGCGCCGTCGCTGCCACCGGAGCCCTCGTTATCGTTTGCCCGGACTTGGACCAGAACGCAGCCTGTCAGTGCCCGTCCGATCCCGTTCCTGCCGTTATTGTAGGCAACGCACAGCGCTGGGTCCGAGAACTGCTGCATACTGCACGGCGCCCGGCCGGGCCCTGCGATGCCGGTGGGTGGCCACGCGGCCATGCCACGCGGCCCACGGAGCAGCCAGGAGAAGTGACGGTGGTGCAAACCCGGCAGGTCGACCTGCTGTCCGGCGTGGTTACGCCAGGACATGTGCCCTCAAGGAAACCGGATGCCGGGCCTGCACCCGACGGCCATGGCCAGTGCGGGGAGCTCGCCTTCCGGCTGGCAGCGACGCCGGCACGTCGCCACGTGCACGAATCGGCCCGGCGGTGGACCGGCTGCGTGGGTGCGCCGTACGCGAGCGACGGCGGTGACGCCACCACGATCCTGGCGCGCCTGTCGCCCGCAGACAGCGGCGGGCTTGCCAGCCTCGGCGGCGAGTTCGTGCTGGCGAGCTATGACACCGCGAGCGGGACGCTCCTGCTCGCCACCGACCTCTTCGCCAGCATCCCGCTCTACTACAGCACGCAGGGTGACGCCCTGCGCTTCGGCACCGATCCGGCGCTGGCACAGGCAACTGTCCGCCCGGAGCTGGATCCACAGGCGATCTACGACTACCTGTTTTTTGGTGTCGTGCCGGGCAGCCGCAGCATCCTCGCGGGCGTACACAAACTCGGCCCTGCCACAGCGCTGCTCTGGCAGGGCGGACGGGTGCGGACCTGGCGCTACTGGCAGCCGGATTTCAGGCGCTCGCGCGAGCCCCCCGGAGAGCTGGCTGAGGCCGCGCGCGCGGCGCTCTCGGCAGCAGTGCGCCAGCGCACGACCCTGCCTGATCTCGCGTGCTTTCTGAGCGGCGGGCTCGACAGCTCGACGGTCTGTGGCTACGCGGCACGGCACATGGCTGTGCGCGTGCCCGCCTTCACGATCGGCTTCGACGTGGCCGGTTTCGACGAGAGCGAGTATGCCCGCATCTGCGCGCGTCACTTCGACCTCGAGCTGCACGAGCACCGCATCCGCTCGGGCGACGTGAGCGAGTGCATCGACCGGCTGGTCGGCGCGTTTCCGGAACCCTTCGGCAACCCCTCAGCGGTACCTGCTTACCTGTGCGCGCGGTTTGCGCACGATGCCGGCGCGCGCCACCTGCTCGCGGGCGACGGCGGCGACGAACTGTTCGGCGGCAACGAGCGTTACCAGAAGCAACTCGTGTTCGGCCTGTACGAGCGCACCCCGCGCTGGCTGCGCGCAGGAGCCGTCGATTCGCTGGCGCGCCTCACCTCACGGGCACCGGCCCCGTTCAGCAAGGTCGCGAGCTATGTCAGCCAGGCCCAGGTGGCGCTGCCCGACCGGCTGTTCAGCTACAACCTGCTGGTCCGCAACGATCCGGCGACGGTACTGACCACGGACTTCCTCCGCAGCGTCGATCCGCTGGGGTCCCTCGACTATGCCCGCCGCTGCTTCCGCGAGCCGGCCGGCGGCGATGTCGTCGACCGCATGCTCTACCTCGACTGGGCCGTGACGCTGGCGGACAACGACCTGCGCAAGGTGCGGCGTGCCTGCGACCTCGCCGGCGTGGATGTGTACTTCCCGATGCTCGACCCGCGCGTGGTAGCTCTTTCCACCCGCGTCCCGAGCACGGCCAAGCTCGACCTGCTCACGCTGCGCAAGTTCTACAAGCGCGCACTCACGGGCTTCCTGCCACCGCAGATCATCGACAAGACCAAGCACGGCTTCGGCGTGCCGGTCGGACCGTGGGTCAACGACGATCCGCAATTGCGCGACCGCGTCCGAACGCGGCTCGCGGCGCTCGCCAGGCGCGACATCCTGCAGCCCGCCTTCATCACCGACCTCCTGCGCCTGCAGGAAACCGACCACGCGGTCTACTACGGCTCGCTGATCTGGCCGCTGTTCATGCTCGAGGAGTGGCTGGCCGCCAACCGGTACTGAGTCGGCCGGACGAACGCCGGTTTGCGGCGCGCTAGGTACCGGCCGGGCGTGAGCCGACGGGTGCCCGGATCGCGTCGAGCATGCCGTGCTCGCCCCCGACCGCTGCCGGAACAGCCTTCTCGGCAACGATCGCCTTCAGCACGACGATCACGGCGACGAGGTGGTAGTAGAGGTCGAAGTACGACAGGCCGAGGAAGGCTCCGCCGACGGCATAACCGACCATGCTCACCTGCATCATCGCGGCGAGGTCCCCGGCCCACTTGAGATCGGGACGGTCACGGACCGCGCGCAGCACGGCCGAACCGCTGCGATAGGCCGTGAAGCCCACCAGCAGAAACAGCGCGAGCCCCACGAAGCCATGTTCACCGAGCACCTTGAAGTAGATGCTGTGCGCATCCTGGAAGCGCCCGTCGCCACGCTCGACGATCTCGCGGGTGATGTCGGGGGCAAAGCGCCGGTAATTCTGCTCGGTGAAGCTGTCGAAGCCGCCGCCGACCAGGCGCCCCCGGGCCATCTCCACCCCGAAGCGCCACGCGCGGATTCGGCCCATCGCCGAGTCGTCCTGCTCGAAAGTGGACACCGTCTCCATGCGCTCGAACCAGCTGTCCGGCATGTTCACGACGAGCACCGGCAGCGACAGCACGAGGCCGAGTGCAATCAGGAGCTTGCGGGAGCCTTTGAGCCAGAGGAACAGCAGCATTACCCCGCCGGCGATCGCGGCACCGCGGGAGTGCGACCCGAGTACGGATGCGCAGCATGCCAGAATGGCCATGCCGAGCCCGACGCGGACCAGGCGCGTGCGCGCATTGCCGAACAGGAACCACAGCATCGGCATGATCATGATGATCGCGAGCGCGAGCGCATTGTTGTCACCGAGGAAGGTGCCGGGTGGTCCCCACACCAGTGACTCACCGCCACCGCGCAGCACGAACAGGCCGCCCTTGAACCCGTAGAAACCGACGGAAAGCGCGATGACCCAGACCAGCGCGATCAGCCGCTCGCGGGTGCGGATCAGCATGATGGTCAGCAGCGCAAACACCTGGATCTTGATGGCGCGTTCCCAGGCCGGCCACGCCACGGCACCGTCGAGCGCCAGCGTAGTGGTGAGCGTCATCCACGCGACGAACAGCAGCCACACCACCGTCAGCACGCTCATCGGGATGCCACGCCGGTCCCGGGTGAACAGCAGTCCGAGCAGCGTCGCTGCCGCCACGACCTGTGAGAACGGAAAATCGTAGGCGAATCCCCAGCTCAGGCGATGGGGGTTCATGTAACCGAGCCAGCTCCAGAAGAGGATTCCCGTCCATGGCCGCGCCAGGATCAGGGGCAGCCCGCCCAGCACGATCAGCATGATGACGATGTCGCGCATCGGCGCTCAGCCTGGTTGCGCCATGGCTGGTGCGCGCATCGCGCCCCGGCCGGCAGCCCGCTCGAGCGCGAGGCGGGCTGAAAAACGCCAGGCGCTGCGATCCCAGGTGGCGACGCGCGGCACCTCGAGCAGGCTCGCACTGTGGTCGGCAAAGCCCCGTGCCGTCGTCACCGCGCCCTGGAATCCTGCCTGACCGGCCAGCCGGACGTCGCGCTGGCTGTAGTCGCGCCCCGGCGCCCCGTTCGGGTACGCAAACAGCGTGATGGGTTCGCCGAGAATCGCCTCGAGATCGGCCTTGCCACCGGCGATCTCAAGCGCTGCTTCGGCATCGCCGAGGTTGGCCAGGATCGGGTGGCTGCGTGTGTGGCCACCAATCGACATGCCGGCGGCACGCAGCGCACGCACCTGATCCGGGCCCATCATCAGGCCGCGTGGAGCGCTCGCCCCCGCTGCGTCCAGCAGGCGCTGCGCGAAGTCACGCCGGACCTGCACGGGCAGGTACTTGGCGTGCGCGATCAGCCGGTAGGCAAGCTGGCAGCGCCCGGGGCCGTCCGTGAGCTCGACGCGCCCGACCGACGGCACGCCCGTGTCCCACCCGCCGGCAGGGGCGCGCCGGCAGGCCTCGATGATGACGTCGTTGAACATGGCCCCGGTACCGAGGTAGCCGGAGGCGACGAAGAAGGTCGCCGACAGCTGCAGATCCCGCAGTACCGGCAGCGCGTGATCGTGATTGTCCGCAAAGCCGTCGTCGAAGGTGATGGCGATCGCGCCCGCCGGCAGCGCGCCGCGCGCCAGCCGCTCGAGGGCCTCGCCGAGCGGCAACACGCGGAAATCCTCGCGCAGGGCCAGCATCTGCTCGCGAAACAGCGCGACATCCGGGTCGTGCGGGTACATCGCATCGGCAGCCGGCAGCACGCGGTGATAGATGAGCACGAGCAGCCGCCCCCCGCCGCTGCGCAGGCGCGTCAGGCCGTCGCAGGCGCGGATCAGGAAACTGCGCACTGGTGCCACCATGGTGCGGCCGATTCTGCCCCGGCCGCCATCACGCGGCCAGCACCTCGCGGTTGAAACTCTCGTAGATCAGCAGGGCCCAGAGCACCGCGCTGTGGTCGCGCAGCCCGGCCTGGTGCTGCGAGACGAGCGTACCGACCGTGTCCATGTCGAACAGCCCGGTGCCGTCGAGGGAACCATCGAGCAGGCGCGTGCGCACGCGTTCGCGCAGCTCGCGCCGGAACCATTTGGCGAGCGGCACGGCAAAGCCCATCTTCGGGCGGTAGACGACCTCGGGCGGCACCTGCCGCGCAACCGCCTTCTTGAAGACGTACTTGCCGTCGCCGCCACGCAAGCGCAGGTCCGGCGGCAGCGTGGTCGCCCATTCGATGAACTCGTGGTCGAGGATCGGCACCCGCACCTCGAGGCTGTTGGCCATGCTGGCCCGGTCGACCTTGGTGAGGATGTCGCCGACGAGGTAGGTCTTGATATCGATGTACTGGATCTGCGACAGGCGATCAACGCCGTCGAGCCTGCGCTCGATGTCCCGGAAGATATCCACCGCACTGTAACCCTGCAGGGCGGCGTGCTGGCGCGCCGAGAACAGCCGCGAGCGGGTCGCACCGGTGGTGATCGCCAGGCTGTCGAAGTAGGCCTCCACGCTGCTGCGCGCGAGCGCCGCGAAAGTCGTCTTGGCGCGCAGGAAACGTGGTGCCCAGTCGGCTTTCGGGTACAGGCGCGCCAGCGCGCCGAACAGCGGGCCGCGCAGGCCGGGCGGAAGGAGGTTGCGCACCTGCTCCTCGCGCATGTGCCAGCGGTAACGCCGGTAGCCGGCGAACACTTCATCGCCACCGTCACCCGAAAGCGCCACCTTGACGTGCTTGCGGGCCAGTTCGCACACGCGGTACGTCGGCAACGCCGAGCTGTCGGCAAACGGCTCGTCGTAGATCGCGGACAGGCGGTCGACCAGGGAGAAGTCCTCCGGGTCGACCTGCTCGACGAAGTGCCGTGTCCCGAGCGCCTGCGCCACGCGTGCTGCGTGCGCCGCCTCGTTGTAGGCAGGGTCCCCGAAGGATATCGAGCAGGTGTTGACCGGCTGCGAGGACACGCGCGCCATCAGGGCGACGACCCCGCTCGAGTCGACCCCGCCGGACAGGAAGGCCCCGACCGGCACGTCGGCGATCATGCGCAGGCGCACCGCTTCCTGCAGCCGCTCGAGCAGCGTGTCGATCGCAGCCGCCTCACCCGTCGGTGCCGGGTGCGAGAAGCTCACGTCCCAGTACGCCTGTGGTGCCGGCACCCCGGCACCACGCTTCAGGACCAGCGTCGAGGCCGCCGGCAGTTTCGCCACCGACGTGAGGATCGAACGCGGATCGGCCACGTAGCCGAGCGCGAAGTACTCCTCGACGGCGCAGGGATCGACCTCGCGGCGCACCGCCGGATGGCGCAGCAGGCCCTTGAGTTCGGAGGCCAGCACCAGCCAGCCGCCGGGGAGAATTGCGTAGTACAGCGGCTTCTTGCCGAGCCGGTCGCGTGCCAGGAACAGCTCGTGGCGGTTGCGGTCCCACAGCGCGAACGCGAACATGCCGCGGAAGCGGCGCACGCAGTCGCGCCCCCACTGCTCCCAGCCGTGGAGGATGACCTCCGTATCCGTGCGGGTCCGGAAGCGGTGGCCGCAGCGCTCCAGTTCGTCGCGCAGCTCCATGAAGTTGTAGATTTCGCCGTTGAACACGACGACGACCGAGTCGTCCTCGTTGTACAGCGGCTGGTGCCCGGTCGACAGGTCGATGATCGACAGCCGGCGGTGGCCGAGGCCCACCCCGGGCTCGACGTGAAAGCCGTCGTCGTCGGGTCCGCGATGGCGCTGGATGTCGTTCATGGCCCTGAGCAGGTCGCTGTCGATGGGCCGCGCCTCGTCGAGGTCGAAGATTCCGGAAATTCCGCACATGGCCTGGCCCTGCCTACCCCCCGGCTGCGCCGGCGCACTGCCGGTAAAGCTGTGCGTAGCGGCCCACCATGACCTCGAGACTGAACTCGCGCAACACCCGCTCACGCGCCGCGGCACCGTGCGCACGCAGAGCCTGCGGATGTGTCCGGTACCAGCCGAGCCGATCCGCAACCGCTGCCGGATCACCCGGTGGCACGAGGAATCCGGTCTCGCCGTCCACCACCAGTTCCACATTGCCACCCACGGCCGAGGCGATGACGGGCAATCCGCAGGCCATGGCTTCCAGGATGGTATTGGAGATACCCTCCGCCAGCGACGGCAGCGCGAACACGCTGAAGCTGCGCATGAGCGCCGGCACATCGTCGCGGGCACCGGCCAGCGTCACCGCAGACTGAAGCCCTTCGGCTGCGACACTGGCCGCGATGGTCTCCCGCTCGACACCATCACCCACCAGCACCAGCCGCGCACCGGAGCCGAGCGTGCCCGCGGCGCTGCCAAAGGCCCGTACCAGCGTCGGGTAGTCCTTCACGGCTTCCAGCCGCCCGACCGACCCCACGACGAACGGCTCGGCGGCGGGCCCGGCGGGAGCCGGATGAAAACGCCCGGCATCGACGCCGTTGCAGATGTGCAGCACACGCTCCGGTCTGACACCGATCGTGCCGGTGAGGTACTCACCGAGGTGGCGCGAGACCACCACGTAGCGGTCGACGAGCAGGCGGAATGCGCGCCGCAGCGTGCGGTAGCGGCGCCGCGTGCCGTGCAGGTCGATGACGTCCCAGCCGTGCTCGCCATGGACCTGGGCCGGCACGCCGGCGAGCAGCCCGGCGAGCTGCGATTCCAGGCACGGCAGGTTGCGCGTGTGCAGGATGTCGAAGTGGCCCGATCGCAGCATCTTCCAGAGCCGATAAAGGTAGGCCGGGCTGTTGCCCGGCCGCTTGTGCAGTTCCATGACCGCCACATGGTCCGGGAGACGGCGGCGAAATTCCGTCGAATCAGTCAGCGAAACGATGACGTGTTCGAACTCGTCGGCGGGCAGCCCGTGCATTATGTTGATCATGCCATTCTGCAGGCCGCCGCAGTCGAAGCGATAGACGACGTGCGCGATGCGGATTCGGTCCCGCCCGGCTCGCGCCATGTCAGCGGATCTCCGCCGCAAAGGCCTCGGCCATCGGTGCCCAGCGGAAATCGCGGCACAGGCGCACGAGTTTGCCCTCGAAACGCTCGAGGTTCACGTAGTGGCGAAAGCGTGTCCGCCGGTCGATGCCGGCGACTCGCGGCTGGCCCGGATCCACTTCCCAGGGATGGAAGTAGAACACCGCCGGTTGCCGCTCGACGCCGATGACCCGACGCAGGGCCCAGCGGCTCCAGGCATAGGGCAGCAGCCGGAAATAGCCGCCGCCCCCGCAGGGCAGGCGCAGGCCGGCCACTTCGACCGAAGTGATCGGTATCTCGGCGATCGCCTGCCCCGGCGCCCGGAAGCTGAAGCGCGGCGCCTCGCGCATGCCGTAGTGATCGTGGCTGATCGGGTTGATGCTGGAGCTGTAGCGGTAGCCGGCCTCGTGCAGCACGTCGAGGGCCCAGAGGTTGCGCGCATCGATCGAGAAGCTCGCGGCCCGGTACCCGACGACGGCACGACCGCACAGGTCCTCGAGCAATTGCCGGGTGCGCACGACGTCGGCGCGGAACTCCTCCGGCGCCTGTTCGTGGACGCGGACGTGGCTCCAGCCGTGGCTGGCGATCTCGTGGCCCGCATTGGCGACCGTACGCACCAGTGCCGGGAACCGTTCCGCAGCCCAGCCGAGCCAGAAGAACGTCGCCCGGACCTGCCCGGCCGCAAAGATCTCCAGGACCCGCTGCACGTTGCGCTCGAGGCGCTGCGGCAGGCGGCTCCAGTCGTCTGGCCTGATGTAGGGGCGAAATGCGGAAACCTGAAAGTAGTCTTCCACGTCGACCGACATGCCGCTGACCGTGGGCATCTGCGTGTGGACCATCGAGATCGCTGGCTGGTGCGGTTGCAGTCGACCAGGCCGGGTGCGGCATGCCCCGGCCGTCACCACTCAGAAATCGCGCGCGAGCTGCAGCATCGCCCAGAGCTCGTCATAGTCGGTGAGGCCCGTCGACGCGTCGTCGCGGCGTTGCAGTCCCATGGTGAAACCGAGCCGGGTACGCTGGCCGAGGGCGTAGTCGATCTGGCCTTCGAGGGTCATGAGCGTGTCGTCGCCGTTGATGACCTCGCAGGACGGGTCCGTCTCGACGTCGCAGCCCGGATCGAGCAGGGCGTTGTAGTCACGGCTGGCCCAGGTGCCCGAGATCGAGGCCTCGGTACGCGATCCAACCTCCCAGCTGAAGCCAGCCTCGACGCCGTAGGAGGTGGAGTTCTCCAGGTTGTCGAGCAGCAGCACGTCATCGGAGACGAGCACCTGATCCTCGCGATCCTCCCAGAACAGGTTCAGGTACAGGCGGCTGCGGCTGAGCGCCCAGCTGGCATCGATGTCGGCACGCTTCAGGATGTATCGCGTCGGATCACCCGGGCGGTCGATTCCGGCATCCGGAGGCGGCACCCCCGGTTCGACCGGAGCACCGACCGGAATTTCCTCGAGCGCCATCAGGTCGGACACGCTCGGGGCCTCGCTGTAACTGATGCCGTAGCTCGACTCGCCGCTGGTCAGTTCCCAGTCGAACGCGTAGGTGGTGCCGAAATAGCGCTCGCCGAGGGCCGCGCTCAGGCGCTGTGCGCCGAACTCGGTGGCGACACCGACCTCCCAGCGGCCCTCCTTCAGGCTGTCGTCGGTGGGATCCTCGAGGTCGTTGTCGAGGCCGCCCAGTACGAATACTTCGGTCGAGCGATCAACTCGGTAGCCCAGCCGCAGATACGCGGTCTGGATGACCGACTTGTCGCTGATTTCGTAGTCGAGGCTGGAGTACTCGTAGGCGAGTTCGTAGGTAGTCACCGCCTGTGAGCGAGCCGCCGAATGCAGCGCAGCGCGCCCGGAAAACGTGTCGACATCCTGCGACCGTTCGTCATCGTAATTCACGTGTCCGACACGGGCGAAACCATCGAACTGTGATTG
Organism: Pseudomonadota bacterium; assembly: GCA_963205295.1. Lineage (GTDB taxonomy): Bacteria > Pseudomonadota > Gammaproteobacteria > Steroidobacterales > QUBU01. The sequence goes on from CAUJIY010000042.1 coordinate 57,669, forward strand.
TCCGAACAGGCCACGGCTCCACTCGGGGCCGACGTTCCAGTTGAGGGCATCGCTGCGGTTGCCGGTGGTGTTGATGTTCGTATTGCTGACTGGCTGGCTTGGCTCGACGTTGACCTGCGTGGCATTGGCGGCGGCGCGCAGCCGCAACTCCTCCCCGATCAGGTTGAGCAGCGCCATGGCATCGAGCTGGTTGTAGGCCTCGTTACGGTCCGAGTCTTCCGCATAGAACAGCGCTTCGAACGTGTAGTCCAGGTTGACGTCGAGGCCACCGCCGTCGTGTATCAGGCTGATGCCGGGCGCCACCCGGGTAACCCAGTCGGACTCCTCCAGGCCATCTCTGGCGAGGTCGACATTGTTGGTGTAGATCTCCGCGATCGAGATCGACGGCTCGAGATCGACCGCCTCGGCCATGGGCGGCAGGCCCGCCAGCACGAGCACCGGCAGCAGACTGCGAACGGACGGCTTCAGCTGCATGGCGATCGCCCCCCTGTGAATGGCCTGCTAGTAGGCGTAATAGTAGTCGTGCTGTCCGGCGGACCCGCCACCCGGAGTCTTGTTCAGCACGACATTGACGGATGCCGACGATTCGCGCATGAGGTCGAGCACCTGGCTAACCTCCGACGCCGTCGAACGCCCGGCCTCCACCACGACGAGCGCATGGTGCACGTGATCGGCAAGCACCCGCCCCTCGCTCGACAGCAGTAGCGGGGCCGAGTCGAGGATCACGATGAGATTGGGATCCTCGAACTGCTTGAGCACCTGGTCCATGCGCGGACTGGCCATCAGCTCAGTGGCATCGGGCCGTGGCTGCCCGGCGGGCATGAAATACAGCGACTCGACGTCCGTCGCCAGCAGCACGTCGCCCGGCCGTGCCACCTCCCCGGACAGCAGTTCGAGCAGGCCCTTGCGGTCGGATGCGCCGAGCCGCCCGCTCAGCGTGCGGCGCACCGGGTCGGCATCGACCAGCACGACCCGCATCATGCGCTCGCTCGCCATGCTGCCTGCCAGGTTCAAGGCGATGAAGGACTTGCCGGCCTGCGGCTGGTCGCTGGTGATCATCACCAGGTTGCCGCTGCGTGCACCGGAACGCGACAGGCCAAAGACCCGCGCCAGGACCGGACGTTTGAGAAAGCGGAAGTCCCGCGCCAGCGCCTGGAACTGCTCGATCGCCAGCCCCTGCCTGACCGCCACCGGCGGCCCTTCTGTCGTTGCCGGCGGATGGGAGTCCGGTGCCGCAGGCGCCGGCGCCAGGGCGGACGAACCGGCAGCCGCTGCGCGGCTGCGTTCGCCCTGTGACCGGCTCATGGCCTTCTCGACGATGCTCATGGACGCCCTGCTCAGCTCCCTGCAACCATGCCGAAGAATCCGAGCGTCAGGACATAGACGCCGAACAGCCCACCCACGCCGGCAAGCACCCAGGTCGCCTGCCGGCGATCCTGCGCCTGCTCAGCGTCGGTCCGGGCCAGACGTACCATGCCCAGCACCGGTACGCCGAAGCGGCGCTCGAGTTCCCGCCCGGTGTAGAACACCGGATTCATGAAGTGCAGGGCCACCGCCAGGCAGAGGCCCGCGAGCAGCGCCAGCACCAGGACACCGCTCACCAGCAACCCGCGCTTCGGTCCTACCGGCAGCGCCGGCACCGTTGGCGGATCGATGATCCGGAATGTCACATCACCCTTGCGCTCGTCGGCCGCCTCCGACAGGCGTGCCGATTCCAGGCGGCGCAGGAGCTGGTCGTACTGCGCCTTGGTCACGTCATAGTCGCGATTCAGGCGCTTGAGCTCGGCCTCGATGGCGGGCACCACGTCGACCTTCTGCCGCAGTCCGGCGACGATCGCCGCCTGGTCGCTGTACTCAGCCTGCAGCTGGGCCAGCTCCACGTCGGCACGTGACAGCTGGATCTTCATCTGCTGGTAGACCGGATTGAGATCGAGCGGCGAATAGGCCTTGCGTCCGGCGGCGTTCTCTTTGGCGAGCTGGGCTTCCTTTTCTGCCCGCAATGCCTCGATGGTCCTCTTGATCTCGACGATCCCGGGGTAGGTCTCGGTGTATTTCAGGCGCAACTCGGCGAGCTGCTGCTCGAACTGGGCGATCTGCCGGTCCTGTGGCGTGGTGAGCAGGTTGGTCTTCGGATCCGCCGGCACCAGTCCGAAGACCGGCTCCTCACCCTCGACCTGCCGCTCGAGTTCGGCGCGACGGTTGCGTGCCACGCGCAGCTTGCCCTCGGTTTCCTGCAGCCGGGCCAGTGACTGCTGCAGCCGGCCGTAGTAGTCGGCCTGCGCATCCGGCATGAGCCCGACGTTCTTGCGCTTGAAGTCGGCCAGCCGGGATTCGGCCTCGTTGAGGCGGCGTTCGTAGTCGCTGATCTGCTGCAGCAGGAATTCCTCGGCGCTGGAACTGTCCTGGCGCGCCTTGCCGAGCGAACCCTCGACGAACATGTTGAGCAGGGAGGTCACCACGGCGAGGGCACGGTCGCGATCGTTGTTCTCGTAGCTGATGCGGATGATGTTGTTGCCGTCGCGCTGGGTCTTGATGCTTGCCTGCAACTGCTCGATCAGCCGGTCGAGCTCGACGCGATCCTTCGCGTCGATGTCCATGTCCGTCTCGCGCGCCAGGCGCTCGAGATTGGGCCGGCTCATGATGGCCCGCTCCATCATGTTGACCTCCGACATGACGTCGGAGTTGACCGCCAGTCCCTCGAGCAGCGGACGCAGGCTGTTCTGCATGTCCACGTAGACGCGTGCCGAGGCCTGGTGCACATCCGGGATCAGGGCCACGATGATCCAGCCAACGACAGCCACGCCCCAGGCCAGGCCGACCGCCCGCCAGCGGAAACGCCAGCAACCCCAGAGTGTCCCGCGGGCGAGATCGGCGACCTCGGACAGGTCCAGGGTCCCGGCTGCGGCATGGCTGGTCATGGCCTGCTTCCTCCCGCCGGGGCGCCTACAGGCGCGACTCCGGGATGACGAGGACGTCACCAGGCAGCATTTCGACGTTCTGCGACAGGTCGCCGTCGTTCAACAGGGCCTCGAGGCGCACGGGGATCTCACTGCGCTTGCCGCCCACCGTGCGTACGATCTTGGCGCGATTGCCCGCCGCACCGGGCGCCAGGCCACCGACTTCGATCATCACGTCGAGCACGGTGAGGCTGCGTCGGTAGGCCAGTGCCTTGGGCGAGGTCGCCTTGCCCACGACGCGGATCTGCTCACCGAACGCACCGACGAAACCGCGCACGATGACGTTCACCTGTGGCGATTTGACATAGGCGGACAGCGCAGCCTCCATGTCGCGCGCCAGCTGCGTCGGCGTCTTGCCGACGGCCTGGAGATCCTCGACCAACGGCGTGGAAATACGCCCGTCCGGGCGTACCGGCACCGTGACCGACAGGTCGCGGTTGTTCCAGACGAAGATCTCGAGTTCGTCGCCCGGACCGATCAGGTACTGCGATGGCGTAGCCGGCGCCTCGGCTGCCGGCGGCTTCGATCCCTGACAGCCGAGCACCAGCAGGGCGAGTGCCGGGACCCAGAATCTGGCGAACCTGGTCAACTTGTTCATCTGTGCATGCTCCCTTCCACCCCAGAAACAGACGTCGGCGGCACCGATCCGGTTCCCGGCGCCCGGCAATCGCTCCCGGCCAGTCCCGTCACCTGCAGGCAATGCTGCATCGAAGCAGATACCTCGTCGACCAGCGTGTTCAGGGAGGCCCCGGGCTGTTCGAGTTGGTTGGAATCCAGCGCCAGGGCCACCAGCGCTGGTCTCTTGTGCCCGCCGGTCAGCATTGTCCAGCCTTCCACGAGTTTTGCAGTGACCGGGTTCGCAATCGGGTCGCCGCCCACCAGAAACCAGTAGACCACAACGGTCTCCTGCCGCCCGTCGTCCAGACGCATTCTGCGCGCCCGCAGGGGTTGCTGGCGAGAGCCCGCCTCGATGGTGTCCTCGGCAACCAGTACCACCTGCTGCGGGTCGACCTCCTCACGCAGCGCAATGAGATCCCGGCCACCCGCGTCGCGGCGGCCACGGAACACATGCAGATCGAACGACACCGGTCCCTGGTAATGCAGGTGCAGCGCTTCCCACCCGGGATCTTCGCGCAGCCACGGCGGCGCAGCAACCGCGCCTGCCAGCCGGGCACCACCGGCATGCTCCGGTGCGGCCAGGGCCACCCCGGCAGCTTCGGGCAGGAACCCTGGCAGGGCGGCACCGCCGATCAGCACCGCCAGCGCCGCCAACGCCGGTACGGCAAACCGGGGCATGGCGGTGGCGACAGTTGTGCGGAAGCAGGCACTGGCATCGCCTGCAGCGCCAGGCCGCGGGTCATCGGCAAAGCGCAGGCCGACGCCGAATACGATCGCGATCAGTGTGGCAAACAGGACCCATCCGTAGATCACGTGGTCCACTGCTGCCGCCAGGCGCATGTCGGTGAGATGCCCGGCGACGACGGTCACATAGGCGCGCAGGATATTGGCAGCGACCGTGAAAACGGCGGCAAACCCGAGGAACACCAGCCGCTTCGGCCAGCCACGGAAGAACAGGCCCGCGAACAGCGCCCCGGCAGTCACCGTACCGATGAGATATCGAACGCCGCTGCAGGCGTTGGCGATGAGGAAATCACCGGCGGGAATGCTGATCAGCCAGCGATCCTGGAACACCGGCACACCGGATGCCATGAGCATGGCCACGGTGCTGTGCGCCGTGAGGTCCATCATCGGCGGTACGAGAAACTCACCGGCGGGAACGGCGAGAAAGGCAATCACCAGCGGAAATGCCGTCGCCCGCAGCACCTGCGACCCGAACACGAGCAGGACCACCGCCGGAACCATGGCGATCATCGCGGCGTGGGTAACGACGTCGGCCTGCAGGAACCAGGCCACCAGCCAGGTGAGGACACTCGCGACGAGCGGTGCCAGCCCCCACCAGCAGGGCCTGGGGGTGGCAGCCGCAATGGCGTGGCGGGCGCGCACGATGAGCCACAGGGCGATCGGCAGGACCAGCACGCCGTGGGAATACGTATCCGAGCGGGCCCACACCGCTGCCATCGAGCGCAGGGTCGGCCAGTAGACCGTGAGTACCGTGACGTACACGGCGACGATGGCGAGCGCGGGCAGCGACAGGTCGCGGCTCCACGACGACCTCAGGCGGGTCTGGAACGCGGGCAGCCGGGATGGGGACGCGACGTTCAGCCGAGACTCCTCGCCAGCAGCGGACCGATCATGATGGTCAACGGAACCGGCAGCCTGCGCCAGACCTCGATGACGGCGTGGTACCTGGGATTGTCCGGAGTGACGTTCGGAATCTCCTGCGCACGTACCAGATCGTACTGGTAGGGCAGCGGTTGTGGCTCGAAACCCCAGTGTGTCTTGAAACGGTAGGAACCGGTGCCCTGCCGGCTGCGCCCGAAATCGAAGAGGCGCGCGCCCCGGCCGAGGGCGTGAACCAGCAGTTCCCAGTACATGAAGTCGTAGGCGTGCAGCTCGCGCGCAGCTGTCGTGCCGCCACCGTAGTAAGGCAGCACCTCGTCACGGAAATAGAAGCTCATGACGGCGGCCACGGCCGGTGCGCCGCTTCCCGGGCTGACGCTCATGATCTCGCAGGCGTCGCCGAACACTTCCTTCAGGATCGCAAAATAGCGTCGCGGCAGCACGGGCGTGCCGAGGTTGCGCAGGCTCTCGGCATAGATCGCGAAAAAGCGCTCGACCGACGTGTCAAACGTGGGCACGAGACCGGCGGCGGCCCCTTTGCGGATCATAGCCCGCTGCTTGCGCGGCACGGCCTTCAGATTGACCTCCGGGTCCGCATCGAGCGTGCGGCGGAACGTCACGTAGCGGTCCGAGCCGGGCAGTTCGGCTCCGCTGGCCGCCACCTGGCGCAATTCGAGGAAATCGACGTCGAGTTGCCGCGCAAGCCGGCCGGCGGCAGCGACGAGCGCCTTGCTGCTTGCACCGTCGGTCGCTGCAACACCGCCGTAGACACAGAACGGCAGCGACACCAGTTTGTTGCCAAACAGGCGGCTGCGCACGTGGGCGAGCGGCAACACACCGCTCACCTCGCCGTCACGTTGCGCATAGAGGAACCAGGTCGGCTGGCCGAAGGCGGTCGCAATCACCCTGCGCCAGCCGGCAAGGTGGAAGAAACTCGCCGTCGGACACGCCGCGACAAAAGCGTCCCACCGGCCGATCTCGACCGGGTCGTCGGACAGTTCGCGCACCTCCATCAGCCGTCGCCCCCCGCCAGCACGCCCTGCAGGCGTCGGTCGAGGTCCTCGGCAGCAGCGCGGTTCGCAAACGGCTCCTCCGAGGCCAGCACGCGGCTGACGGCCGTGCGCGCCCCACGCACGTCACCCGTGGCCGCGAGCGCGAATGCCAGGTGATAACCGACGTCGGGATCCTGTGGACTGCCCGCTGCTGCCGCCGTGAGCAGTTCCAGCCCGCGGCGCTGGTTGCCCTGATTGACCTCGATCCAGCCGAGCGTGTCCATCGCCGGCAACGACTGCGGCTGAGCCGCAAGCGCGCGCCGCGCAGTCTCGAGCGCCCGCTGGTCATCCGCCTCGAAATAGAGCCAGGCGAGATTGTTGAGCGCCACCGGTTCGCCCGGGTGGTACCCGATCACGGCTTCATACTGTGCCATCGCCGCGGCGCGATTGCTCCTGGCCTGGTACACCGAAGCGCGGAACAGCCGCGCCGGCACGTCGCCGGGATGCCGCTGGATCCACTCGTCCAGCAGACCGCAGGACTGCGGTCGGTTCGCGGCGTTCCCGGCCCGGCAGGCACGCATGGCGGTCTCGGCACCTGGCGCAGCCGCATACGCGCGCACCGCGATCGGCACCGCTTCCGCGGGCCTGCCCATCTCGACCAGGAGATCTGCGGCCGCAGCAAGCACCTGCGGATCGTCGGGAGCCAGGGCCAGCGCCCGCTCCAGGCCGTCGGGGACACCACTGCGCTGCCCGCCGCGCACGACGGCCCCGGCCAGATTCAGCCAGCTGCGCGGGTTGCGCGGATCGAGCTCCGTGGCGCGCCCGAAATTCGCGCGGGCCTCGTCCCAGTATCCGGCACCGGCCGCAACAGTGCCGAGCAGGTTCAACGCCGGGACGGAGTCCGGCGCCCCGCGAACCGCCAGGCGCGCCTCTGTCAGCGCCTGCTCGGTACGGCCTGCCTCCATTTCGGTGCGGGCCAGCAGCAACCGCGGCCGCAGGTCGGCCGGTTCCGTGGCGATCAGCCGGCGCAGGGCACCAATGCCGCTCTCGTAGTCACCGGACTGCACGTCGATGCGGGCGAGATTGAGCAGCGCCTCCTTGTTGGCGGGCTCGAGGGCGAGTACTGCGCGCAGCGGGCCACGGGCGGCCTCCATCTGGCCCTGGACCAGGTACACGGAAGCGAGCAGAAGATGGGCCCACGGGGCTTCGGCATGTTCGCCGGCGAGGCGTCCAGCGAGCTGCTGTGCAGTCGGGTAATCGCGTTCGACCAGGTGCGCGACCACCGTCAGGTAATCGACCGCCGCCTTGCTGCTGGTCGAGGCACGCATGCCCTGCAGCATGGTGCGCGCCGAACCGACGTCGCCGGCCGCAAGCAGGGCGCTGATCTCGCCGAGGCGCAGCCGCTCGTCGTCGGGATCGCCAGCGCTGCTGCGCCGGAAGTACTCCACCGCGGCAGGGGCATCGCCCAGACGCAGGCTGGCTTGTCCGGCCAGCACCAGGATGCGCTGGTCGAACACGGCACCGGGCCCCTGCCGCATCATGGGCAGCAGCGTCTGCAGGGCCTGGTCCGGCCGGTTCTGCTGCAGGCGGATCTCAGCGAGCAGACGTGCGAGGAACATGTCGGGCGGCCCCTCCGCCAGGATGCGCGCGATGTGTACCGCGGCCTGTTCGATGTTGCCGTCCAGATACTGCACGGTTCCGAGCAGGCGTTCGGCCGGCAGGAAGTCCGGGGCATCGATCAGCAGCCGCTGCAGCGCCAGCATGGCCGTGGTGAAGTCGCCCTCCTGTGCCTTCAGCCAGGCGCGCAGGAATCGCGTCGGCACCTCTCCCGGTGCAATCCGCTGCAGCTCGGTCAGGGTGCGCGCAGCCCCGGCGCGATCCTCCGCGCTCAGTTGTGCATCGGCGAGTTGCACCAGCAGGTCGGTGCGGTCGCGCAGGGTCCTGGCCACGTCGAGATGGGACGTGAAGTAGGCAGCTGCAGGCCCGGCTCCATCGCGATCGGCGATCCGGCGCCCCTGCAGCACGATGGCGGGCACGTACTTCGGGTCGAGTTCGAGCGCACGGTCGATGAGTGGATCCGCCTCCGCCTGCCGGCCCATCGCGACCAGCAGTTCGGCCAGCGAAACCACCGCATCGGTGTCGTCGGGCGCGCGCGCCAGCGCCGCCCGGAACCGGACCTGCGCCTCGTCGAAGCGGCCGGCACCGCGCAGAGCACGGCCTGCCAGCAGCAGCAACCGGTGATCGCTGTTCGCGCCGTCGGCGACGTCGCCAAGTTCGGCGAGCGCCTCGGCGAACTGTCCCTGGGCGAGCAGCGCCTCCACGAGCGCCGGCTTCAGCGCCGCCGGCGGCTGGCCGAGCGCCAGCGCCCGCCGGAACTCCTTCTCGGCACCGGCCGCATCGCCGAGAGTGAACTGCACCCGACCGAGCGTCGCGCGCGCCTCGCCGTCGTTTGGACGCTGCTGCACGTAGGCCTTCAGGTGGATGACCGCTTCGCGCAGGTCGCCGCTGGCCGTGGCCTGCTCGGCACGCGCCCGCTGCTCCTCGGGTGACGGCTGGCAGGCGGCCACCAGGCACGCCAGCGCCAGCAGGGCGAGCCGGCGGCCGGGGGAACCAGTGACAAAGGGCATCGGCGCGCTGCGCATACGGGACTTCCGGCGACCAGCTGTCCATGATATTGAGAAAGCGGTCACAGGGCACTGAACCGTTTCACAGCTTGCGTGCGGCACCCCGTCGCAGGCAGGCGCCGCCCGGCGGATCGGGTCGCTTTCAATCGCCACGACCATGCCACAGACTAGCGCCGGCATGCAGCAGCACCGGGCAGATCAATCGTGACCACAGCCAGCAGCGGCGCCGACACCACGCCGGACCCTTTCGTCGACTACTACGAGAAACAAAGTATGACGCCGGAAACCATGGCGCGATTCCGGCAGGTCTTCGCTATGGTCCGCGGTTTCCGCCAGCGCCGTGGCCTGCCGGTCGAGCGCCTCGCGATGCTCGACATCGGCTGCAATGCCGGCACCCAGGCGTTCATCTGGGCTGCTGCGGGCCATGCCGTCCACGGCCTCGACATCAACGAGCCGTTGCTCGAAATCGCATGCCGGCGCGGCCAGGAGCAGGGCTTTTCCATCGATTTCCGGGCTGGCACGGCCACCGCGCTGCCCTGGCCGGCCGCGTCGATCGACGTGTGCCTGATGCCGGAACTGCTCGAGCACATCGCCGACTGGCAGGCGTGCCTGCGCGAGGCAGCGCGCGTGCTGCGCCCGGGCGGCACGCTGTACCTCAGCACGACCAACCGGCTGTGCCCGCGCCAGCTCGAATTCAACCTGCCCGCCTACGGCTGGTACCCCGCCCCGCTCAAGCGACATTTCGAGCGCCTCGCCGTAACCAGCCGGCCCGATCTGGTCAACTTCGCGACCTATCCGGCCGTCAACTGGTTTACGCCGTACCAGTTGCGCCGGCACCTCGGCGCACTGGGCTTTTGCGCCTGGGATCACTTCGACTGCATCGAGACCGCGCAGCGCCACGCCATGGCGAGGTTCGCGATCGCGGCAATCCGCGCGCTGCCACCGCTGCGCTGGCTTGCGCACCTGATGACTCCCTATTCGATGGTCGTTGCCGAACGTCGCTGACCGGCGCCGCCGGACCGGTGCACCTGCCGGCAATCAGCCGCCATCGAGCAGCGCGAGGATGGCCTGCGTCTGGCGCTCGAGCAGCTTCGCGTCGGCGCGGGTCTCGACGTTCAGGCGAATGACGGGCTCCGTGTTCGACAGGCGCAGGTTGAAACGCCAGTCGGCGAACTCCAGTCCCAGGCCGTCGGTCTCGTCGATGGCGCTGGCCCCGCTCGCATAGCGCGCGCGCACGCGCGCGATGGCCGCTGCCGGATCGGCCAGGCGACGGTTGATCTCGCCGCTAACCGGATAACGGGCGATACGGGCGGCGACGAGTTCCGAGAGGCGACGCCCGCTGCTGGTCAGCAGGCCGGCGACCAGCAGCCAGGGAATCATGCCGCTGTCGCAATAGGCGAAGTCGCGGAAGTAGTGATGGGCGCTCATCTCGCCACCGTACACGGCGTCCTCCAGGCGCATGCGTTCCTTGATGAAGGCGTGACCGGTCTTGCTCTGCACCGGCAGGCCGCCGCTGGCGCGCACGATCTCCTGTGTGTTCCACACCAGGCGCGGATCGTGGACGACGCGCCCGCCCGGGTGGCGCGCCAGGATCGCCTCGGCCAGCAGGCCGACGACGTAATAGCCCTCGATGAACTCGCCGCGCTCGTCGAAGAGGAAACAGCGGTCGAAATCGCCATCCCAGGCCACGCCGAAATCGGCACCCGCCGCGCGCACAGCCGCACTGGTGGCCGCCCGGTTTTCGGGCAGGAGCGGGTTGGGCACGCCGTTGGGGAAACGGCCGTCGGGTTCAGCGTGGATCCGCGTGAGACGCAGCGGCAGCTGCGGTTCAAGCGCGTCGAGCACCGGGCCGGCACTGCCGTTGCCCGGATTGACGACGACGGCGAGCGGTGCCAGGCGTGCGCGATCGACATACCCGAGCAGGTGCGCCACGTAGACCGGCCGCGGATCGGCGCGCCGCACGCTGCCGCGTCGTCCGGCCGTCCGCGCACGTTCGCCGGCGAGCGCCTCGGCGCGTTGCCGGATGTCGTCGAGGCCGCTGTCGCCGCTCACCGGCCGGGCACCGGCGCGCACCAGCTTCATGCCGTTGTAATCGGCCGGGTTATGGCTGGCGGTGATCATGATGCCCCCACCGGCACCGAGGTGCCCGGTCGCGAAGTACACCTCCTCGGTGCCACACCGGCCGATGTCGATCACGTCGGCGCCGGCGCTGGTCAGGCCGTCGGCCAGCGCTGCCGCCAGCGCCGGTCCGGTCAGCCGGATGTCGTGGCCGACAACCACGTCCGCAGGGCGCAGCAGTTCGGCGTAGGCCCGCCCGATGCGCCAGGCGACATCCTCGTTGATCTCGTCGGGAATGCGCCCGCGGATGTCGTAGGCCTTGAAGCAGGTCAGGGACTGGGTCATGGGCTGGCGGCTTTTCCGAAGAGACGGATCGACCCGGTCAGTCGGTGCGGCCCTGGCGGCCGTACCGGTCCTCGAGCCGCACGATGTCGTCCTCGCCGAGGTAGTCGCCGATCTGCACCTCGATGATCTCGAGCAGCCCGGTTCCCGGGTTTTCGATGCGGTGGCGGGCGCCGAGCGGGATGAACGTGTGTTCATTGCGGCGCAGGTCGAACACCTCGTCCTCGCGCGTGATGCGCGCCACGCCCGCGACCACCACCCAGTGTTCAGCGCGCCTGTGATGCAGCTGCAGCGACAGCACGGCACCGGGCAGGACCGCCAGGCGTTTCACCTGGAAGCCGGGCTTCGACTCCAGACTGTCGTAGCTGCCCCAGGGCCGGAAGACTTCGCGCCCCAGGCGGGCCTCGGGGCGGCCGCGCGCCGCCAGGGCATCGACCACGGCCTTCACGTCCTGGGCCCGGTCGAGCGGCGCCACCAGCACCGCATCGCTGGTTTCGACGACCACGCAGCCGTCGAGGCCGACCACGCCGACCAGGCGGCTCTCGGCGCGGACGTAGGAATTACGGGTGTCGACCGCAACGACATCACCGAGCGTCACATTGCCGGCGCCATCGGCCATGGACACCTCGTGCAGTGCGGCCCACGAGCCGACGTCGTTCCAGCCGGCGACGAGCGGAACCACGGCGGCCCTCGCCGTCTTTTCCATCACCGCGTAGTCGATAGAGATAGCCCGACAGGCCAGGAACGCCTCATGCTGCGGTGTCACTGTGCCGGGTGCGCTACGGCCCTGCGCGACGGCGCGCTCGCAGGCGGCGAGCACGTCGGGTGCGTACGTGGCGAGCTCGCGCAGGTAGGCTGCAGCCGTGAACAGGAACATGCCGCTGTTCCACAGGTGCCGTCCGGACGCGAGGTAACCGCGCGCGGTGGCAAGGTCCGGTTTTTCGACGAACTGTTCCACCGCACGCACGCCCTCCCCCCGGGCGGCAAGGATGTAGCCGTAGCCGGTCTCGGGCCGGTCAGGCACCACCCCGAAGGTGACGAGGCTGCCGGCGCGCGCCGCTGGCCCGGCGAGCGCCACGGCACGGTGGAAGGCAGTCGTGTCGCCGATCACGTGGTCCGCGGGCAGCACGAGCAGCAGCGTTTCCGCACCATGGCGCGTGGCCGCGACCAGCGCGGCGACGGCGACCGCCGGCGCAGTATTGCGCCCCGTCGGTTCCGTGATGATCACGGGAGCGGCGCCGGCCTGGCGCAGTTGCGCTTCGACGAGGAAGCGGTGGGCCTCGTTGCACACCACCAGCGGCGAAGTGGCGTGCGCACCAAGACTACGGACCCGTGTGCAGGTCTCCTGCAGCAGCGAGTCGGTGCCGGTCAGGCCGAGCAGCTGCTTGGGATGCAGTGCCCGCGACAGCGGCCACAACCGTGTCCCGGATCCACCACAGAGAATGACCGGAACGAGGCCCGCGGTGGCGGTCGCAGCAGTCATGCAACGGCGGGGCCCGGCGCCACGTCAGCGGGCGTCGCCCGGTATCCCGCCCCGGCCGATACCGAAGTACTGCAGGCCGGCGCGCTCGACTGTCGCCGGATCGTAGATGTTGCGGCCGTCGAAAATCGCGCGGCGTGCCAGCCGGGCACGAAGCACGTCGAAGTCGGGGCTGCGGAACTCCTGCCACTCGGTGACGACGGCCAGCACGTCGGCCCCCTCGAGTGTTGCGTAGGCATCGTCGCAGAAGGCCAGACCGGGCTGCTTGCCGTGGATGCGCCGCGCCTCCTCGCGGGCCTTCGGGTCGTAGGCCCGCACGCGGGCGCCTGCGGCCAGCGCCTGACCGATCAGCACGCTGCTCGAAGCCTCGCGCATGTCGTCCGTGTTCGGCTTGAATGCCAGGCCCCACAGCGCGATGGTGCGTCCACGGACGTCACCACCGAAAAAGCGCTCGATCTTGGCGAACAGCACGTGCTTCTGGCGATCGTTGACGTCCTCGACCGCACGCACCAGGGCCATGTCGAAGTCGTGCTCCTGCGCCGAGCGGATCAGGGCGCTCACGTCCTTCGGGAAGCAGGAGCCGCCGTAACCGCAGCCGGGATAGATGAACTCGAAGCCGATGCGCGGATCCGAGCCGATGCCGATGCGCACGCTCTCGATATCGGCACCGCAGATCTCGGCCAGGTTCGCCAGTTCGTTCATGAAGCTGATCTTGGTGGCGAGCATGGCGTTGGCCGCGTACTTGGTCAGCTCCGCCGAGCGCACGTCCATGACGATGACCTTGTCGTGGTTGCGGCTGAACGGCTCGTACAGGCTGCGCAGCATCTGCGTCGCCCGGGCACTGGCCGAACCGACGATGATGCGGTCGGGCTTCATGAAGTCACCGACGGCAGCACCTTCCTTGAGGAATTCAGGGTTCGACACCACATCGAACTCCGGCGCCCGGTCGCGCCCGGTGAGGACCTCGGTCACCGCGGCACGCACCCGGTCGGCGGTACCGACGGGCACGGTGGACTTGGTGACGATGACCTTGTACTCGTCCATGGCGGTGGCGACAGCCCGGGCCACGGTGAGCACGTGCGTCAGGTCAGCCGAGCCGTCCTCGTCCTTCGGCGTGCCGACGGCGATGAACTGGATGGGCGCATGGCGCACCCCGGCCGCCACGTCGGTGGTGAACTGCAGGCGCCCGGCGCGGGCATTGCGCTGCACGATGTCCTGGAGGCCGGGCTCGTAGATCGGCACCTCGCCGCGCTTGAGGCTCGCCACCTTGCCGGCGTCGATGTCGACGCAGGTTACGTGGTTGCCGACCTCGGCCAGGCAGGCTCCGGTAACCAGTCCGACGTAGCCGGTGCCATGAACGGTCACGCGCATGTTCTGTCAGCTCTTTCCAGGGTTGTCGCCAGGCTGTCGCGGTCGGTGTCCAGCGTAGTCGCTCGCGCCGGCAAAGGGAATGACACGGGTCTCGGCCTCAGGATCGCGGCCCGCGAGCAGCCGCCGGCAGCAGTCGTGCAGCGATGCCCGGCAGAGCCTCTGCCGGCACGCCACCCTCGAGACCGGCGCCCATGCTCCGGGCCATGACCTTGCCGAGTTCCACGCCCCACTGGTCGAACGGATTGATGCCCCAGATCACCGCCTGGACGAACACCTTGTGCTCGTACAGGGCGAGCAGTGCGCCGAGTCCGCGCGGGTCGAGCGCCTCGAGCAGGATGATGTTGCTCGGATGATTGCCGGGGTGGACCTTGTGCGGCGCCAGGGTGCGTACCGCGCCCTCGTCATGGCCGGCAGCAGCAAGCTCGGCTGCCACCTCGGCCGCGGTGCGCCCGCGGGCCATCGCCTCGGCCTGCGCCAGCATGTTCGCGAGTGCCGCGCGGTGCTGATCCGCCGGACCGCCGGCCGGCACCACCGTGGCGATGAAATCGGCGCTGAAGCTCTGCGTGCCCTGGTGCAGCAGCTGGAAGAAGGCGTGCTGGGCGTTGGAAGCAGCCTCGCCCCAGACGATCGTGCCGGTACCCCAGGCCACCGGCGCGCCGGTCCGCGTCACGCTCTTGCCGTTGCTTTCCATCTCCAGTTGCTGCAGGAACGCCGGCAGCCGGGCGAGGCGCTGCGAGTACGGCAGCACGGCATGGCTGGTGACGCCGAGGAAATTCTGGTTCCAGACCCCGAGCAGGCCGAGCAGGACCGGCAGGTTGCCGGCCAGCGGCGCCGACTCGAAATGTGCGTCGAGATCGGCCGCACCGGCCAGGAGTTCGAGGAAATGCTGCGGTCCGATGGCCATGGCGATGGCGAGGCCCACCGACGACCACAGCGAGTAGCGCCCGCCGACCCAGTCCCAGATCGCAAAGCGGTTTTCCGGGGCGATACCGAAACGATCCATGGCGGGCGCATTCACCGATATCGCGACGAAGTGACGCGCCAGCGCCGCCGGTGGCAGAGCGGCGAGGAGCCAGCGCCGCGCCGCCTCGGCGTTGAGCTGGGTTTCCAGCGTGGTGAAGCTCTTGGAGCAGACGACGAACAGCGTGCGCGCCGGATCGAGCTGCCCGAGCACATCCGCAAGTTCTGTGCCGTCGATGTTGGCGACGAAGTGGCTGCGCACTGCGCCGGTACGGTATGGAGCCAGCGCCTGCACCGCCATCACGAGGCCGAGATCCGAGCCGCCGATGCCGATGTTGACGACGTCGGTGACCGCCTGCCCGCCATGGCCCGCGTAGCTGCCCGCAGACACGCGCCCGGCCAGTTCGAGCGCACGGCGGCGCTCGTTGGCGACGAGTGGCCTGACGTCCACGCCCTGGACCGGCAGCGGTTGCGTGCTGGAACTGCGCAGCGCCATGTGCAGCGCCGGCCGGTGCTCGGAGCCGTTGACATCGCCACCGGCGAAAAGCTGCGCGATCCAGTCCCCGAGGTCGCGCTCGGCGGCGAGCTGCAGCAGCAGGTCGAGCGTGGCATCGTCGAGGCGCTGGCGGGAGAAATCGAGGTGCAACCCGGCCGCGCTGCGCGCGCAGGCCGTGTAGCGGCCCGGCCGGTCGAGCAGGTCGCGCAGGCTGGTCGTGCCGGCAGTCAGGGCAGCCGCCTGCAGCGCCGGCCATGCCGGGCAGCTGGTGAGCCCGGCAGCACGTGCCGCGAGCACCGGCAGCGGCGCGGGGCTGCGCTTCATGGCCGGCGGTCGAGCGTGATCCCGTGGTACTCGAGGTACCAGTCGACGAAGCGCACCACGCCCACCTCCACGGGCGTAGCCGGCCGGTAGCCGACCTCGGTCGCCAGGTCCTCGACGTCGGCACAGGTATCCGGCACGTCGCCCGGCTGCATCGGCAGCAGGTTCTTCTCGGCCTTGCGGCCGAGATGGTTCTCGAGCACTTCGATGTAACGCATGAGTTCGACCGGCTGGTTGTTGCCGATGTTGTAGAGCCGGTACGGAGCGGAGCTGCGCGCCGGATCGGGGTGTGCCGGGTCCCACGCCGGATCCGGTTCGGCCACGCGGTCGAGCGCGCCCACCACGCCGGCAGCGATGTCATCGATGTAGGTGAAGTCGCGGCGGTGCTGGCCGTAGTTGAAGACCTCGATCGGCCGGCCTTCGAGGATGTTGCGGGTGAACTTGAACAGTGCCATGTCGGGACGGCCGAATGGACCGTAGACCGTGAAGAAGCGCAGGCCCGTCGTCGGCAAGCGATGCAGCATGGAGTAGCTGTGCGCCATCATCTCGTTGGCCTTCTTGGTCGCCGCGTAGAGCGAGATCGGATGATCGGCGGGCCGGTGCGGCGTGAACGGCATATCGGTGTTGGCGCCGTAGACGGAACTGGTCGAGGCGTAAACGAGGTGCTGCACGCCGCCCGCGCGACAGCCCTCGAGGAGGTGAAAGGTGCCGACCAGGTTGCTGTCGATGTAGGCGTGCGGATTCTCGAGCGAATAGCGCACCCCCGCCTGCGCCGCCAGGTGCACCACGCGGTCAAAGCCCTGGTCGCGGAACAGCTGTTCCATGCCGCCGCGATCGGCCAGGTCGAGCTTCACGAAGCTGAATCCGGGGATACGCTGGAGCAGAGCCAGCCGGTGCAGCTTCAGGTTGACGTCGTAGTACTCGTTGAGATTGTCGAGACCCACGACCCGGTCGCCGCGCTCGAGCAGGCGGCGTGCCACGTGCATGCCGATGAACCCGGCGGCTCCGGTAACCAGGATATTCATGTCTGCGTCACTCGCGCCGCCGGGATTACAGGCGGGCGTCAACCTCGCCGGCCGGCAGCATGCTCTTGATATCGTAGAGCACGGCCCCGGGTTTGCCGAGGGCACGGATCGCCGCAGCACCCATGTCGCGGAACTGCTGGTGGGCGACCGCGAGCACGATGCCGTCGTAGCTGCCGCCGGGAGGTGTACCGCGCAGCAGGTCGAGGCCATATTCCTCGTGCACGGCGGCCGCGTCGGCCCAGGGATCGAGGATATCGACCGCAGCCCCGTAGCCACGCAGCTCCCGCACCAGGTCGACGACCCGCGTATTACGCACGTCGGGGCAGTTTTCCTTGAACGTGAAGCCCAGCACGAGGATGCGCGCCTGGGGCAGGCTCACGCCCTTGCGCACCATGCGCTTGACGACCTCGGACGCCACGTACAGGCCCATGTTGTCGTTGATCCGCCGCCCCGCGAGGATCATTTCCGGGTGATAGCCGATCTGCTGCGACTTGTGCGTCAGGTAGTACGGATCGACACCGATGCAGTGTCCGCCGACCAGTCCCGGGCGGAATGGCAGGAAGTTCCACTTCGTGCCGGCGGCCTCGAGCACTTCCAGCGTGTCGAGTCCCATGCGGTTGAAAATCAGCGCCAGTTCGTTGACCAACGCAATGTTGACATCACGCTGGGTGTTTTCGATCACCTTGGCGGCCTCAGCCACGCGGATGCTGGAGGCCGGATAGGTGCCGGCCTCGATGATGCTGCCGTAGAGCCGGTCGATGAAGCGCGCGGCCTCGGGTGTGGAACCAGCGGTGATCTTGCGGATGGTCGTCAGCCGGTGCTGCTTGTCGCCGGGGTTGATGCGTTCGGGACTGTAGCCGAGGAAGAAGTCGCGATTGGCCTTCAGGCCGGACTCGCGCTCCAGCACCGGGGCGCAATCTTCCTCGGTCGCCCCGGGGTAGACCGTGGACTCGTAGACGACGATGTCGCCGCGCTTGAGCACCTTGCCCACCGTGCGGCTGGCGCCGATGAGCGCGCCGAGGTCCGGCCGCTTGGCGTCGTCGATCGGCGTCGGCACCGTGACGATGAAAACCTGCCGATCGCGCAGCTGTTCGAGATCCGTCGAGTACCGCAACCGCCGGGCCGCGGCAAGTTCCTCCGGACTGGCCTCCAGCGTCGAGTCCCGACCTGCCTGCAGCTCCGCGACGCGTGCGGCGTTGATGTCGAAACCGACGGTGTCGTAGCGCCGTCCGAACTCCACGGCGAGTGGCAGGCCTACGTACCCCAGGCCGACGATGGCGATACGGGCGTCACTGAGCTGGTCTGGATCGAGCATGGTCCTGGTTCACGTCTGGTCTGGAAGGCGTGGATCTACGACGCGGCATGGTTCTGGTTGGTCGCCTGTCGTATCCGGGCGACCCATTGTGCTCAGCGCCGGCGCAGCGCGCCAGCACGCCTTTCACACTCCCGCTTGCCCGCACGATGCCAGTCGCCGGTGCTGCCTGCCCGCCCGCGCATATGTTAAGCGTTCGCCTCAGTCCGGCAACTGCCGCCAGACGACACCCTGCGGGCACGAACGCGCCAGCAGGTCGAGCTGGCGCTCGTGCGCGGCCAGTTCTTCGGCGCTGGCCCGCACCACTGCCAGTTCGAGGCCAGTGCGGTCGAGTCGGGCCTGCACGGCGCTCCCCACCGCAGGCGGCGGAGCCTCGAGTGACAGCGCCGCCTGCCCGCCGGTCATCGCCAGGTAGACATCGGCGAGCAGCTGCGCGTCGAGCAGGGCACCATGGAAGTCGCGGCCCGAGTTGTCGACGTTATAGCGCCGGCACAGGGCGTCGAGGCCGTTGCGCTGTCCCGGGTGCAGGCGGCGCGCCAGCGCCAGGGTGTCGACGACCCGGCAGCGCTGGCGCAGCGTGGCGCCATCGAGAGCTGCCAGCTCGAGTTCACGAGCCAGGAAGCCCATGTCGAAGTCGGCGTTGTGGATGACGAGCTCGGCGCCCACCACGAACTCGAGCAATTCGGCGGCGACGTCACGGAAGCGCGGCTTGTCGCGCAACATGTCGTTGGTGATGCCGTGCACCTGCTCCGCCGCACCGTCGATCTCGCGCTCCGGATGGACGTAGTGGTGGAAGGTTCGCCCGGTGCGCCGGCGGTTCACCAGTTCGACGCAGCCGATCTCGATGATGCGGTGACCCTGCTCGACCTCGAGTCCGGTCGTCTCGGTGTCGAGAACCACCTGCTTCATCGCCCGGCTCCTGAACGACCGCCCATCGCCTGCAGCGTTTCCTCGAGGCCGTGGTTCGCCAGGGCGTCGGCACGCTCGTTGTCCGCATTGCCGGCGTGTCCCTTGACCCAGTGCCAGTGGATCTCATGCTGTGCAGCGAGTTCGTCGAGACGACGCCACAGGTCTTCGTTCTTCACCGGCTTGCGGTCGGCCGTGCGCCAGCCACGCTGCTTCCACTGCGGCAGCCATGCGCTGATGCCGGTGCGCAGGTACTGTGAATCGGTGTAGGCCTGCACCCGGCAGGCAACCTTCAGCGCCTCGAGACCGCGGATGGCCGCGGTGAGCTCCATGCGGTTGTTGGTGGTCTGCGCTTCCCCGCCGCACAGTTCCTTCTCGGCGCCGGTGGTGCGCAGGATGACGCCCCAGCCGCCCGGCCCGGGGTTGCCGCGGCAGGCGCCGTCGGTGTGCATTTCCACGGCGATCACGCCACGTTCCGCGTCGTAGGATTCACCACGGTGCCGACCAGGGCAGTCCGTCGGCGCCAGGCGAGACGGATCGGTGTCATGGTGTAGGCCTGCTTGCGTGCCACGAGCACGTAGCAGCCGGCAAATGCCGGGACCCGCCGCACCAGGCGCAGGACCGGCCCAATCTGCCCGGAGAAACGCTCGAGCGCCCCGGAGTCGCTCGCCGGACCAGCCTCCTGGCCCCGTGCCTGGCGCCCCTGCCGCCGCGTGGCGCCACGCAGCAGCGGCGGTACGAAATAGTAGAATGAGGCGTGGTGCACCTTGAATTCCAGCAGGCGCAGCCAGTCGCACAGCCGTCCGTCGGCAATCATCCGCTGACTACCAGGCGGAAATCCCGGGCGCGACAGCACGTGGCGCAGGCCCCACCACCCCCATGGATTGAAGCCGAGCGCGACCAGGTGCCCATCCGGACGCAGCACGCGATCGACCTCGCGCAGCACGGCGTGCGGATCGTCCGCCAGCTCCAGCGTGTGCGGCAGCAGGACCGCGTCGATGGAGTCAGCGGCGAGTGCCAGTGCATCGGGAGCCGACACCACATCGACGCCCGGTGACGGTGCAGCCGCGAAGACCGCGGCACGGCGCGTACGCGCCAGCCGCCGGAACAGGCCCGGCTCACCCCAGGCGCCGACCTGCACCAGCTGGTCGCCGAAGATCGTATCGAGTGCCCGGCGCACCTGCCTGACCTCCTCGCGCAGGAGGTTGCGTCCGGTCAGGGTCTGGAGCCACGCGGGTGTCTGGGTCATGCGCTATGGACCAAGGCGCTGGGGTGCGGATGCGCCTCCGTTACGAGCCCGGCGCGGCGCGCCTGCCATCATACCGGAGTCCCGGTCGGGTCATGACGTATCGGCGGCTGTGCGAACCGAGGAGCCCCGGCTTACAATCACGCCCGATCCGGCTGGCTGCAGGGCGTGCTTATGGGGTTTCTCACGGGAAAACGGGCTCTCGTCGTCGGGGTCGCGAGCGATCGGTCGATCGCCTGGGGCATCGCCGAGGCCATGGCCCGCGAAGGCGCCGAGATCGCCTACACGTACCAGAACGACAAGCTGAAGGAACGCGTCGAGGAACTGGCCGGGCAGACCGGCTCGCGGCTCGTGATGCCGCTCGACGTGGCCGAAGATGCCCAGATCGATGCCGTCTGCGACACCCTGCGGCGCGAGTGGGCACAGGTGGATGTCATCGTCCACTCGGTCGCGTTCGCACCGCGCGAACAGCTGTCGGGCAGCTACGTCGACACCGTCACCCGCGACGGCTTCCGCCTCGCGCAGGACATCAGCAGCTACAGCTTCGTCGCCCTCGCCAAGGCCGCGCGCCCGATGCTCGTCCCGGGCAGCGCCCTGCTCGCGCTGAGCTACCTGGCGGCCGTGCGGACGATTCCCAACTACAACGTCATGGGACCCGCCAAGGCGAGTCTCGAAGCCAACATGCGCTTCATGGCTGCCGATCTCGGCCCCTCGGGCATCCGTGTCAACTGCATCTCGGCCGGGCCGATCAAGACTCTGGCCGCCGCTGGCATCGGCGGCATGCGCATCATGCTCCACTACATGGAAAAGACCGCGCCGCTGCGCCGCTGCGTCACCATCGAGGAAGTGGGCAACGCCGCCGCATTCCTCTGCTCCGACCTGGCGGCCGGTGTCACCGGGCAGACGCTCTACGTCGACGCCGGGTACCACGTCATCGGCATGAGCCCGGAATAGGCGGCCGCAGTCACGCGCTTCACAGCGCGTCCTGGTCCTCGAACAGCCCGGGGGCGACGACGACCTTCGCGTCGCGACGCAGGTCCATCGCCAGCGCGGTGATCTCTGCCACGCCAACCTGGCGCGCCAGCATCGCCTTGCGCGCATCGCGCTGCTCGCGCGGGATGTCCTCGGGATTGCCGGGAATCACCTCGTCGACCCGCAGCACCACATAGGCACCGGAAGGCAAGGTCACGCCGTCGAAGATGCTCGCCCCGGTGACCGGACGCTGGGCGCGAAAGATGGCGGCCAGCACTTCGGGCACCACCTCGGGGCTGTTGCGAGCCAGCGGCTCTGACGGCGCGATCAGGCTGACCCCGGCTGCGGCCACCAGCGCGGCGAAGTCGCCACCCGACCGCGTATCGGCCACGATCTTCGTACCGCGCTCGGCAACGATCGCAGCGGCCTTTTCCGCCCGCACCGCCTTTTCGACCTCGCCACGCACCTCGTCGAGCGGTCGCAGGCGTGCCGGCCGGTGCTCGACGACCCGCAGGATGATCGCGCGCCCCTCGCCGGCTTCGATCAACGCGCTGTTCTCGCCGTCTTCCAGGACCGGCGCACTGAACGCCGCGTCGATCACCGCACGCACGCCACCGAGCGGCTCCCCGCCCGCACGGGTGAAATTCTCGATCCGCCGCACCGGAAGCCCCGCCGCCCGGGCGACCGCGTCGAGGCTGCCGGGGTTCTCCAGTGCCGCATCGTCCATGCTCTCAGTGAGCTCGAAAAACCGCTCCTGGGAACCACGGGCCCGCAACTCGGCCGCCAGTTCATCGCGCGCATCCTCGAACGAGCGACGGGTGCCGGCACGAACCTCCTCGAGCTGGATGATATGGAAGCCGAAGTCGGTCCTGACCGGCTGCGAGATGGCACCGACCTGCTGCGTTTCGAGAGCTGCCTCGAACGGCTCCACGTAGGTTCCCGGCCCGGCCCAGCCGAGCTCACCGCCGGCGGCCGCCGAGCCCGGATCGTCCGAGTACTCGCGTGCCAGCGCTGCGAAATCCCCGCCACTCGCGAGTTTTGCGCGTATCTCGGTGGCCCGGGCACGCGCCGCCTCCTCGGTGGTATCGGCATCCACTGCCACCAGGATGTGGCGGACCCGGCGCTGCGTGGTCGTCTCGAACCGCTCCGGGGCTGAATCGTACAGGGTGCGCAGCTCCGCCTCGGTCGGCTCGCCGGGTGGCGGCAGTTCGCTCGCCTTCGCCTCGACGTAGTCGAGTGCCACGCTCTCCTCGGACTCGAAGCGGTCCGCGTGGGTGTCGTAATAAGCCTTGATCTCGTCCTCGCCCGGCGTGACGGCGGCCAGGAACTTTTCCGGACTCAGCGTGGCGAAGGCCGCACGGCGGCGCTCGCCCTCGAGCAGCATGAAGCGGCGATACTCTGCCGGCGTGAAGAATGCGCTTTCCAGCAGGCCATTCTGCAACTGGTCGATCTGCAGCGCCGCGCGCTGTTCCTGCTCGAAGGACGTCGCGTTTATGCCTTGGCTGGCGAGCGCCGCAAGGTAGCCGTCGCTCGAGAACTTGCCGTTGACCTGGAACGCGGGCATCGTGTGGATGTGCTCGATGACCCGCTTGTCGCTGACACGAAAGCCCGATTCGCGCACATAGTGGGCCACCACCCGGTTGCGCACCATGCCCTCGAGGACATTGCGCTGCAGGGTGAGCTTGTCGGCCGCTGGAATCTCCCCGCGCGTCTCCTGCTCCCGCTCGAGGATCTGCTGCTGCGCCACCTGGCGGAAATCGGCGAGGGGAATCTCCTCGCCATCGACACGGGCGGCAAAGTTCGCGACTCCGGTGAAAGTGTCGGTGTCGACCAGCGTGATGGTGAGCGCAAGGCCAATGACGGCGACGATCAGCACCGCCAGAACACCTGTGAATCGGTCGCGGATGTTTTGCAGCATGGTGGCTCCAGGTCTGGTTCAGTCGCAGCCTCGTGCCGGAGGCGGGCAACTGCCCGCGCGGCCGCCCATTCTAGCGGCGCACCAAAACAAACGGGCGCCCCTGTACGGTGGCGCCCGTCGGCAGTAGTGGCGGAGTGGACGGGACTCGAACCCGCGACCCCCGGCGTGACAGGCCGGTATTCTAACCAGCTGAACTACCACTCCACGCATTGGTGGGTGCTGAGGGTCTCGAACCCCCGACCTTCGCCTTGTAAGGGCGACGCTCTTCCAGCTGAGCTAAGCACCCGCAACGCACGACACGGCGCCCGGATGGCCTGACACTGCCAGAAAACGCCACCGCCCGGATCCCGGCGAAAGGCACACCCCGACTCGGCACAACTCCGGGGGCTGGTTTCCCCCGGAAAAGGCGCGTCAGTTTACGGCATCCTTGAGCGCCTTGCCAGCACGGAAGCCCGGCACCCGGCTCTCCCGGATCTCGATCGCCTCACCGGTGCGCGGGTTGCGCCCGGTACGCGCCGCACGCTTCTTGACGACGAAGGTACCGAAGCCCACGAGGGAAACCTGTGCGCCTTCCTTGAGTGCCCTGGTGATCGCCGTGATGACGGAATCGACGGCGCGCGTCGCGTCGTTCCTGGACAGCCCGGTCTCGCCGGACACCGCTTCGATCAGATCGCCCTTGTTCATCGATACACTCCCGCAAAATTGACAACCGGCATCACCGCTCGGCAATGACGCCCTGATCCCTGGATCCGGTGAAATTTCTGCCGCCCGTCGTCGCCGCTTCCACCTGTGGCCGACGCGCTGGGAAGAGATTACAGCGCACGGGCGCGGCAAGTCGCGAATTCGCGGGCCTTATACCAAGGCTCGAAAAGTGGTGTCAACCGGCGCAACCGCACACCACGCCCGGCACACGACTAGTGTGCGCGCACTTCCGATGCACCGGCTTCCGGCTTCTTCGGCGCCTCCTCGGCGGCCGTGGCGTCGCTGGTCTTCGGTACCGGCATGCGCTGCAGTGATAGCTGCAGCACCTCGTCGATCCAGCGCACCGGAACAATCCGCAGCTTGTCTTTGATGTTTTTCGGTATTTCCGCGAGATCCTTCTCGTTGTCGCGCGGAATCAGCGCCGTGGTGATGCCGCCCCGGTGAGCCGCCAGCAGTTTTTCCTTCAGGCCACCGATCGGCAGGACCTCACCGCGCAGGGTAATCTCGCCCGTCATGGCCACGTCCGAGCGCACCGCGATACCGGTCAGCGCCGAGACCAGCGCCGTGCACATACCGACGCCGGCGCTTGGTCCGTCCTTGGGTGTGGCGCCCTCCGGCACGTGGATATGCAGGTCGAAGCGCTGGTGGAAGTCCTCGTCGATGCCGAGGACACGGGCCCGGCTGCGCACCACGGTGGTGGCCGCCTGGATCGATTCCTGCATGACGTCGCCAAGCTGCCCGGTATGGATCAGCTTGCCCTTGCCCGGCACGACGGCCGCCTCGATCGTCAGCAGCTCGCCGCCAACCTCGGTCCAGGCGAGCCCGGTCACCTGCCCGACCTGGTCGTTCTCCTCGGCGCGCCCGTAACGGAAGCGGCGCACGCCGAGGAATTTGCCGAGGCTCTTCGGCAGCACCTGCGTCTGCTCCTCACGCGGACGCAGCAGCAGCGCCTTGACGATCTTGCGGCAGATCTTGGCGATCTCGCGTTCGAGATTGCGCACGCCCGACTCGCGCGTGTAGTAGCGGATGATGTCGCGCAGCGTGGCCTCGCCGACGGCAAGCTCGCGGTCGCGCAGGCCGGCCGCCTTCATCTGCTTCGGAATGAGGTACCTGCGGGCAATATTCAGCTTCTCGTCCTCGGTGTAACCGGGGATGCGGATGACTTCCATGCGGTCGAGCAGCGGCGGCGGAATGTTGAGCGTGTTGGCGGTGCACACGAACATCACGTCCGAGAGGTCGAAGTCGACTTCCAGGTAGTGGTCGTTGAAAGCCGCGTTCTGCTCCGGATCGAGGACCTCGAGCAGCGCCGAGGACGGGTCACCGCGGAAATCCGTCGACATCTTGTCGATCTCGTCGAGCAGGAACAGCGGATTGCGTACGCCGGCCTTGGCGAGGTTCTGCAGGATCTTGCCGGGCATCGAGCCGATGTAGGTGCGCCGGTGACCGCGGATCTCGGCCTCGTCACGCACGCCACCGAGCGACATGCGGATGAACTTGCGGTTGGTGGCCCGGGCGATGCTCTGGCCGAGCGAGGTCTTGCCCACTCCCGGCGGGCCGACCAGGCACAGGATCGGACCCTTGGTCTTGCGGACACGCTGCTGGACCGCGAGGTACTCGAGGATCCGCTCCTTCACCTTATCGAGGCCGTAGTGATCCTTCTCGAGCACGGACTCCGCATGGCGCAGGTCACGGTTGATCTTGGTGCGGCTGCGCCACGGCGACCGGACCAGCCAGTCGATGTAATTGCGCACCACCGTGGCTTCCGCCGACATGGGCGACATCATCTTCAGCTTGTTGAGCTCGGACGCGGCCTTGTCGCGTGCCTCCTGCGACATGCCGGCCTGCGCGATCTTCTGCTCGAGGTCGGCGATCTCGTTCGGCGCATCTTCCATGTCGCCAAGCTCTTTCTGGATCGCCTTCATCTGCTCGTTGAGGTAGTACTCGCGCTGGCTCTTCTCCATCTGCTGCTTGACGCGGCCGCGGATGCGCTTCTCGATCTGCAGCATGTCGATCTCGGTATCGACCAGGCCAAGCACGTGCTCGAGCCGCTCGCGCACGCCGGTGATCTCGAGCACGCGCTGCTTGGCATCGAGCTTCAGCGACATGTGGGCGGCAACGGTATCGGCGAGCCGCCCCGGCTGGTCGATGCCCATCAGCGAGGTGAGGATCTCCGGCGGCACCTTCTTGTTCAGCTTCACGTAAGTCTCGAACTGGGTGACGATCGAGCGTTTGAGCACGTCGAGTTCACGCGCCTCAATCTCCTCGTTCTCCTGCACCAGTTCGATGTCGGCCGCGAAGTGTTCCGACGAGTAGCAGCGCAGCAACTGCGCCCGGGCCATCCCCTCCACCAGCACCTTGACGGTGCCATCCGGGAGCTTCAGCAGCTGCAGGATGGTGGCGAGTGTGCCGACGCCGTAGATGTCCTGCAGGGTCGGATCGTCGACGTCGGCCTGCTTCTGGGCGACGAGCAGGATCTGCTTGCCGGCGGCCATCGCCACGTCGAGGGCTACGATCGACTTCTGCCGGCCGACGAACAGCGGGATCACCATGTGCGGATACACCACCACGTCGCGCAGCGGCAGTATCGGCACGTTCTGGCGGTGGCGCTCGTCTGCGGACATCCCTGTCTCCGTCATCGCTGCACTCTCCTCGACGCGCGGCCCGGCCTCAGGACCGGCCGGAACCCGTGCGCAGGCGTTCGTCTTCGACGGCGACCCGCGGTGCCGCCGGTTCATCGGATTCGTAGATGACGTACGGCCGGGTCTCGCCGAGGATCACGGCCTCGTCGACCACCACCTTGCGGGCGTTGGTCATGGACGGCAGCTCGTACATCGTATCGAGCAGCACGCCCTCGAGGATGGTGCGCAGGCCACGTGCGCCGGTCTTGCGCTGCATGGCCTTCTGGGCCACGGCGCGCAGTGCATCGTCGCGGAACTCGAGATCGCAGCCTTCCATTTCGAACAGCTTGCGATACTGCTTGGTCAGCGCGTTGCGCGGATCGACGAGGATGCTGATGAGCGCAGCCTCGTCGAGCTCGTCGAGCGTGGCCACTACCGGCAGACGGCCGACGAACTCCGGGATCAGGCCGTACTTGATCAGGTCTTCGGGCTCGACGTCGGTCAGCAGCTGGCCGATATTGGGTTCGTCAGCGCTGCTGCGGATTTCGGCGACGAAGCCGATGCCGCCGGTCTGCGAACGCTTGCGGATGATTTTCTCCAGCCCGGCGAAGGCACCGCCGACGATGAAGAGGATGTTGGCCGTGTCGACCTGCAGGAATTCCTGCTGCGGGTGCTTGCGGCCACCCTGCGGCGGAACCGAGGCGATGGTGCCCTCGATGAGCTTCAGCAGTGCCTGCTGCACGCCCTCACCGGAGACGTCGCGCGTGATCGAAGGGTTGTCCGACTTGCGCGAGATCTTGTCGATCTCGTCGATGTAGACGATGCCGGTCTGGGCCTTCTCGACATCGTAGTCGCACTTCTGCAGCAGCTTCTGGATGATGTTTTCCACATCCTCGCCGACGTAGCCAGCCTCGGTGAGCGTGGTGGCATCGGCGATCGTGAACGGCACGTTGAGCAACCGGGCCAGGGTCTCGGCGAGCAGGGTCTTGCCGCAGCCGGTCGGTCCGATGAGCAGGATGTTGCTCTTGGAGATCTCGACGTCCTTCTTGCTGGAGTCGCTGGCGCGGTTCTCGAGGCGCTTGTAGTGGTTGTAGACCGCCACCGAAAGCACCTTCTTGGCACGCTCCTGGCCGATCACATACTCGTCGAGGACTGTCTTGATCTCATGTGGCTTCGGCAGCTTCGTGCCACGCTGCTCGGTCCGGTCCTCGAGTTCTTCGCGGATGATGTCGTTGCACAGCTCGACGCATTCGTCGCAGATGAACACCGAGGGGCCGGCAATGAGCTTGCGGACCTCGTGCTGGCTCTTGCCGCAGAACGAGCAGTAGAGCAGCTTGCCGTCGTCATTGCGTCCGCGGGTCTCGTTCGCCATGTCAACCTCTGTTGCTGCGCCTGTGCTCAGGCACCGCTGCCAGCCACGATCCGATATATAGCATGCGGGAACCGGCCCGCGCAAAACACCCCGTTTGCATTTCGCGACGCAGCCCTCAGGCTGCACCGCCCGGGGCGCCCTCGCCGGTTGCGCGCTGCGCCAGCACGGTGTCGATCAGCCCGTACTCGGCCGCTTCGCTGCCGCTCATGAAGTAATCGCGATCCGTGTCACGCTCGATGCGGTCGAGCGGCTGGCCCGTATGCAGCGCCAGGATCGCATTCAGGCGTGCCCGCGTCTGCAGGATCTCCTTGGCATAACGGTCGAAGTCCACGGCCTGGCCCTGGAAGCCGCCCAGCGGCTGGTGGATCATGATGCGCGAGTGCGGCAGGCAGAAACGCTTGCCGTTGGCACCGCCAGCGAGCAGTACCGCACCCATGCTGGCCGCCTGGCCGACACAGATCGTGCTCACCGCCGGCTTGATGAACTGCATGGTGTCGTAGATGGACAAGCCCGCACTCACCGAGCCGCCCGGCGAATTGATGTAGAGATGGATGTCCTTGTCCGGGTTCTCCGATTCGAGGAACAGCAACTGGGCGACCACGAGGTTCGCCATGTAGTCCTCGACCGGACCGACGACGAACACGACGCGCTCCTTGAGCAGCCGTGAGTAGATGTCGTACGCACGCTCGCCCCGGGCGGTCTGCTCGACCACCATCGGCACGAGGTTGAGCGCCTTGGTTTCCATCGTTTCCTGCATCCTCTGCTGGTTCGGTTGTCGGTGCGGGTCCATGCTCAGGTGCCCATCAGTGCCGCAAGGGTCAGCGACCGGGGCGTCACCCGGGCACGCTCGACCAGCCACGTCAGCACCTGCTCTTCCATGACGGTGTTCTCGATCTGCTGCATCAGCTGCGGATTCTGCCGGTATATGCCGCGTACTTCCTCCGGCTGCTCGTAGGGACGGCATAGCTCGTCCAGCTTCTGATCGACCCGAACCGGGTCAACCTTTAGCTGCTGCTCCTCAATCAGCGCACCCATGACCAGTCCGAGGCGTACCCGCCGGCGGGCCACTTCCTCGTAGGCGCTGACCGGCTCGGCGTCCTTGACATCCTGGATCCCGAGACGGCGCATGGCATCGGCCTGCAGGCTCGCTGCCTCGCGGCCGACGAGGCCGGCCGGGAGGTCCACCGGGTTGGCGCTGAGCAGTGCCTCCATCACCTGCCGGCGCAGTTCGGCCTGGATCTTCGCCGCTGCTTCCCGCTCGAGGTTCTCGCGCACGAGGCGCCGGAACTCGGCGAGTTCGCCGCCAGGGAGGTCGAAGCCCCTGATGAACTCGGCGTCGACCGCCGGCAGCACCCGCTGCCCAACCGCACCCACGCGCACGTCGAACGCGACCTCGGCACCGCGCAGGCTCTCCTCGTAGTAGTCGTCGGGGAAGCGCACCGTGAAGCTGCGCTCGCCACCGGCAGCCAGGCCGATGAGCTGGTCCTCGAACCCCGCCACCATGCGGCCCTCGCCGATGACCACACCGAACTTCTCCCCCTTGGCACCGGGCAGCAACTCACCGCCGCGCCGACCCTCGAAGTCGATCTCCACGCGATCGCCCGCAGCCGCGGGACGCTCCACCGTAGTCCACGTCGCCCGCTGGGCGCGCAGCCGCTCGATGGTCTGATCCACGTCCTCATCCGATACCGTCACCTCGGGGCGCTCGATGGCGAGTGCATCGAGGCCGGCAACGGTGAACTCCGGATAAACCTCGAAGACAGCGGTAAACACCACGTCTTCGCCCGGCTCGTGGCGGTCCATCTCGATGCGGGGAGCCAGGGCCGGCCGCAACTTTTCCCGCGTGATGGCCTCGGACCAGCCCGACTGCACCACGTCCTGCATCACCTCGGAGCGGATCTGCGGACCGAAGCGCTGGCGAATGACGGCCGCCGGCACCTTGCCCGGGCGAAATCCCTTCAGCCGCGCCGTCAGACTGGCCGACTTCAACCGGGTCTCCACCTCACGCTCGACCCGCTCCGCGGGCACCTGCACGCGTACCCGCCGCTCGAGGCCGGTCACCGCTTCCATCGAAACCTGCACGTCCGTCAAGACCTTTTCCCCTATCCGATGCGCCCTGCCCCTCGTCGGGGCCGGCCTGATCACACTGGTGCGAAAGGAGAGACTCGAACTCTCACGGGTTACCCCACAGGAATCTAAATCCTGCGCGTCTACCAGTTCCGCCACTTTCGCGCGGGCCGCGTTCGCGGGCCGCAGCGCCCATTATAGCCAACCGTCATGGTGGCCCTGTCGGAGCGCCGCTGCGGCACGAACCACAGCGACCAGCCGAACCATCACGACCGCTGCCACGCTGCGCAGCATTGGCAAAGGCGTAGCAGTCGAGTAATTGCGTCTATTAAAATCATATAAAACATCAAATTATGATATTTTTCAAGAAATTTTATAGACTTGATTTGGGTATTGCCAGGGAAGCGATGAGGTCGGGTTTGCCGGCTACCAACGGTCGTGCGCCATTCTGGTCGCGCAACTCCCTGGACCCGCGTTGCAGGCAGGGCTCAAGCGGATGTCGCGGTAGCGCGGTCAACAAGCGTCACGATCAAGGCATTCATGCCATCGATGCCGGTCGACGTCGCGGCTGATGCGGGTGCGACCAGATCGGATTGGTGGGCCGTGTAGGAATCGAACCTACAACCAACGGATTAAGAGTCCGCTGCTCTACCAATTGAGCTAACGACCCACCGTGACTTGATGCTGGCTGACTGCCTGGAGCCTCGACCGGCCGGGGCACGGGGTGGGTCGGGCGGTTGGGTCAGGCCTGCGTCAGCTGCCAAAAAAAATCTTTGTGTGTACCTGCCAGTTTCGGGAAGGGATTCTGCCAACTCAGGGAAACCGATCAGAAACAAATAATACTCACTGCCGGTTCTCTCGACGATCTCCTGGGCCCTGCCAGTCAGA
Source organism: Pseudomonadota bacterium (assembly GCA_963205295.1). Classification (GTDB taxonomy): domain Bacteria; phylum Pseudomonadota; class Gammaproteobacteria; order Steroidobacterales; genus QUBU01. The sequence goes on from CAUJIY010000042.1 coordinate 88,537, forward strand.
AAGCGCCTACTAAAGGTCAGTCCGCGATTACTGCCACCTTTCTCACAACTGTGCCGGGCGGACTGGGGTGGACGATGGGATTCGAACCCACGACGGCCGGAATCACAATCCGGGGCTCTACCAACTGAGCTACGTCCACCACGACACTCGTCCACGACCAGCCAGGTACGCCGCGTGCTGGCGCGCCTGGCAGGAATCGAACCTGCAACCCCCGGCTTAGAAGGCCGGTGCTCTGTCCGTTGAGCTACAGGCGCCCCGGTTCGCCCTCAGGACCCAGCCGCCGCAGCCCTGCCGGCCAAAGCCGGAGAGTGGTCGGGGCAGACGGATTCGAACCGCCGACCCTCTGCTCCCAAAGCAGATGCGCTACCAGACTGCGCTATGCCCCGACGTGCCGGCCAGGCCACGACACCATGCCATTATAGCCGCCCTGCGCTTGGGGCGGCAGATCATAAGGACGGCCGGTCGACCCGTCAAACCGCGGGCAGCGTGGGCGCCTTGTCGTCGCAGCCGGGTCTGGTATGGTGTGCCGCCACGCCCGCACAACGCGCTCCACACCCGACAGCACGATGCCATGACCGCCCGCCTGATCGATGGACGCGCCATTGC
>CAUJIY010000043.1 GCA_963205295.1 Pseudomonadota bacterium
AGGCCAGCGCTTTGCCCACAGCTTCCTTCCGATCCCACCTCGCGGTGGACACCGTTGCCGCTCAGCTAACACTTCCCCTTGCCGGGTGTGTAGAGGACTCTCACCTCCAAGAATGTGCGCCCTGCCGGGCGCACAAAAAAAGAAGCCCCGGCATGGCCGGGGCTTCCTGCATCGAATCGACGCGCGGCTCGCGCGTCGTGCACGCTCAGCCGGCGCGCAGGTTGCCGGCGGCGGGCTTGCCGCGCTCGGTGAGCACGTCGAAGCTGACCTTCTGCCCCTCGTTCAGCGTCTGCAGGCCTGCTGCCTGCACCGCGCTGATGTGGACGAAGACGTCCTTCGAGCCGTCAGACGGCTGGATGAACCCGAAACCCTTCTGGGTGTTGAACCACTTCACAGTACCAGTAGCCACGTAGTAAGCACTCCAATAGATGTAGACGATTTTTCCGCGCAACAGCGGCCGCAAAGCCGTGCTACGCACAAGCGGCGTCCTGGGTAGCGACTTGGGTAAGGCGTCCCGTGACCGGGATGCTGTAGACAAGACACGCCGGAACGGCGATTGGTGGCGGCACACTATGCTTTCCCGTGCCTGCGGTCAACAGCGGCGCTTGTCGCACACCCGCGCGCATGCCACGCTCTCGCGCACCGAGCCTACCGGCAGCACCCCCACATGACCCCCGACCCACGGCCCGGCGACGTGCTCTGGCAGCCCTCGGCCGCCCGCATCGCGGCGGCCAGTCTCACCCGCTTTGCCGCCGCGGCCGGGGCCCGCGCGGGACTCGATCTCGGCGACTACACCGCGCTGCACGCCTGGTCGCTGCGCGACCCGGTGGCGTTCTGGCGCATGCTGGCGGAGTTCGTCGGGGTGCGGTGGGAGCCGGGGGTGGTAGGGGTCGCGGCTGGCGCCTCTCCCACAGGGGAGGGCGCGACGGGGGGATGCGGGCCGGGTGTCGCGTTCTTCCCCGACGCGCGGCTAAACTACGCGGAGAACCTCCTCGTGCGCGACGACGACGGCGAGGCCATGGTGTTCCGCGGCGAGGACGGCACGCGCCGCGTGCTCAGCTGGCGCGAATTGCATGCCGAGACCGGGCGCATCGCTGCCGGGCTGCGCGCTGCCGGGGTCGGTCCCGGCGACCGCGTCGCCGCCCTGCTGCCGAACTGCCCGGAAGCGATCGTCGCGATGCTCGCCGCGGCGAGTGTCGGTGCGATCTTCACCGCCTGTTCGCCGGATTTCGGCGCGGCAGGCGTACTCGACCGCTTCGGCCAGATCGCCCCGAAGCTGCTCTTCGGCACCGATGGCTATCGCTACGCCGGTCGCGCGCTCGACACGCGTCCCACACTGACGAGCGTGATCGCTGGCCTCCCGACACTCGAGTGCGTCGTGGTTCTGCCCTTCCTCGGCTTGCCACGACCGGGCGGCATGCCCGCAGGCGCCGTCGCCTGGAATGAATTCGGCACGCGCGACGCATCGCTGATCTTCGCGCAGCTGCCCTTCAACGCGCCGCTGTGGATCCTGTATTCCTCCGGCACCACCGGGGTGCCGAAATGCATCGTGCACGGCGCCGGCGGCACGCTCCTGCAGCACCGCAAGGAACACCTGCTGCACGTCGATCTGCGGCGCGACGACCGCTTCTTCTACTTCACCACCTGCGGCTGGATGATGTGGAACTGGCTGGCATCGGGGCTTGCGACCGGCGCCACGCTGATCCTCTACGATGGTGCGCCCCTGCACCCGGACGCGGGCACCCTGTGGCGGCTCGCCGCGGAGGAGCAGGTCGACGTCTTCGGCACCTCGGCGCGCTATCTCGCTGCCATCGAGAAGGCCGGCTGCCGGCCGGGGCACGACACGCACCTCCCCCGGCTGCGCACGCTGCTATCCACCGGCTCACCGCTGCTGCCCGCGCAGTTCGATTTCGTCTACCGCGGGATCGGTGCCGACCTGCACCTCGCCTCGATTTCCGGCGGCACCGACATCGTCTCGTGCTTCGTGCTCGGTTGCCCGACGCGGCCGGTCCGGCGGGGAGAGATTCAGGTCGCAGGGCTGGGCATGGACGTGCGGGTCTGCGACGACACCGGGGCGAGCGTGACCGGTCGGCAGGGCGAGCTGGTCTGCGGGGCGCCGTTCCCCAGCATGCCGCTCGGCTTCTGGAACGATCCCGGCGACGTGCGCCTGCACGCCGCCTATTTCGCCCGCTTTCCCGGGCTCTGGCACCACGGCGATCTCGCGGAGCGCACGCCGACGGGCTTCGTGATCCACGGCCGCTCCGACGCGGTGCTCAACCCGGGCGGTGTGCGTATCGGTACCGCGGAGATCTACCGCCAGGTCGAGCAGCTCGACGAGGTGCTCGAGGCGCTCGCCGTCGGCCAGGAGTGGTGCGGCGACGTGCGCATCATCCTGTTCGTGCGCCTGCGCGCAGGGCAGGAACTCACCGACGAACTCCTCGCCCGCATCCGCGCCGTGATCCGCAGCGGCGCCTCGCCCCGGCACGTACCGGCGCTCGTCATCGCTGCTCCCGATCTGCCGCGTACGCGCAGCAACAAGCTCGCCGAACTCGCGGTACGCGCGGTGATCCACGGTCGCACGGTGCCGAACACCGAGGCGCTGGCGAACCCGCAGGCGCTCGAGTGGTTTCGCAACCTGCCGGCGTTGAGGTCGTAGGTACCTGCCACATCCCCGTCCATGAGTTATCCTGACGTCCCATGAACACACACCGTGCTGCATTCCTCCTGCCCACCCTGCTCGCCGTCGTACTCGTCGCGGGCACGGCCCACGCAGCCAGCGCACCCGTCGTGGCCACCAGCGCCGGGACCGTGCGTGGCACCGTGCACGACGACGTCGTCGCGTTCCGCGGCATCCCCTTTGCCGCCCCACCGATCGGCCCGCTGCGCTGGCGACCGCCGCAGCCGCCGGCAGCCTGGTCCGGCGTGCGCGATGCCACACGCTTCGGCCCGATCTGTCCGCAGGTCTCGCGGCCCGGGGATCCCGACCTGCCACAGAGCGAGGACTGCCTCACACTCAACGTCTACGCGCCGGCCAGGATGCCGCCGGGCGGCCTGCCGGTCATGGTGTGGATCCACGGCGGCAGCTTCGCGCGCGGCGCCGGCTCGCTGCCGGCGTACGACGGCACCGGCTTCGTGCGGCAGGGCGTGGTGCTCGTCACGCTGAACTACCGCATCGACCGGCTCGGCCGCTTCGGTCACCCCGCGCTGACGCGTACGCAGGCCGGCGAAGGCCTCGCCAATTATGGCCTGATGGACCAGGTCCGTGCCCTCGGCTGGGTCCGTGACAACATCGCCGCATTCGGCGGCGATCCGCAGCGGGTGACCATCTTCGGCCAGTCCGCCGGCGGCGTGTCGGTGAACTTCCTGATGGCCGTACCCTCCTCGCGCGGGCTCTTCCAGCGCGCCATCGCGCAGAGCGGCGGCGTCGCCATCGAGGTGACGCAGCGGCTGCGTGAACCGGCCGGCCGCTTCCCAGCGCTCGAAAAGGACGGTCTCGAGTTCGCCGCGAGTTTCGGCATCGCCGACGACGAACGCGCGCCCGAACGGCTGCGCGCGCTCGACGTCGCGCAGATCCTCGCCTACAAGCACGAGAACAACTCCACCAACCCGGTGGTCGACGGCACCTTCGTACCGGAGGACATCGGACGGGTGTTCCGCGAGGGACGCCAGCACGCGGTACCGTACCTCACCGGCATCGACAGCTGGGAGGCGAGCCTCATCCGTCCGCTGAACCTGCCACCGCAGGCGGTGCTGTTCGGTGTCCCCATGGACAAGGTCCGCGCGGTCTACGGCCCGCTCGACGACCGCGCCCTCACGGAGGCCTATTTCTCCGACGTGCTGTTCCTCGCTCCCGCCTGGTCCCTGGCCGCCGACATGGCGGCGGCAGACCGGCCGGCCTGGCTGTACTACTACGCTTACGTCGACGACGCCCGGCGCGACAAAGTCCCCGGCGCCGCCCACGGCGACGAGGTCGGCCACCTGTTCCAGCAGCCGCGCCGTCCCGACGACGTGCTCAGCGTGCACGACCTTGCCGTTTCGGCACCGCTGCGCCGCTACTGGGTGAACTTCGCCCGCCATGGCGACCCGAACGGTGCGGACCTGCCGCGCTGGCCACCGTTCCGCCGTGACGCACCAGTCACCATGGAATTCGGCGAGCACCCCGTGCTGCGCGATGCGCTGTTCCCCGAACGGGTCGCGTTTCACCTGGAGCTGATACGGAGCAGGACGCCGGCGCAGGCGGAGCCAGCCAGCCGGCGGTAGACAGGGTTGCGGCTGGCGCTCCCACAGCGCCAGCATTCGTGCCGGGGTCGGTGGGAGGGGCGCAAGCCGCGATCATTTCTTCGCCGCTGCGCTGGCGAAAAACCGCACCACCTCTGTCCGCACCTCCGCTTCCGCGAAGCCGCTGATATGCGGCCCGTTGTAACCGACCAGCAGGCGCGGGGCGCGCGCCGCATCGAACAGCGCCTGTGCGTGGTGAAAGCCGACGATCTCGTCGCTCCGGCTGTGGAGCAGCAGCAGCGGGACCGGGCTGATGTTCCCGACCTGGTCGAGCAGGTCGTAATCGTCCGGCATGCTCCAGGCGACCGGCCACTGCAGCAGCCAGGTGAGCCAGCTCTCGCGTGCGACCTCGCGTGCGATCCAGCCGTAGCGCGCAAAGCCCGAATCAAGCACCACGCCGGCGAGTTGCGCGCGGATGGCCGGATCGGCACCCGCGAGATAACCGCCGAGCGCCGCACCGATGCTCTGGCCGAGCAGGAACAGCGGCCGGTCGCGGCTGGCCGGTTGCGCGGCCAGCCAGGCGAACGCCGCGCGCACGTCGGCCAGCACTTCGGGCAGCAGCGGACGGCCCTGCGAGCGGCCGAAGCCGCGGTAGTCGAGCAACAGCACCTGGTAGCCCGCGGCGGGCAGCCAGTAGACGCTGGCGAGATGCGTGCTGATGTTCTCGGCATTGCCATGCAGGAACAGCACCGTGCCACGTGCCTCCCCCTGGGCCGGCAGCCACCAGGCGGCCAGTTGCGTGCCGTCGGCGGCGCGCAGCGTGACGTCGCGGTAGGCGAGCCCCACCTCTGCCGGCGTGCGCACCAGCGTCTTCATGGGAATGAACAGCATGCCGCTGCAGCCGGTGAGGAGCAGCACCATCAGCAGCACGGGCAGGCAGCGCAATACAGTCGTCATGGCGGTCAGAAATGGTAGCGCAGCGCGAGGGCAGCCTCGTCGACGCGATCGGTGTCGCCGACCCGCCGTACGAGTTCGAGCCGCAGGCCGAGGTTGGCGCCGAGGGCAAGTTCGTGGCGCAGCGCCAGCTCGGTCCTGTCCACGCCGTCGGTGAAGCGGTAATGGTCGGCGCTTGCCAGCGTGATGCCGGCGGCGCTCTCCAGACGCAGGCCCACCGCGAGACCCGGCGCGAGGTCGAGCGACCGGTCGAACTCATGGTTGTACTCGATGCGCCCGGTGGCGAAGGCGAACAGCATCAGCGGCGCCACCGGCGCCCAGGTACCGCCGCCGCCGGCGTTGACCTGCGTCACCAGCACGTCGTCACCCGCGGTCCACTGCCGTTCGAGGCCGGCATTGACCCGCCAGGACCAGCTGCGGAAGAACTCGTCGCGTGGGGCAAGCGAGGTGATCTCCAGGGCGTCGAGACGCTGCAGCTGCAGCGTGCCGCCCTCCCGGGCGCGCAGCACCACGCGCGCCATGTTGAGCGAGGCTCCCGCCGGGTAGCCGGGTGCCGGATCGAGCAGGTCGTGGTAGCTCACGCGCCAGTCGAGATCGGCGAAGCCGCGTGACTCCTCGAGCCCACCGCCGAATGCGACGAGGCCCGTGCGATGCCCGGTCTCGGGCGCTGCCGGCCACGGCGGTGGCGGTGACGCGGCAGCGGCCGCCGTACGGTTCACGAGCTGCAGCAGCGCGAAGTTCTGTTGCGCGATCCCGGGACTCGGCGGCGCATGTACCACACGGTCGCGGTGGAACTGGTAGGCGACCTCTGCCACCAGCCGCTGGCGCTCCGGCACGAGCGCGGCGAATCCGACCGGATCGGCTGCGGCGTCGTCGGCGAGGCGGCGCGCGAGCCGCCGCTCGTCGCGATCGAGCAGCACCAGCTCGTGGCGCAGGATCGTACGCGTCGCCGGCCGGTACCCGACCCCGGCCACCATGCCGGCATCGAGCACGGCGCGTACGGTATCGATGGGAATCGCGTAGTTCGGAAAGCGGTCGGCGAGGTCGTGGCCGGGGCGCGCCACGTCGAGCAGTTCGAGCAGGCGCAGTGAGCAGTTCTCGTCGAAGAAATAGTAGTCGAAGTTGATGTCGCGCAGCTCCCAGACGTGGGCCAGCAACCGGTCGAGCTCCGCAGCGTCGAGGTTGAGCCGGTATTCCCAGAGGTCACGGCTCTCCAGGCGCGAGTACTCGCGCAGCTTCTCGAAGTACGGGCCGGCAGCGAATTGCCCGGGATAGCCGCCGACGAGTCCGCGCCAGGCATAGACCAGGCCGTTCTCGTCGGGTGGGATAGTGGCGCCGAAATTCAGGGCCCACCCGAGCAGCGGCGTGCGGCGTTCGGCCGCTGCCGAGTCGAACCGCAGGAAGGTATGCCCGTACATCGACGATGGGCTGTTGAGATAGCTCGCCGCGAACACCAGCACCGCCCGGTCCACGGCCAGGACCCGGCGCCACTCCTCGTACTCGGGACAGCTGGCAGCAGGCAGTGCCGCAGCCAGGCCTGGCAGCCGCGCTGTCAGCCAGAGCGTGCGGCCGGGAAAGCGGCATTGCGTGGCCGGATCGGCGAGCAGCGCCGTGACCGTGGCCTCGAGCTCGGCACCCGGATCGCCGGCTCCGCCGGGGCTCAGGAAGAAATCACGATCATCGACGAAGTTGCGGAACCCGCCGGGGCGCCACGCCGGGGTGTAGTGCAGCAGCTGCAGCCACTGGCGGTCCGTGGAAAGCTGCGCCGCTCGCGCCTGGCCGCTCCAGTCCGCAGCGGGCGCGGGCGGTGCCGCGCACAGCAGCAGGCCGAGCACCGCGCACGCGCCGGGCGTGCGGGCGCCGCGCAGGGAACACGGCCACATGGGAAGGTGCCGTGCCGGGGCGGCCCCGCAGGGGCGCCGCCCCGGCCGGCCTCAGATCACGACACGTAGTGGGCGAGCTGGTCGTTCGCGCGCATCAGCTCGACGACACGCTCGCTCACCTGCTCGGCGGTAACGTCGGCCGAGGGGAACAGGCTGGCGAAGTTGTCGTGCATCACCTGCTTGAACAGGGCGCGGTCCGACTCCTCGACACCCATCGCCACGGCGACCGCCGTGAGGGCCTCGCCGTCACCGCGGGCGACGTCCTCGCTGAACTCGTCCATCACGGCGCCGACCAGCGACTTGCCGCCGTAGGTGAGCTTGCCGTTCGCCGAGCAGCCGTTGGTACCCGTGGTCATGCCGAACGTGGCATTGCCGCTGGTGCCGTTGGTCAGGCTGGCGATGATGTGGGCGCCAAGGCCGGACTGCCCGTCCATCAGCATGTTGCCCCAGCCGCAGTTCGGGCCACCCGGCGCCTCGGCCATGGCCGCGCCCGACATCCCCAGGAAGGTCGCAACGATCAGAACTCGTTTCATACAGGTCTCCCTTTGAAAAAAACGCAATGCGTCGCCCGCAGATCGACACGCCGGGCGACGCGCGGAGACTAGCACACCCGCTGCAATGCGTGCTGCGTTCTGGCGCACCCGGAGAGACTCGAACTCCCGACCCCGTGGTTCGAAGCCACGTGCTCTATCCAGCTGAGCTACGGGTGCGCGGATGTCGGCGGCAGGAGGCGCCAGCCGCTACCCCTCAGCGCTTCGACGCCATCGCCTTGAGGAACGCATCGAGCGCCGTCGTGTGGGCGGTGAGAACGGCACTGCAATCCGCATGACCCTCCAGCGCCTTCCACCACGCCGCCAGACGCGGCGTCCCGATGGGATCCGGCAGGCCGAAGGCGCCAGCCGTGAGGATCCTGCGCACCAGCACCGTGGTTGGTCCGAGCGTGCAGTCACCGAGCGTCGGTGTTGCACCGACGCAGAACGGCCCGGGTCCCATGGCATGCTCGGCGTAGCTGTAGGCCTTGGCGAGATCCTGGGCAGCGGTCTCGATCACCGCGGCATCGCGCCTGGCCGGATTCATGTTGCGGAAGAAGGGCCCGATCGCCGGCGAGATGTAGATGTCGACGATGCGTGCGACGAGGCGGCTGCGGGCGCGCTCGAGCGCATCCTTCGGCAGGCCTGACTTCTGCGTGCAGGCATCCTCGAGGTAGTCGCAGATCACCGCCGACTCGCCGATGCCCTGGCCGTTCACCTCGAGCGTCGGCATCTTGCCGATCGGGTTGAGCTTCAGGTACTCGGGGCTCTTGATGCCACCGCCCGGTGCCTCCTGCGGCTGCAGGTCCACACCCTTGATCTTCGCGAACATGACCACGCGCGCGACGTAGGGCGAGGCGATGGATCCGTAAAGCTTCATGGCGTTGTTCTCCGTCGTGGTGTGAGCGAAATAACGTGCGTGTTGCGTGCGGTTCAGGACGCGCCGGCGACCCCGGCGATCGCCGCAGCGACGCGCCCGATCTCTGGCCCGGCGAAGCCGGCGATGTTCACCCGGCTGTCCGGCGCCATGTAGATGTGCTGCTCGGTGCGCAGCCGCGTGACGGCCTCGGCCGGCAGTCCCAGCATCGAGAACATGCCGCGCTGCCCGGCGATGAAGTCGAAGCGCGTGCTGCCGGTTGCCTGGCGCATGGCGGCCGCGAAATCATGCCGCAGACCGTTCACGCGAGCACGCATCGCCGTCAGCTCGGTATCCCAGGCCGCGCGCAGCGTCGCGTCCGCGCAGACCTCGGCCACCACCGCACCGCCGTGGTCCGGCGGCATCGAATACATGCGCCGCGCGAGACCCTGCATGTGGGCCATGGCGATGGCGGTACGCTCGGCGCTCTCGGTGATCGTCAGCAGCGCACCGACCCGCTCACGGTACATGCCGAAGTTCTTCGAACAGCTCACCGCGACCAGCACTTCCGGCAGCCGCTCGGCGAGCAGCCGCGCGCCATAGGCATCCTCGGCCAGGCCCTGGCCCAGCCCCTGATAGGCGATGTCGACCAGCGCCACCAGGCGCTTTTCCGCCATCATGTCGGCGACGGCGCGCCAGTCTGCTGGATCCAGATCGGCTCCGGTCGGGTTATGGCAGGAAGCGTGGAACAGCACCACCGTGCCCGGCTCGAGGCGCTCGAGCGCCGCCAGCATGTCGGCGCGGCGGATACCGCCGGTCGCGCGGTCGTAATAAGGATAAGGCGCCGTCGCCAGCCCCGCGCCGGAGAGCAGCGGCACGTGGTTCGCCCACGACGGATCGCTCACCTGCACCGCGCCGGTATAGCCGGACAGCCTGAGCAGCTCGGCCGCGAGGCGCAGGGCGCCGCTGCCGCCGGGCGCCTGCAGCGCCGCCACGCGCTTGCCCGCGATCACCGGGTGCGCATCGCCGAGGGCGAGCCGGGTCATGGCCTCGGCGAACGGCCGGTTACCGCCCGGGCCGACATAGGCCTTGGTCGTCTGGCGCGCGAGCACGCGCTGCTCGGCCTCGCGCACCGCCTGCATGACGGGCGTCTGCCCGGCTGCATCGCGATACACGCCGACGCCGAGATCGAGTTTGGTGGTGCTGGGGTCCGCGCGAAAGGCTTCCGTGACCCCGAGCAGCGGATCCGGGGCAACGGGTTTGAGGGTCTGGAACATAGGGCGCGTATTGTGCCACGGGCGCTGCGCGCGGTGGCGCCGGCGCGGGGTCTGCTACCGCGCCCGACGCCAGCCGGCAGCCTGCGCCTCGGCCTCGCTGCAGAACCAGCGCTCGCCGCGGGCGGTGTCGATGCGGGTGTCGGCGTAGTGCTCGCTGCCCGGCAGGTGGTAGTTCTTCGCGCCGCGGCGGCTGATGTTGCCCTTGATCGTGCAGTCGCCCGGGGCCGGCACCGCCGGTGCGGCGGGCGCCGGCTCGTCGACCGGTGCGGCCGGTGCGGCACCCCCGGCCGCCCGGCCGATCGCCGCGCGGCAGCCGGCTGCCGTCTCGTTGCGGTAATCGCGCGAAGGCACCCGCGCGCCCGGCAGCGAGCGCTGGCGCTCGCGGTAGATCCACGGCGGCACCCAGCGCTCCGGCGGCAGCGACCACAAGCCGCGCCGCGCCGCACGTGCCGCAGCCTCGAGGTCACAGTTGCGGTCATCTCCCGGCATCTGGCCGAGGTAGCGGCGGAAGGCCCAGGCGTGGCCGTCGGTTACCAGCACCTCATTGACGCTGATACCGTCCACGTACACCACCGCGAGCAGCCGGTCGTAGGCATCGCGGGAATCGTCGGCGACCGGACCGAGTTCCACCACCCTGCCGGCGACGCGCTTGCGCAACGCCAGGGTCGCCTCACGCCCGAACGGCGCCTCGGCCTCCGGCGCGTCGATGCCATAGAGACGCACCCGCTCCGTGCCGCTGTCGAGCGCCACGTCGATGGTGTCGCCATCGACGATGGCGAGCACGCGGCCGCGCAGGACGAAGTCGCCCGGCTCGCGGGCGCAGGCCGTGCAGGCAAGACCGAGAGCGACGGCAAGCGCCAGGATGGGTCGTTGGAACACGGCCCATTATGGCCCGGGGCTGGACGGGCGCAGCTTCCCTTTCCGTCGCGACGAACGTGATTGGCCAGGCCGGCTGTGCGACACCGGCACGATGGCTCAGTAACGCGGCAATGTCCGGTCGACCCGCTCGGCCCAGGCGTCCACTCCACCATCGAGCACCTGCAGGCGACGGAAGCCCGCCTTGTAGAGCAGGTAGTACGCCTCGATGCTGCGCAGCCCCTGGTGGCAGGCGATGACGTAGGCGCGCGTGGAGTCGAGCTCGTGCAGCCGCGCCGGCAGCTCGCTCAGCGGCAGCGAGCGCGCACCCGGCAGCGTGGCGATGGCCAGTTCGTGCGCTTCGCGCACGTCGAGCAGTTCCGGAGCATCGGCCGCCGCACGGCCGGCCGCAAACGCCTCGACGCCGATCACCGGCAGGCCGCGCTGCTGCGCATCGGCGCCCGGCATCCCGCAGAACGTTTCGTAGTCGATCGGTGCGCGGATGGTCGGTGTCGCGCCGCAGGCTGCGCACTGCGGGTCGCGCGCCAGCGCGAGTTCGCGAAAGCCCGCCGCAAGCGCATCGAACAGCAGCAGCCGGCCGATGAGCGGCGAGCCCGTGCCGAGCACTATCTTCAGCACTTCCAGCGCCTGCAATGTGCCGACGATGCCCGGCAGCACGCCGAGCACGCCGCCATCGGCGCAGGACGGCACCAGCCCCGGCGGCGGCGGCTGCGGGAACAGGCAGCGGTAGCACGGCCCGTGGCGCGCATCGAACACGGCCACCTGGCCCTCGAAGCGATAGATGCTCGCGAACACATCCGGCCGGCCGGCAAGCACGCAGGCATCGTTGACGAGGTAGCGCGTCGGGAAGTTGTCGGTGGCGTCGGCAACGATGTCGTAATCGCGCACGACCTCCATGACGTTGTCGCGCGCCAGGCGCAGCGCATGCGGCACCACGCGCACGTGCGGGTTGAGCGCACGCAGGCGCTCGCAGGCCACCGCCAGCTTGTCGCGGCCGACATCCGCCGTCGTGTACAGCACCTGGCGCTGCAGGTTGGTGAGATCGACGCGGTCGAACTCGACCAGCCCGAGCGTACCCACCCCCGCCGCCGCGAGGTACAGCGCCAGCGGCGAGCCGAGCCCGCCCGCGCCGACGCACAGCACGCGTGCCTGCTTCAGCCGCCGTTGCCCGGCAAGGGTCACCTCGGGCATGACGAGATGGCGGCTGTAACGCAGGATTTCGTCGTGCGAAAGTTCGGTCATGGGCGACGGAGTATAGCGTGGGCAGGCCGCGGCGCCGGGCTCCGGGCGGAAAGGAGCCACTATGAGTCGCATCCGCTCGAAGCGCGTTACCCCGCCCCGCGCGGCACTATCCGCGATCCGCGGGATCAGCGTCGCCGCGCATACCTGCGCTTCTTCGCTGCCGGTTGCGATGTCTCGTACGGCCCGCCCGACGCACCGCTGTCCGAAGCTGTCACCTGCAGGCGGGAAGCACTTTTGATCGTGGGGGCGACATCGGGCGGGTGAGGGTCGTTTCAGTGCACAGCCCGCATGGCGACTTCAAACACTGACCAGCCGGGCAGTCCCGCCTGCCCCCGTCTTCAGGCCGACCGTATATCCTCAACCGTTGGGCGCGGCCCCGGGTCGGCCTCGATAGCGGCGCAGAGGTTCTTGAAAGCCCGGCTACCGATCCGCTGGCGCAGGATCGCCTCGATGTTGCGCAGCGCCAGCCGCGCATCCTTGTCGATGCCCATTCCGAGCTTCTTGCGCTTGACGAGCTTCGCCCGCTTGTCGGTGGGGTCCGGGACGAACGCGACGAGCTTCTTCTGCTCCATCTCGCCGAGGATTCGATGGGTGGCCTGCGGGCTCATGCCCAGCCGCTCGGCAATTTCCGATGGCCTGAGATTGTCGTGTGCCGCACCAAGTAGCGTCATGATCATGGACTGGCGACGCGTCACCAAGGGCCAATGACGCAACTTCAGGTAGTCCTGCAAAGCATCGTCGATCCAGATATAGGTCTTCAGAAGCGAGTAGATCAGAAACTTTTCTTCATCCATTACGGCCCATCCGTCACGACACCTGCTGGCCAGTCTAGCAGACGTCCCTGACAGCATCGTCGGCGTCGATCACTCGCTCGAGCATCCTGATCTTTTCGTCGATGGCTGATAGCCCCATCATGGCCAGTCGTTGTGCCTGCGGTGAGCCAGCGCCGTGCATTGCTTCGACCATCGTCGTCACACTGGTCACGTTCTCTATGTAGCGACCGATCCGCACGCGCTCCATGACGTCGAACTCGGGGTTGGCCGTGTGGTACTTACGCACGAACTGGCCGATCTCCGGGTTCTCGAAGGCCTTCTGCCCCGGCATTGTCGCGAGGAAACCGCCGGCCAGATCGTGGCTCAGGCGCCCGATCTCGTAGACGTTACGCGTGATGTTCTGCTTGACGGTGTTGGCCATCATCGGATCGACCATGCAGGAGCCGCAGGGTAGTCGGTAGCCCATGGCACTCGCGCCTACCGCTGAGGCATAGGTCGTCTCGTTCATGTGGATCATCTCGACCAGCTTGTCGCGAACCACCGCATTGCGATCGGTACCCAGAATTCGGGTCATCTTCGCCGTGGCCCCGATCAGCAGATCGGCATTGCCTCCTTTGCAGCCGCCGTAGTTGGCCCGGTGCCAGGTTGCGAAGTAGTTGACCAGCGTGCCGCAAAAGGCCGTCTCGCCCGCCATGAAAATGCGCTCATTCGGCACGAAAACGTCATCGAAAACCACCATGGCTTCGCCACCGACGACACCGAAGCGCGGATTGCCGATGTCGCAGCCACCCTCGAACTTGCGCCCGTCGTTGGACTGACGACCGAAGATGAAGATGACACCCTCGGCGTCAGCCGGCACGGCACAGGCGATGGCGTAGTCTTTCTCATCCGGCTTCAGGCTGGTGCCTGGCATCACCAGCACTTCGTGAGCGTTTATTCCGCCGGTGTTGTGCAGCTTCGCGCCACGGATGACAACGCCATCGGGACGCCTCTCGACCACACGCACGAACTGGTCGGGGTCAGTCTGCTCGATCGGGCTGCGAGCACGGTGGCCTTTCGGGTCGGTCATCGCACCGGCCAGCATCAGGTCGCGCTTCTGTACGTCGCGCAGATAACGGACGAAGCGCTGGTGGTAGTCCGACCCCTCGCTGCGATCGATCTCGAAGGTGATGGCGTAGACCGCATTGAGCGCATCAAGCCCGACACAGCGCTGAAAGCAGGTACCCGTCTCCTGACCGAGCAGGCGCAGCATGCGGATCTTTTTCACCAGATCGTCGGGGCCCTGAAAGATATGCGTGTACCGGTGCACGGTCTCGCCGGTCAGGTGGCTCGTGGCCGTCATGATCTCGCGGTGCTCGGGCACGTGCGCAAGCTCGTACGTCTTCGCCACCGCGTTGACGTGTGGTGCCACCAGTGGGTGATCGACGACACCGTCTGCCCGCTCCCCGTCGATGTAGGCGCGGATCTTCAATGCCCTGAGGCTGTCAACGTACTGTTGCGCTGTCTTCAACATGTTGACCCTTCCCGGCGGCTGCAACCGCCTGCTGGACCGGTGCGTACTAGCTCGCGGTCAGACGTACCCGGATGGCCTTTTTGTCGACCTTGCCGAGGTTGGTGACCGGAATCGAGTCCCAGAAGACCACCCGTTTCGGGGCGAGCAGGCTCCCTTTGCGGGCTTTGACGAAAGCGATCAGTTCCTCCGCGGGAACCTCGGTCTCCGGTTGCCGCACGACGACACCGACGACCATCTCGCCCCATCGGTCGTCGGCGATACCCACGACCGCTGCGGCCTTCACGGCCGGATGCCCCAACAGAGCGTCCTCGACTTCCCGCGGATAGACGTTGAAGCCGCCGGAGATGATCATGTCCTTGCAGCGATCGACGATAGCGAGGAAGCCTTCCTCATCGAGCACCCCGACGTCACCGGTGTGCAACCAGCCTTCGCGTACCGTCGCCCGCGTGGCCTCGGCGTCCTGCCAGTACCCGCTCATCAGATTCGGACAGCGCACCACGATCTGGCCCGGCTGCCCGGCAGCGACGTCGTGGCCCTCGTCGTCCAGCAGGCGCATCTCGGTTAGCAGAGTTGGGCGGCCGGCCGAGCGCAGCGCACGTTCCTCGCGCCGCGGCTCAGATGAGTGGTGGTCGCGCCGCGTGAGCACACTGATCATCATCGGGGCCTCGGTCTGGCCGTAAAGCTGCGTGAGAACCGGACCGAAGAACGCCAGCGCCTGGCGCAGCCTCTCGATACCGATCGGTGCGGCGCCGTAGATCACGTTGCGAAGGCTGGTGCGATCGAAGTCATCGCGCTTGTCGAGATCGAGGAGCGCGTGAATCATCGTTGGCACCAGGAATGTGGTGGTTATGCCCTCCCGGGCCACGGTGTCCAGCAGGCGCCTGGCGTCGAACCCGTCCTGGATGATGCAGGTCCCACCGCGCAGCAGGACGGGCAGGAGCAGGCAGCCTGCGGCGTGGGTCATCGGCGTGACGACCAGGAACCGTTCACGCCAGTCTATGCCAAGCTCAAGCAGCTCCATCAGACAGGTGAAAGCCCACGCGCGATGGCTGAGCATGACGCCTTTCGCGCGACCGGTCGTGCCGCCTGTGAAGTAGATCCCGCACAGGTCCTCCGGGTCCACCGTCACCGGGTCAGGTCTCGTCCGTCCGTGCGTCATGAGCCCTGCCAGCGACTCGTGACCGCACGGCAGCCCATCGGGACGACCGATGCGGACGTACAGCGGCGTTGCCTCAAGTGAGGTGGCCATTGCGGTAACCCGCTCGTTGAACTTTTCGTGATAGAGCAGCGCGCTGCAGCCGGCACGGTTCATCATGTAGACGTGGTCGTCGGTGGCAAGCAGCGCCGCGAGCGGCACGCGCACCGCGCCGATCCGGGCAAGCGCATACTCGCAGGCGACGTACTCAGGGCAGTTCGCCATGAGCAGCGCAACGCGTGACCCGTGGCCAATGCCCCTGTCCTGCAGGCCGCAGGCGATTCTGTCCGCGAGAGCACCGAGCTCGCGGTACGACAGGGACCGCTCGCCCATCACCAGTGCCGGTCTGTCGCCGTGCGCAGCGACACACCGATCGTAGAGCGCGGCGATGGTGGTCGTAATCATGCCGCCACTGACTCAGCGACTCTTGAATGAGAACTGCTCAAGGTTGAAATGCTCCGGGTCCTGCATGACCGCCGCGAGCGCCATCTTTGCGTCCTCGGTCACAGCAACCCGGCCGAACTCGATCATTTCCATCCGCAGAGCGTGGTTCAACGGCAGGTCAGGGATGCGCCGAACCAACCGCTTCACGGCCTGCATTCCGAGCGGCGCACGAATTGCAAGGTTATGCGCAAACTGCCGGACCCGGTCGCGGAATTCGGCCTTCGGATAGAGGCGACTCACGAGGCCGTGCGCCAGCGCCACCTCCGGCGTCATCAGCTCACCATGCAGCAGCAGATCGAGCGCCCGCGCGGTGCCGAGCATGCGCACGTAGCGAACGGCCGCGCCACCACCAGGGCAGATTGCAAAGGTTGTCTGCGGCGAGCCGTACGTGTACGTGGGATCGCCCGTTGCCATCAGCCTGAAGTCGAAGCACAGCGACAGTTCCACGGCCCCGCCTCCACAGATTCCGTTTATGGCCGCGATCGTCACCTGTGGCAGCGTCTCGATCATATTGCCGATTTCGTGATGCGTCGTCAGGGGACAATTCTCGCCAGGATACGGCAATTCCGCGTCGATCGATTCATTGATGACCTTGTCGAGTTCCGACAACTCGAAGTATTTGAGAAAATACCCTTCGGCAGCCCCGGTGACGACCAGGACCCGGATGCCGGGATCCACCCGCAACCGGTTCAGCAGGTCGATGAGCTCATCCTCCATCTTCGGCGTCAGTGTGTTCTCCGGCGGGTTCGACAGTTTGCAGGTCAGAACCGTGCCCTGCTGCTCGAGAATGAGTTGCTCGTAAGTGAGATTGGTGTAACGCGACGCGGCCATAATTCCTTCCCCTCCCGGGCTAGAGCCCGGCCAGTGTGTGTCCACCATCCACGGTGATCATGCTGCCTGTCATGAAGGCTGAAGCCGGCGAAGCCAGCAGCAACAGCGGGCCGTCGAGGTCGCTCATCTGCCCGATCCGCTGCTGCGGAATGGAGGCAATCCGCTGCTGACCTGCCGGGCTCCGAAGAAAGTCGCGGTTGAGATCAGTTTCTATGTAGCCCGGGCACAGGCCGTTGACTCGGATGTGGTGCGCAGCGAGTTCAAGTGCCATCGAGCGCGTGAGATGCACGATACCCGCCTTCGACGCATTGTAAGACGGGCAGTTCGCGACCACCCGCAAACCGAGAATCGAGGCAATGTTGATGATTGTCCCAGGTCGGTTTGCGGCGATGACATGGCGAGCAAACGCCCGACTCAGCAGCCACGTGCCCCGCAGATTCGTGTCGAGTACGACGTCCCACTCCTCTTCGGTCATCTCAACCGCGGACGCCTTCGTGGCCGTCCCGGAGTTATTGACGAGAATGTCCGGAACGCCGACCGCCGCAACAGCCTCGGTCATGGCGGCGTCGACTGACTCCCCGTTGCACACGTCGAGAACCACCGGCACTGCCCTTCCCCCGGCGACCGCGATCTCTCCCGCCAGCACGCCGAGCCGATCCAGGCGACGGGCGCCGATCACTACGGTCGCACCTGCCGCTGCCAGGGTCTTCGCGAAGTGCCAGCCGAGCCCGGAAGAAGCCCCGGACACGAAGGCCACCCGACCACCGAGGTCAAGCAGGTTAGTCACACCTGCCTCCCGTCAGTCAGCTCCGCCCCACGGACTGGTCATGCTGGATCCAGCACCGGCATGCGGAACGGAATCGGCTTGCCGGCGGCAAGGTTCGCAGCCGTGAACCGCTTCGCCTTGATGGGATCGGTCATGCGCTTCCAGGCGGCCATATCCGCCTCCAGACTGCCTTTCAGCTGGCCAAGCAGCGCATCGTACTGGCTGGTACGGCAGGTGAACTCGATCTCGATGCCGTTCGGATCGAATGCATAGACCGATATCACGAAACCGTGATCCATCAGGATCGTCTTGACGCCCGCCTTCTCCAGCGTGTCGCGCCGCTCCCGAACCGCCGCCTCATCATCAACCTCGAACGCGATGTGCAAGTCGAACGGGTGCTTGGCGTTGAAGTCCGCTTCCGTTGCGTGGTTCGGATCGTCAAAGAACGCGAGGAAGCTGCCATCGTCGAGCGCAAAAAACAGGTGCATCAGCGGTGACTTCGACTCGCACTCTTCCAGGCCGTCCTCCCGTACCAGCGCCGCCACCAGCGGCATGCCGAGGATGCCCTCGTAGAATGACCGGGTCTGTTCCGCATCGCGACAGCGATAGGCGACATGGTGAACATTGCGTGCGGGTATCTTTCCTTGTCGTGACTTCATCATCGAATTCTCCTCGTGTCTGCAGGCGATTTTCCAATCAGCCCAGCCTGTCAAATCGTCGTAATAGCATCCTGTTTTTGGTTATCTTTGTGTATCAATACTCCTGCAACCAACATGACCGTGTCAAGACTCCGTCCAGCGGCATATCCTGTTGACATAGACCGATTCCAGCGATATGTTCCTCATTGTTGATCGTTCACTTTGTGTACTTTCTCTCACATGAAAGTCACACCGGTACAGCTATCCTCGGGGGTGAGGGGAGATGACCAGGAACGAACGCGATCAAACGTACGGACGGCCTTACACGGACCCGGATGCAGACACCAGAGCCGTCGCGGCCCGGTTCTTCGATGCGATCGAATGCGGCCGTATCGACGAAGTGCGGTCGATCTATTCACCCGACGCCGTAATCTGGCACAACACCGATCAGCGGGCTTCGACCGCCGAGGAGAACCTCGAGGTGCTGCGTGCCTTTATAGGACTCATCGACAACCGACGCTACATCGATCGGCGGCTCCAGACCTTCCCCGGCGGATTCGTGCAACAGCACACCCTCACCGGCACGCGTCAGGATGGCGTGTGCCTGACACTGCACGCCTGCATCGTCTGCCAGGTGAGTCACGGCCGCATCACGCGGCTCGACGAGTATTTCGACAGCCTTGCGGTTGACCCCTGGTGGGTTACCGGTTGAATACGGAGATCAGCGCTATGATTCGCCAGAACGAGTCTATTGCCTTGTCCCTCGCCCGGCTTCCCGGTGCCCACGCCGTGGCAACCGGTGTCTTGCTCCTCGCCGCTCTTACGCAGTCGCCATTGGCCGACACCGCGGACAAGTTGCCGATTATCGAGGAAATTGTCGTCACGACGCGGTTTCGTGAAGAGACCGCGCAGGAATCCCCGACTGCGCTCACCGCATTCAACGACGTCGTTCTGCAGGAGATTACCGCACAGGATCTCCGCGACGTTGGCCCCTTGTCACCCAACACGCACCTGCAACCCAGTAACTTCGCACCAAACTCCGCAATCATTCACATTCGTGGTATGGGCTCGACCTCTATCGAGTCCACCAATGAGATGCGCAACGGGGTGTCAATTAATGGAGTGTTCACATCCCGGCCGGTGGCTACGCTTATCGACCTGTTCGATGTCGCTACAATCGAAGTTCTGCGCGGTCCACAGGGCACTACCTTCGGAAAGAACTCACTCTCGGGCGGTGTCGTGGTAAACACAATCCGCCCGGATGGCACGTTCCACCTCAATAGCGAACTGACAGTCGGCAACGACGGCCGCCTCGACTTCCGCGGTGCTGCGCAGTTTCCGATCGTCGAAGATAAGCTCGCGGGCAGAGTTTCTGTTCTGATGCAGAACTACGACGGGGCCTTCACTAATCGTGTCGATGGTAGCGACCTCAATGGAGAGGACGTCGACAGCGCCCGCGGTACTCTGGTGTGGACCCCGTCCGAAAACCTGACAGCGACACTGATCTTCAGCTGGCTACGCGAACGTAGTGATGCGACCAGCGGCGATGACGCCTCCGACCCGAACCAGCTGATCAATCTGATCTTCGCGGGACCGCCATTCTTCTGGACCGGAGAGCCAAACGACGGCGCCTTCACTGTCGGCCGCGACGCACTGGACTTCTACGATACGGACCAGGACGGCCTGACCGGTATCATCGACTGGGACATCGGCAGCTTCACGCTGACCTCCGTGACCGGATTTATCAGCACAGACGATTTGGTTTCCTCGAATTTCGACCAGACCGAGCTGCCGTTCTTCCCTACCTTCCGTGAGCAGGAGCACGACCAGTGGAGCCAGGAATTACGGCTGCACTCGAACTTCAGCGACCGAAATGACTTCCTCGGCGATCTCGAACTCGTGCTTGGCCTGTTCTACTTCTGGCAGGAGCACGAGATCGTTCAGTCATTCCCAACCCTGGGCAACCCGTCGTCGGCCGACTACGCCCATCAGGACGGCGACAGTAAAGCGATTTTCGGGCAAGCCATATACGCCGTTTCGGATGCCCTGAACCTGACGCTCGGCCTACGCTACACCGACGAGTCAAAGGACTTCGAGCGCAACCCAGGCACGCTCTTCGGTACCCGTATCAACTACCTCGACGCTTCATCTCGCATCCCGATCGACGAGATGGCAGCCTTACCGAAGGTGGTAACCGGCAACCTTGAAAGTAACCACACTACCATCAGAGCGGGCGCCGATTACCACTTCACCGAGAAACTGATGGCCTTCGCAAACTTTGCGCAGGGCTTCAAGGCGGGTGAATTCGGCGCCCGTGCTGCATCCAGCCTGACTGCCGGTCCAACCGATGACGAGACGTCAGACTCCTTCGAACTCGGGGTGAAGAGCGATCTCTTCGACGGTAGATTGCGCCTGAATGCCACGCTCTTCCACACCCAATACGACGACCTCGCCTTCGAGGTTATCGTCCCGTCCCCCGCGAGCCCAACGGGCCAGGAAACAGCATCCCAGAATATCGGCGAAGTGACCGCCCAAGGTCTCGAGTTCGAGGTCACCGCCGTACCGATCGACGGACTCACCCTACAGGCGAATCTCGGCCTGCTCGATGCCGAGTTCGACAAGTTCTGCGCCGACCTCAATGGCCCCCTTCCCCCGGGCGTGGAGGTCAACCCGACGTCGGATTGCGGCGGCAGCGTCGTGCTGCTGCCGGACGGCAGTTACCTTGTCGATACCGACCACACCGACCTCGAGCTTGCGCGCGCACCTGATACCCAAATCTACCTCTCCGCCATGTACGAGTGGGGCACCCGTGTCGGCAACTTTTTCGTGCGTGGTGCCGGCAGCTTCGAAAGCGAGTACTACTCGGACGACACTAACCACCCCAACGGAAAGACCGGCGACTTCTGGCTATGGGACGCCAGCGCCGGCTGGACGAGCACCGACGGCAAGTGGCGCATCCAGGGCTGGTGCAAGAACTGCAGTGACAAGGAATACACCTTCGGCCTGATCCCCACAGCCAACTTCTTCAATCAGCACTTCTGGGGACCGCCGCGGACGTACGGGGTGACGTTCGGCTACAGCATGTGACGGTCGCGCTGCACACGGAATGTACTCAGCCCTTCGACCAGCGCGCAACTGAGTACAGGCCTTGCAACAAGGACCAACGAAGGCTCTATGTGACCACAGGGTTTTATTTGTCGGACTACTCCCTGCTGGCTGCGGGGAGCGCATTTCTGGTGCTGGGTGGCGGTGACCTGCTGGCATTCCTCGGCCCAGTGCTGACTTAGGAAACGGCCAGCTCCAGGTTGTTGGTTGATGTCAGTTGCTGCGTGAACTCGCTCGGCGGCTGGATGTCCGGGGCGATCGAGGAGTCGTCGAATGGATGTCTCGCAAGCCGTGTCCTCCCGCCACTCGGTGCGCGCGTACCTCGATACGCCAGTGCCCGGAGAAACGATCCGGCGGGTGCTCGCGGCGGCCGCCCGTGCGCCCTCGGGCGGCAACGTGCAGCCCTGGCACATCGACGTCGTCGCCGGCGAGCCGCTGGCGCGACTGAAAGCACTGATGGCGCAGCGCGCCGCTGAGACGCCGGCGGGCGAGACGCTCGAGTACGACATCTACCCCAGCAACCTGTGGTCGCCGTACCGCGAGCGGCGCTTCAAGGTGGGCGAGGACATGTACGCAAGGCTCGGCATTCCGCGCGAGAACAAGGAAGCGCGTCGGCGCTGGATGGCGCAGAACTACCAATGTTTCGGCGCCCCGCTCGCGCTGTTCTGTTCGATCGACCGGCGCATGGGCGCTCCGCAGTGGTGTGATCTGGGGATGTACCTGCAGACCGTGATGCTGCTCGCGCGCGCCGAGGGACTCGACACCTGCCCGCAGGAGGCCTGGTCGCTCTACCCGCAGACGCTTGGACGCTTTCTCGAATTGCCACAGGAGCGGATACTGTTCTGCGGCATGTCGATCGGCACTGCCGATCCGGGCGCTCCGGTCAACGCGTTGCGCGCCGAACGCGCCGCGCTGGAGGAGTTCACGCGGTTCCGCGGCATCTGATCTGCCGCTGTCGGCGTCGGTCTCAGCAGACCGCGCCGGCAATCGATCCTCACCAACGTTGACGCTCTACAACGCGCGCTTGATCGCGGCGAGCTGATCGCGCGCGCCGAGGATCATCCGTCCGGGTGTTCCCGATCAATCGCGCGCTGCCTGCAAGAAAGCGTCCAGGCCCCGACAAACACGGCGCCGGATCAGCGCGTCAGCCATTCGAACTTCTGCGGCTTGCGTGTCGCGTGAGGGTTGATCATGACGTTGATGAGCGTCGGCACTGCCGCGTCCGCGGCCTCGCGCAATGCGCGCCGCAGGGCATCCGGAGTCATCACGTGGTAGCCCTTGCCGCCGAACGCCTCGATCACACGGTCATAGCGGGCTTCCGGCGTATAGGTATGCGGGAGCACCGGACTGCTCAACGTGGTCTCACCGCTGCCGATGCCGTTGTTGTTGATCACGACGAACGTGATCGGCAGCCGGTAGCGGCACGCAGTCTCGACTTCCATACCGCTGAAGCCGAACGCCGAATCTCCCTCCACACAGAACACCTTCCGGCCCGGGTGCACGACGGCGGCGGCGATCGCGAAGGCGAGTCCCACGCCCATCGTGCCGAACGTGCCCGCATCGAGCCGCTGCCGCGCGTCATAATTCAGCATCACGCTGCGCCCGATGTCCATCGTGTTGGCACCTTCACTGCAGATGATCGCGTCGCGCGGGATGTGCTCGCGAACTTCCCGCAGCGCCCGGTAGTACCCCATCGGCAGGCTGTCGTCCTGCATCATCGCGGTAACCTGCGCCTCGTTCTCGGCGATCTTCGTGCGCAGCGCCGACCACCACTCGGACCGCGCGGAATACTCCCAGGGATGTGCCACGAGCGCCGCGTTCAACTGGTCCATCACCGCCTGTGCATCCCCGACGAGCGCCGCCTCGCTCGGCACGTTGGTGCCGATTTCCTCACCCGCCACGTCGATCTGCAGGATGCGAACGTCGCGCGCGAAGCGCGGCGGCTGCCCGAAATGCATGATCCAGTTCAGCCGCGCCCCGATCAGCAGGACTACGTCGGCTTCCTGCAGCGCGTGCGAGCGTGCCGGCGCGACCGAAAGCGCGTGATCGTCCGGCACCACGCCCTTGCCCATCGGTGAGGCGATGAACGGCAGCCGCGTGTGCTCGAGGAACGCCCGCACCGCGTGTTCGGCGCGTGCGTAGGCGGCGCCCTTACCCACGATCACGAGCGGACGCCGCGCCGTGCGCAGCGCGGCGAGTGCGGCATCGACCGCGGCGGGATCCGCCAGGCTCTTCGGCGCCGGTGGGCACGCTGTCCGCCACGGTACGGCGGCCGCGTCGAGGCGATCGGTGATGATGTTATTCGGCAGATCGAGGTAGACCGCGCCCGGTCGACCGTACAGTGACGTCCGCACGCATTTCTCGATGTAGGCGGGAACACGGGCGAGCGCGTCAGGCCGCGTCGCGAGCTTCACGAAGGGACGCGCGGCCTCGATCTGCGGTGCTTCCTGGAACGCGCCCTGTTCACGCTGGCAGGAATCCGGCGCACCGCTGATCAGCAGCATCGGCCAGCAGTTCGCCCACGCGTTCGACAACCCCGCTACAGCGTGCACCATGCCCGGGCCGCAGACGGTCAGGCACGCGCCGGGCCGTTGAGTCAGGAACCCGACGGCGCCGGCGGCATAGCTCGCCGCCTGCTCATTGCGAAAGCCGTAGAACCGGATGCCTTCTCCCTGGGCCACTGCGGCGAGCTCCATCACCGGGAACCCCACCACGCCGAACAGGTGGTCGATGCCCTGCTGCTTCAGGCTGCGCGCGATGATCGTGCGACCGTCTAGATCTGCCATGGAACGCTCCCGTGGATGGAAGACTGCCGTGGTCGAAGCTTCCCGCCGCCTCAGTGCCGCTGGCGCGGGGAATCCACTCCGATTCTACCCCCGATCCAGCCGGGCGTCGGCAGCGCAGACGGTGCCTTCTGCAGGGCGCGGATCTCTTTCAGCAGCACGGGATCGAACGGACAGGTCCGGCGCGTGCGAGGTCGAACGAGATGGACATCACTTCCTGGGTCGCCAGCAGGATGGTCTCGCGGCACATCGCCTGCGCGATGTGCGTGCGCTTGCCGTCGGTGGCCAGGATGCACCGCCGAGGATCGGCCAGGCGAGCCTTGTGCTCGCCGTAGGTCGAGGAAGCGATCTGCAGCCTCGCTCCCGTACTTCCGCAGAAAACTTCGTTTATGTCCCCATTGCTCCATCCTCTCAGGTGATGGAGCCTCCGCGAAAGCCGGGGCGGCTCATGGTGCCACCATCGATGACGTCGAGCACGCGGCCGCTCAGGACAAGCTCGGCCTGCTCACGGGCGCAGGTAGCCCAGACCAGACCGACGACAACGGCAAGGGCCAGGATGGCTCGACGGAACACGGCTCATTATGGCTCGGGACCAGCCCGCCGCGGCACACCCGGGCCGTACCAGGACGTGTCAGAAATTCTGTGATTGGGATCAGGCAGGCCCGCCGCCGATGCACCGTTGCCCAGGGCCGCCATGGCAGCGGCGGCAATTCGGCCAGCGGGTGATGGGATCACGGCTACGGCTCCCTGCCACGGGGTCGGGCACCTGGTAGTCGCGCGGGCGCCCCGCGTCCGCACGTGGCCGCGGCCGCCGCGGCTGCCTATACTCCGTGCGTCCGTTCATCATCGCGGATTGGCGGCAACCCCCACGGAGGCACGGTGCGCGTAGACCTGATCCTCGAGGCCAACCATGCCGGCGCGCGTCTCGCCGAGCTCGGCGAGCTCGCCGAGCGCTACGGCTTCGGCGGCCTGTGGGTGTCGAACATGCATGACGCCCGCGATCCCTTCATCAACTTCGTGCAGGCAGCGCTGGCGACGAAGCGCATCACGATCGGGCCGGTGGCCGTATCGCCCTACGAGCTGCACCCGATGAAGATGGCCGCGGCGCTGCTCACGCTGAACGAGATCTCCGACGGCCGCGCCCACATCGGCATCGCGGCGGGAGGCGGAGGCGCGCCGACGGCGATGGCCGTGCCGCAGGAACGGCGGCTGCGTGCCGTACGGGAATGCGTGGAGATCCTGAAACTCGCCACGACCGGCAAGCCGATCCGCTACCAGGGCAGGATGTACAAGGTCCTCTACTACCACCCGTCGTTCGCTGGCGGCCGGCCACCGATGGTCTGGGTCTGCGCCAACGGGCCGCAGATGCTGCGCTCCGCGGCGAAGTACGCCGACGGCATCTTCGTCGGCGACCACACGCCCGGGGATGTCGGCCGCATGCGTGCGATCATCAATCCGGTGCTCGCCGAAACCGGACGCAAGCCGGAGCAGCTGCGCTTCAACAACTTCTGGGCCTGGCACGTCAAGGAGACGCGTGCGGCCGCACACTGCGAGGCACGCCGCTGGCTGGCGGTCCGAGCGACGCCCTATCCGAACTACTACTACCGCGACATCCTGCCCGAGGACGAGATGCAGGTGATCTTCGACAACCGCGCCAGCATCATCCGGGCATTCAACACTGGCAGCGACGTGATCGCGGGCATTCCCGCAGACATCATGGAACGCTTCATCGACAAGGCGACCTCGGCGTCCGGCGTGGCGGACCTGGACCACGAGATCGAGCGGCTGCACCGCTTCCGCGCGAACGGGCTGACGGAGATCTCGCTCCGCATCTACGAGAACCCCGAGTGGACGATCCGCCTGCTCGGCGAGCGCGTGCTGCCGGCGTTGGCCTGACGCGGTTCGGCGCATGCGACTGGAATCCCGCTCGTCGCCGGATTGCTGCCGGCGGCCTGCGCAGGCCGTGCTGCCAGCCCGGATGCCTGCATCGCTGAAGAATCGTTCGCCATCGGCGCGTCCACTTCCAGCGCCGACGACGTTACGCTTGCCAAGGTCTGAAAAACGGAGACACGACATGTTCACCCACATCATGGTAGGAACGAACGACATCGAGCGCTCGAAGCGTTTCTACGATGCCGTGTTCGGCGTGCTCGGAGCCGGCGAGGCGTTTCGCAACCAGGCGAAGACCGGTCACGCGCGCTTCTTCTATCGTCACGACGGCGGGACGTTCGGCGTGACCGAGCCGATCAATGGCGAGCCCGCGACCTTCGCCAACGGCGGCACCATCGGCTTCAAGTGCACATCGCCGGAGCAGGTGCGCGCGTTCCACGAGGCAGCGGTCGTGAACGGTGGCACCTCGATCGAGGATCCGCCCGGACTGCGCGAGGGCAGCCTGGGCCCGGTGTACCTCGCCTATGTCCGGGATCCTGACGGCAACAAGCTCTGCGCGCTGCACCGGCCGAAAACCAGCCGGTAAGCCGACGCCGGCGGGCGGCCAGGCTGATCTGGCCTGGAGGCTGGTCGGTAACTACTTCCGGCCCATGAGCGGCCTTGCGCAGCGTTTCCTGGCTGCCACACTGATGGCCGAAAAAGCGGTGGCAAACAGGATGAACGACGCCGGCGCAGGAATGACAACATTTTCTCTGACGAGCCAATGCCCGATATAAGGCAACGGCGTATCGAGTTGATTGGTGTTGTGCTGAAAACTGATGAAGGCCGTTGGCGACGACTCGTTGGGATATGCGAGCAACGGCGGGTAGTGGACGTAAAGGCTGCTGCCCACGTAGAAACCCGGAGAGGTGAAACCCTGCGCCCTGACGATATCGCCTTGCGGCACAGAACCGGCCAGGAATGCCGAGCCGAACAGGCCGAAGAACTCGGTTGCACGCTGAAAGTCGACCACCTGATTGGCTGGCGACATGACTATTGATTCAGCGAAAAAATTATCCAGAAGCGTGACGAGGTCCTCCCGTGTTGCGTAGCGCAACCCTTCGAACTCGCCGCCCGGCCCGAGCTGTGCTGAAACGTCGTTGTAACTCCGATTCAGCGCCTGGGTGATATCGAGCCATTCGAGACCCGTGCCGGGGTCACCGGTGAACGCACCAGTGCCGTAGGTGGGATCATCGACGGAAACAAAGGCCGCCTGCACGCCCTCGAGCAAGAGGGCAGCAACGACGGCGCAAATCAGGCTTTGACGACGCATGCCTTGTTCTCCTTTCGGGTGGTCCCGAGGAGTTATCCAGCGGTCGCCGGCTACAGGTGTTCAGGATATACCTGATATCGCCGCATGGCGCCACTGATTTGCCCGACCCGGCTCTGGTCAATGTCGATGGCCAGGGCGCAGGCTGGCTTATGTTACCTGTGGTCGTGTCCCGCGGCGTGATGTACGAGTCGTGAGTCCTGGGCCTGGATCACAAAGCCCGCACGAACCGTGCCAGTCCCTCCTCCACGCGCGCCAGCGGGCAGCCGAAGTTCAGGCGTACGAAGCCCGGCGCGCCGAAGTCCGCGCCGTTGCTCAGCGCGAGGCCGTGCGCTTCGAAGTGCGCCACCGGCTGCTCCAGCCCGAGAGCGCGGACATCGAGCCAGGCGAGGTAGGTGGCCTCGATGTGCGGCATCTTCACCTGCGGTGCCCTGGCAGCGAGGATGGCGGCGATGGTGTCGCGGTTCCGCCGCAGGTAGCGGCAGAGCGACCGCCGCCAGTCGTCGCATTCATCGAACGCGGCCCTCGTCGCGTGAAATGACAGCGGACTGATCTCGGCGACGAACGTATTCTTCGTCAGCACAAACCGCCGGCGCAGCTGCTCGTCCGGGATGATGGCGAAGCAGAGGCCGAGGCCGGGAACGTTGTAGGTCTTGCTGGCCGCCATGAGGGTGATGGCGCGGCTGCGCAGGCTGTCGAGCTTCAATGCCGTCGTGTGCGGTGCGGCTTGCGGCTCCAGCAGGAGATCGCAGTGGATTTCATCCGACACCAGCAGCAGGTCGTGCCGCACGCAGAAATCCGCCAGCTTTTCCAGCTCCGCGCGTGTCCAGACGCGGCCCACGGGATTGTGCGGGCTGCACAGCATCACCAGCCGGGTGCGCGGGGTGAGGGCTTGTTCCATCGCCTCGAAATCGAATGTGTGCCGCCCGCCCTCCGCCCCCAGAGGCACGGCAATGAGTTCGCGCCCGGCGTCCCTGTGGACCTTGAGGAACGGCGGATACACCGGCGTGAAGGTCATGATGGCATCGCCAGGCTCGCCTGCGAGGCACGCACTCTGCGCGAGGCCCACCACCATCCCCGGCAGCCACACGATCCACGACGGCTCGATCTCCACGCCATGCACGCGCCGCAGGTACCCGCAGACCGCTCCGGCCACCCCCGCGTGCGCCATGCTGTATCCGAACACGCCATGCTCCACCCGCCGGTGCAGCGCCGCGATGATCGGCTCCGGCGAGCGGAAGTCCATGTCCGCCACCCACATCGGCAGCACGTCGCGCCCGGCACAGCGCGCCCATTTCACGCTGCCGGTGCCGGCGCGGTCCACGGGAATGTCGAAGGCGGAAAATTCGTCGGACATGGGGTGGAAGTATGCAGGATGAAGGCTAAGGAAGCTCTGAAGGACTGGTCATGACTGCGGTTGAGACTGGCGAGGATATTCGGTGCCACGCGCCGGAAGTGGCGCGACTTCTGGCCACATTCGGGCTGCACAGAGCGTGCAAGCCGCGGAAAAAGGGAAATCCGGTCGCGTCCTGCGGAGTGGTGTACGAGTCGTGAGTCCTGGGCTGGTTTGACTCGTGCTCAGCTGACCACAGCGGACAGCCGAGCGGGTTGATTGTCACTCATGATGCTGTCGAGCTGGCGCTCCGTGACCGTGAAGGTCCACAGTCGTGGCTGGCATTTCGCAGGGCCGACTATCGAGTCGCTAC
This sequence comes from Pseudomonadota bacterium, assembly GCA_963205295.1. Lineage (GTDB taxonomy): Bacteria > Pseudomonadota > Gammaproteobacteria > Steroidobacterales > QUBU01. Next base: position 28,790 of record CAUJIY010000043.1, read on the forward strand.
TGCTGGTTAAGCAGCTTTCCGCTGTCGCTTGAGGATGCCCAGCACGCCGAGCGCACCGCCGAAGAGCCAGGCGGCAGCAGGTGCCGGTACCAGCGTCGGCGGAACCGGCAATGTCTCGAGCTGGAAAAACAGGTTTGCGGCGCTGTTGGCGGATCCGCTGGCGTTGCCAATCACGGTGTTACCGCTCCTGGCGTGGGCTTCGAACCGGTACTGCCCGCCGGGCTGAAGGAGTCCGCTGAGCCCGACGGAGTAGGATTGCGACTCCTCGGGCAACGGCAACGGGAAGGGCGGCCGATTATCCAGCGAAATGACGACGCTGCCATCGGGCGCGTAGAGATAAATCGTCGAGTAGCCTCCTCCGCCGTACTCCGTGAACAGGTACGTGCTGAAGCGAACCGTCTGATCGACCTCAAAAAGGAAGGAGATGTCCGTGCTCGACCGTGCGCCGGCCCTCCCGCCCTCGAAGATTTCCGCGACAGCTCCCGTGACGCCGTTGACCGTCATCGCATACTGATTCGTGGCATCGCTGACAGGCAGCAGTTCGACGATCAGCTCGGAACCGGCGCTTGCAGTGGCCGATCGTACGGTTTCCGTTTCCAGATCCATATACTGGTCGAACCCGAAGGAGTCGAGGATGTTTCCGTAGCCGGTCGATGACCCCGAGTCGCTCTTCGTGTCCGTGATGTCCGGTCGTACGCCATCGGAACCGGCACGGACAGTAGTCTCGGTATCCATTTTCTCCTGGATGCTCGAGTAGGTAATCGTGACCGCATGGGCCTGCACGGCGACAAACAGGCAGGCTATGGCCAGGACGGCTGCGCGAGCAGGCAGGTTGAAGTACGTCGTGATGTGTTCCCGCGGGTTCATGTGGCATCCCCGTT
>CAUJIY010000044.1 GCA_963205295.1 Pseudomonadota bacterium
TCACCCAGCGCGCGGTCTGCACGTCCACCGTTTCGAAGGCGGCCTCCACGCCGTACTCGTCCTTCAGGCGATAGGCGACCACGTCGAACTGCAGCAGTCCCACGGCGCCGAGCACGAGGTCGTTGCCGAGGAGCGGGCGGAAGAACTGCGTCGTGCCTTCCTCGGCGAGCTGGCCGAGTCCCTTGACGAGCTGCTTCATGCGCAGCGGGTCCTTCAGGCGCACGCGGCGGAACAGTTCGGGCGCGAAGCTCGGAATGCCGGTGAACTGCAGCTCCTCGCCGGTCGTGAAGGTATCGCCGACGGCAATCGTGCCGTGGTTGTGCAGGCCGATGATGTCGCCGGCGAAGGCCTCGGTCACCCGATCGCGATCGGCGGCCATGAAGGTGAGCGCATCGGCGATGCGCACCTCTTTGCCGAGACGCACGTGGTAGAGCTTCTGCCCGGCCTCGAACCGGCCCGAGCAGATGCGCATGAAGGCGATGCGGTCGCGGTGCTTCGGATCCATGTTGGCCTGGATCTTGAACACGAAGCCGCTCAACGCCGCCTCGCCGGCCTCCACCATGCGCGTCGTCGTGGGTCGCTGGCGCGGCGCCGGCGCGTGCTCGACGAAGAAGTCGAGCAGCGGCTGCACGCCGAAGTTGACCATCGCCGAGCCGAAGAACACCGGGGCCTGCCGGCCGGCGAGGTAGGCGGCAGCATCGAAGGGATGCGAGGCACCCTGCACCAGTTCGAGCTCGGCGCGCAGCTCCGCGAGCATGTCCTCGCCGATCGCGGCAGCGAGCGCCGGTTCGTCGAGGCCCTTGAAAATGGTCGAATCCTGGCGCGTGAAGTTGCGCCCCGGCTCGTAGAGATGCACCTCGTCATCGAGCAGGTGGTAGACACCCTTCAGCCGACCGCCCATGCCGATCGGCCAGGTGACCGGTGCGCACTGGATCTTCAGCACGCGCTCGATCTCGTCGAGCAGGTCGATCGGACTGCGGCCCTCGCGGTCCAGTTTGTTGACGAAGCCCATGATCGGCGTGGCGCGCAGCCGGCACACGTCCATGAGCTTGATGGTGCGCTCCTCCACGCCCTTGGCGCCGTCGACCACCATGAGTGCGGAGTCGACCGCGGTCAGCACGCGGTAGGTGTCCTCGGAGAAGTCCGCGTGGCCCGGCGTGTCGAGCAGGTTGACGATCCGGTCGCGGTACGGGAACTGCAGCACCGAGGACGTCACCGAGATGCCGCGCTCCTTCTCGAGTGCCATCCAGTCGGAGGTGGCGTGCGTGCTCGCCTTGCGGGCCTTGACGGAGCCGGCCATGCGGATCGCCCCGCCGAAGAGCAGCAGCTTCTCGGTCAGCGTGGTCTTGCCGGCGTCCGGGTGCGAGATGATCGCAAAGGTACGCCGGCGGGCGATTTCCTCTTCCAGCCGGGTCTCGGGCATGTGCGGTGCGGGCCCGGGGCGGGCCGGTATCCGGGGGCGCGCAGTATAGCCCAGGGCGGGCACGGAGCGACCCGTCTGCGCCCGGCCGGCAACACGGTGCTCCCGGCGTACAAGGTACACTGCGCGCCCCATGCTCGCCTTCGCCGACGTCAGCCTCAGCCGTGGTCCGCGCACGCTGCTCACCGGCGTGAGCTTCGCCGCCTACGCGGGCTGGCGCGTCGGTGTGGTCGGGCGCAACGGCACGGGCAAGACCAGCCTCTTCGGCCTGGTGACCGGCGAGATCGCCCAGGACCAGGGCAGCGTCGCGCTGTCGCGCCAGATGCGCCTCGCCAGCGTCGCCCAGGAGACGCCCGCGAGTCCGGCCCGCATCATCGACTACGCCCTCGATGGCGACACGGAACTTCGTGCCACGCAGGCCGAACTCGCCGCGGCCGAGGCGGCGGGCGACGGCGCGGCACTCGCCGGCCTGCACGAGCGGCTCTACGCCCTCGACGGCTACGCGGCCGAAGCGCGCGCGGCGCGGCTGCTGCACGGCCTCGGCTTCGAGGCTGCCGACCAGCTGCGGCCGGTCGCCGAGTTCTCCGGCGGCTGGCGCATGCGCCTGAACCTGGCCCGCGCCCTGCTCTGCCGCTCCGACCTGCTGCTGCTCGACGAGCCGACCAACCACCTCGACCTCGACGCGGTGCTGTGGCTGCAGGCCTGGCTGGTGAACTACCCGGGGCTGATGCTGGTGATCTCGCACGACCGCGACTTCCTCGACGCGGTGACCACCCACACCCTGCACCTCGCCGAGGGCACGGCGACGCTCTACACCGGCAACTACTCGCAGTTCGAGCGCCTGCGCGCCGAGCGCCTCGCCCAGCAGGGCGCCCTGCGCGCGCGCCAGCAGCGCGAGATCGCCCACCTGCAGGCCTTCGTCGACCGCTTCCGCGCCAAGGCCAGCAAGGCCCGCCAGGCCCAGGCACGCGTGAAGATGATCGAACGCATCCGCCTCGCCGCCCCCGCGCATGCCGACGCCGAGTTCGAGTTCGACATTCCGGCGCCGGAACGGCTGCCCGAGCCCCTGCTCACACTCGATGCAGCCGCAGCCGGCTACGGTGCACGCACGGTGCTCTCCGGCATCCGCATGACGCTCGCGCCGGGCGACCGCATCGGGCTGCTCGGCCCGAACGGCGCCGGAAAGTCGACGCTCACGCGCCTGCTCGCCGGCGAACTCGCCCCGCAGGCCGGCGCCGTGGTGCGCAGCCCCTACCTCACGGTCGGCTACTTCGCGCAGCACCAGCTCGAACAGCTCGACGTCGCGGCCTCGCCGCTCGACCACCTCAGGCGGCTGGCGCCGCGGCTGTCGGAGAAGGCCTGTCGCGAATACCTCGCCGGCTGGCACTTCCGCGGCGACCGCGTGTTCGAGCGGGTCGGGCCGTTCTCGGGTGGCGAGAAGGCGCGGCTCGCGCTGGCGCTGGTGGTCCACGGCAGGCCGAACCTGCTGCTGCTCGACGAGCCGACCAACCACCTCGATCTCGACCTGCGCCACGCGCTCGAGATCGCGCTCCAGGACTACGCCGGGGCGCTCGTGCTCGTCTCGCACGACCGGCACCTGGTGGAAAGCACCTGCGACACGCTGTGGCGGGTCGCCGGCGGCAGCGTGCAGCCCTTCGACGGCGATCTCGACGACTACGCCCGCTGGCTCGCCCGGCGCGAGCGCGAGTACGACGAAACCCAAGCCCAGGCATCGGCCACCACGCCGGCGCGGCCGAGCGCCAGGGACGAGCGTCGGGCGGCCGCCGGGCGACGTGCCCGGGAGAAATCACTGCGCGACACCGTGCGCACCGCGGAGCGGCGGATGGCGGAGATCGGCGAACGGCTCGCCGCCCTCGACACCGAGCTGCAGGATCCGGCCGCCTGGCAGCGCCACGACCGCGCGCACCTCTCCGCCCTGCAGCGCGAGCAGAAGGAACTGCGCGGCGCGCTCGCCACGGCGGAGGACGCCTGGCTCGAAGCCAGCAGCGCACTCGAGCA
>CAUJIY010000045.1 GCA_963205295.1 Pseudomonadota bacterium
AGGCCCTTGGCCGCCCAGCCGAGATGCGTCTCGAGCACCTGGCCGACGTTCATGCGCGAAGGTACGCCGAGCGGATTCAGCACGATGTCGACCGGCGTGCCGTCGGGCAGGTAGGGCATGTCCTCCACGGGTACGATGGTGGAAATCACGCCCTTGTTGCCGTGGCGACCGGCCACCTTGTCGCCCGGCTGGATGCGACGCTTCACCGCCAGGTACACCTTGACCATCTTCAGCACGCCCGGCGGCAGATCGTCGCCGGCCGTGATCTTGCGCTTCTTCTCCTCGAAGCGGCGCTCGAACTGGTCGCGCTGCTCGCGCAGGCGGACTGCAGCCTGCTCGAGCTGGGCATTGGCCTCGTCGTTGTGCAGGCGGATGTCGAACCACTTCTCGCGCGGCACCTCGTCAAGGTAGGCGCGGCTGATGCGGCTGCCCGCCTCGAGCTTGTTCGGCCCCCCTTCGGCCTGCTTGCCGACCAGCAGGCGTTCGACACGCAGGAAGATGTCGTTCTCGAGGATGCGCTGCTGGTCGTCGAGGTCCTTGCGGACCGATTCGAGCTCGGCCGACTCGATCGCCAGCGCACGGCTGTCCTTGTCCACACCGTCACGCGTGAAGACGCGCACGTCGATCACCGTGCCATCCATGCCCGGCGGCACGCGCAACGACGTATCCTTCACGTCCGACGCCTTCTCACCGAAGATCGCGCGCAGCAGCTTCTCCTCGGGCGTGAGCTGGGTCTCGCCCTTCGGGGTGACCTTGCCCACGAGGATGTCGCCGGCGCGGACTTCGGCACCGATGAAGGCGATGCCCGCCTCGTCGAGCTTGGCGAGCGCCGCCTCACCGACGTTGGGAATGTCCCCGGTTATTTCCTCGGGCCCGAGCTTCGTGTCGCGCGCCACGCACGAGAGTTCCTCGATGTGGATGGTGGTGAAGCGGTCTTCCTCCACCAGGCGCTCCGAGAGCAGGATCGAGTCCTCGAAGTTGTAGCCGTTCCAGGGCATGAACGCGACCAGCAGATTCTGGCCCAGCGCGAGTTCGCCGAGACTGGTCGAGGCACCGTCCGCGAGCACGTCACCACGGGCGATCACGTCACCCGCATTGACCAGGGGACGCTGGTTGATGCAGGTATTCTGGTTGGAACGGGTGTACTTGGTCAGGTTGTAGATGTCGACGCCAGGCTCGCCGGCGCGTGTCTCCTCGTCGTTGACGCGCACCACGATGCGGGAAGCATCCACCGAGTCGACCACGCCGCCACGCTTGGCGACGACGGTCACGCCCGAGTCGATGGCCACCGGGCGCTCCATGCCGGTGCCGACCAGCGGGGTTTCCGACTTGAGCGTCGGCACTGCCTGGCGCTGCATGTTCGAGCCCATCAGCGCACGGTTGGCGTCGTCGTGCTCGAGGAACGGAATGAGCGCGGCGGCGACCGAGACGATCTGGCGTGGCGAGATGTCCATGTACTGGATCTGCTCACGCGGCATGATCGTGAACTCGTTCTGGTGGCGCACCGAGACCAGTTCATCCATGAACTCGCCCTTCGGGCTGAGCGAGGCATTGGCCTGGGCAATGACGTACTGGCCCTCCTCGATCGCCGACAGGTACTCGATGTCCTCGGTCACCCGCCCGTCGTGGACCTTGCGGTACGGCGTCTCGAGGAAGCCGTATTCGTTGGTTCTGGCGTAGACCGACAGTGAGTTGATGAGGCCGATGTTCGGGCCTTCCGGCGTCTCGATCGGGCACACCCGCCCGTAGTGCGTCGGGTGCACGTCACGGACCTCGAATCCGGCCCGCTCGCGCGTCAGGCCACCGGGCCCCAGCGCCGAGACGCGACGCTTGTGCGTGACTTCGGAGAGCGGATTGTTCTGGTCCATGAACTGCGACAGCTGACTCGATCCGAAGAACTCCTTGACCGCCGCCGCCACGGGCTTGGCGTTGATCAGCTCCTGAGGCATGAGCCCCTCGGACTCGGCGAGCGTCAACCGCTCCTTGACCGCACGCTCGACACGCACCAGGCCGACGCGGAAGGCGTTCTCCGCCATCTCGCCGACACAACGCACGCGCCGGTTGCCAAGGTGGTCGATGTCGTCGACTTCACCGCGGCCGTTGCGGATCTCCATGAGTGCCTTGAGGACGTCGATGATGTCCTCCTTGCTCAGCACACCGGAACCCGTGATTTCTTCGCGGCCAACCCGCCGGTTGAACTTCATCCGGCCGACAGGCGAGAGATCATAGCGCTCGAGGTTGAAAAACAGATTCGCAAAAAGGTTCTCGGCCGCGTCCTTGGTCGGCGGCTCGCCGGGGCGCATCATGCGGTAGATCTCCACCAGAGCCTCGAGGCGGCTGGTGGAGGTATCGATGCGCAGCGTGTTGGAAATGTAGGGGCCGTGGTCCAGGTCGTTGACGTAAAGGGCCTGAACCTGGTCGATGCCCTTGTCGATCAGTCGCTGCAGCAGGTCGCCGGTCAGTTCGTCATTGGCACGGGCGAGCAGTTCCCCGGTCGACTTGTCGACCACGTCATGGGCCAGGATCTTGCCGTGCAGGTATTCGGGCGGGACGACGAGGGATTTCGCGCCGGCCTTGTCGAGCTCCATGACATGCCGGGCGGTGACGCGCTTGCCTTCCTCGACGATCACGCGCGTGCCGGCCTTGATGTCGAACGCCGCGGTCTCGCCCTTGAGGCGCTGTGCGACGAGACCCATCTTGATCTCCTTCTTCGAGAGGTAGAAATCGACCTTCTCGAAGAAGATGTCGAGCATCTCCTGGTTCGTGTAACCGAGCGCCCGCAGGATGATGCTCACCGGCAGCTTGCGGCGCCGGTCGATGCGGGCAAATACGCAGTCCTTGGGATCGAACTCGAAATCCAGCCAGGAGCCGCGGTACGGGATCACCCGGGCCGAGAACAACAGCTTGCCGGAGGAGTGGGTCTTGCCCTTGTCGTGGTCGTAGAAGACCCCGGGTGAGCGGTGCAGCTGCGAAACGATCACCCGCTCGGTGCCGTTGATGACGAAGGTGCCATGGTCGGTCATCAGCGGCATCTCGCCGAGATACACCTCCTGCTCGCGCACCTCCTTGACGGCCTTGCGCGCCCCGCTGGCCTCGCGGTCGAAGATGACCAGGCGTACCTGCACGCGCAGTGGTGCGGCATAGGTCAGTCCGCGGAGCTGGCATTCCTTGACGTCGAAGACGGGCTCGCCCAGCCGATAGTTGATGTACTCGAGCGAAGCGTTCCCGGAGTAGCTGACGATCGGAAACACGCTCTTGAAGGCAGCGTGCAGGCCGAGGTCCTGGCGATTGTCCGGGTCGGCGCTCTCCTGCAGGAAATGCCGATAGGAGTCGAGCTGGATCGACAGCAGGTACGGCACGTCCAGGATGCTGGGCCGCTTGCCGAAGTCCTTGCGGATCCGCTTCTTCTCGGTGAAGGAGTACGCCATGTCACAGCACCTCTAGAATTACTTCGGTCGGCCCGGGTCGCGGGCCCGCAGAACAGAAACGGACGCGGGCCGGTGGCACAGGCCACCGGCCGCTGCGTCGGCAAAGACGTACAGGGAACGTCGGGTCTGGATCTGATCGCGCAACGCGATCGGCCCGGAGCCTTGCGGCTACTTGACCTCGACCTTTGCCCCTGCGTCTTCCAGCTCTTTCTTGATCTTGGCCGCGTCGTCCTTGGAGACTCCCTCCTTGACGACCGAGGGCACGCCCTCGACCAGGTCCTTCGCCTCCTTGAGGCCAAGACCGGTGATGGTGCGGATCGCCTTGATGACCCCGACCTTGTTTTCGCCGAAGGCGGTCATCGTCACGGTGAACTCGGTCTTCTCCTCGACCGGTGCGGCAGCGGCGGCACCACCGGCCACGGCGGCAACGGCCACCGGGGCTGCGGCCGACACACCCCACTCTTCCTCGAGCTCCTTGATCAGCCCGACGAGTTCCATGACGGGCATCTTGCCCAGAGCTTCCTTGATTTCCTGGCGTGAAACGGACATGTGATTTCTCCTGAAATTTTCCGGAACCGAATCAGTTTCTTGGGATGCGCCCCGTCAGGCTGCACCCTGCTTGTCGCGGTAGGCCGCGAGCAGGCGGGCGAGCTTGGCCTGGGGCTCGGCGAGAGTGCGCACGAACTGCGACATCGGGGCCTGCAGCAGGCCCAGCAGCTTGGCGCGCGCCTCGTCCAACGTCGGCAGGCTCGCGACGCGGCCGATATCGCTCGCGGGGTAGAGCTGCCCGCCGATGGCAACCGCCACCGCGACGAGCTTCTCGTTCTCCTTGGCGAAATCGCGCACGACTCGCGCAGCAGCCCCCGGCTCCTCGCGCGAGAACGCGAGCACCGTGGGCCCCTTCAGCGAATCGCTAAGGCACGCGAAGTCCGTGCCCTCCACCGCCTTGCGGGCCAGCGTGTTCTTCACGACCCGCATGTAGACGCCCTGCTTGCGCGCGCGCGCGCGCAGGCTCGTCATCTGCGAGACGGTAAGTCCGCGATAGTGCGCGGCCACGGCCGACTGCGCCGTCGAGGCAATGACGTTGACCTCCTCGACCAGCGCCTTCTTGTCGTCCAGCTTTAGGCCCATGTTTCCTCCTGGCAGTCTCTCCACACGACCCGGCCTGCCATCCCTGGCCTGCCTGGCCGCGCCATCCACGACGGATGGCTGACGACGGCGACCTCACCAGAAAGATCTGACTCGGCTTGCACCGTCTGCGCTGGCGGACCGGCAATCGGTCCATTAAGTCCCGACCCGCAGTGCGGATCAGGTCGCCGGCGGTCTTCGACGCGACGACCACCCACCGGTGGCCGCCATCTCCACGTGCCCACGACGGCATCCGGCCGCCGCGTGCCCGATTTCTCCATCTTCTCCCTGCACGCAGGGAGCCAGACTCAGGCCTGCTCGCCCTCGATGCTGGCCTGGTCGATACCGACGCCAGGCCCCATGGTCGAGGAAACGGTCAGCCGTTTCAGGTACTGGCCCTTCGCCTGGGCCGGGCGTGCCTTGCGGATATCCGCGAGCAGCGCCATCAGGTTCTCGCGCAGTGCCTTGATCTCGAAGTCGGCCTTGCCGATCGGGCAGTGCACGATCCCGGCCTTGTCGGTGCGGTAACGCACCTGCCCGGACTTGGCGTTGTGCACGGCGGTCGCCACGTCGGCCGTCACCGTACCGACTTTCGGGTTGGGCATCAGGCCGCGCGGGCCAAGAACACGGCCGAGCTGGCCGACGATGCGCATGGCATCGGGCGTGGCAATCACGGTATCGAAATTGACCTCTCCACCCTTCATGCGCTCGGCGAGGTCCTCGAAACCGACGACGTCGGCGCCAGCGGCGCTCGCCTTGGCGGCGTTGTCGCCCTGGGCGAAGACCGCCACCCGCACCTGCTTACCGGTGCCGTGGGGCAATACGGTCGAACCACGCACCGCCTGGTCCGACTTGGATGCGTCGATGCCGAGGTTGATCGCGATGTCGACCGACTCGCGGAACTTGGCACTGGCCATTTCCTTGACCAGCCCGAGAGCCTCGTCGAGTGCGCGCAGCTCGGTCCGCCGGACGCGCTCGTGGTGTCGTTTGATGCGCTTGGTCTCACTTGCCATGGCCTCAGATTCCTTCCACGTCGACGCCCATGCTGCGGGCGCTGCCAGCGATGGTACGCACGGCCGCATCCATATCCGCCGCGGTCAGGTCGGGCATCTTCGTGCGGGCGATTTCCTCGACCTGGGCGCGGGTGACCTTGCCAACCTTGTTCTTGTTCGGCACGCCGCTGCCCTTGTCGATCTTCGCCGCCTTGCGCAGCAGGATCGACGCGGGGGGCGTCTTGGTAACGAAGGTGAAGCTGCGGTCATTGTAGACCGTGATGATCACGGGGATCGGCGTGCCGGGCTCCATGCCCTGCGTCTGGGCATTGAAGGCCTTGCAGAACTCCATGATGTTGACGCCGGCCTGGCCGAGCGCCGGGCCGACCGGCGGACTCGGGTTGGCCTGGGCGGCCGCGACCTGCAGCTTGATGTACTTCTCGACTTTCTTGGCCATTTCGGTTTCCTGTCCGGCGTTGGCCCGTTCGCGGGCCCACCGCCATCAATGACTGCTCAGCCCTTCTCGACCTGGCTGAAATCGAGCTCCACCGGGGTGGAGCGACCGAGGATCTGTACGGCGACCCGCAGCTTGTTCTTGTCGTAATTCACGTTCTCGACCACGCCGCTGAAGTCGTTGAACGGACCGTCGATGACCCGCACCACCTCACCAGGTTCGAACAGCACCTTCGGCCGGGGCTTGTCGACACCTTCCTCGACCCGCTGCAGGATGGAGTCGGCCTCCTGGTCGGTGATCGGTGCCGGCCGGTCACTCGAACCGCCGATGAAGCCGAGCACCTTGGGCACTTCCTTGACGAGGTGCCAGGTCTCCTCGTCGAGTTCCATCTGCACCAGCACGTAGCCGGGGAAGAATTTGCGCTCGCTGCGGCGCTTCTGCCCTTCCCGCATCTCCACGACTTCCTCGGTCGGCACCATGATCTTGCCGAACTTGTCCTGCAGGCCCTTGAGCTTGATGCGCTCCTCGAGCGAGGTCTTCACCTTGTTCTCGAAGTTCGAATAGGCATGCACCACGTACCACCTGAGCGCCATGCCTAGCCTCCCTGACCCGTCAGGAACTGCGTGATCTCGAGGAGAGCAAGATCCACGAGAAAGAAAAATATCGCCAGCACAACCGCAAACGCGAACACCATCAGCGTCGTGTTCAGCGTCTCCTGCCGGCCGGGCCAGACCACCTTGCGGATCTCGACCTGGGAACCCTGGATGAATTCCCAGACCTGTCGCCCCTGCGCGCTCTGGAAGGCGATCGCCAGGCCCGCAGCGAGGCCCGCCACCATGCCGAGCACGCGCCAGACGATCGAGGCGTCGGCAAACCAGTAATAGGCCACGATACCGCTGAGCAGGACCGCCACGGCAGCGACTAGCTTGACCGTGTCCAGTGCTCCCGGACCTGCCTCAGCGTTCGTGTTCATTCCGCCTGCTACCGTTCCCGTGCGATGCCCTGGCAGGCCAGGAGGGTCTCGAACCCCCAACCTTCGGTTTTGGAGACCGACGCTCTGCCAATTGAGCTACTGGCCTGTACCGTGCGCCGGCGCCGTCCCCGCCCCAGTGACTGATGCGGGACGGATCAGGCGCGAACTTTTCCGGAGCAAAATCGTCCTGTCGATAATCGCGGCTGTTGCCGCTCCCACGTCCTTACTCGATGATCTTGGCGACCACGCCGGCGCCCACGGTGCGCCCGCCCTCGCGGATCGCAAACCGCAGCCCGTTCTCCATCGCAATCGGGTTGATCAGCTTCACCTTCATCT
>CAUJIY010000046.1 GCA_963205295.1 Pseudomonadota bacterium
GTTTTGGAATGGGGGTTGGCGCCCCACCCAATTTACTGGGTTTGTCGGCTTGGGTGGGGCCGCACGCCCCGACACCTCACTCTGTGAGAGCGCCAGCCGCGACTCCTCGCCCCGATGTCGTACCATGCCGGCAGGCACGGAGAAACATCCATGAGCGAGCCCATCAGCATCCAGATCGTCTCCGACATCGTTTGTCCCTGGTGCTATGTCGGCAAGAAACGCCTGGAGAAGGCGCTCGCCCAGCGTCCCGGACTCGCCGTCGAGATCACCTGGTTCCCCTACCAGCTCAGCCCCGACATGCCGCGCGAGGGCCGCGACCGGCGCGAGCACTACGCCAGCATCTTCGGTGCTGCCCGCGCCGACGAGATCATGGCGCGCATGAAGGAGACGGGTGCCGCAGAGGGCATTGCCTTCGACGCACCGCCAGGAGCACGGTCGCCCAACACGCTCTCCGCGCACGTCCTGCTCTACTGGGCCTCGCGCATGGCGGGCGTCGACCAGAACCTGCTCGCCGAAAAGCTGTTTGCGGCGCACCACGTGCGTGGCGAGGACGTCGGGGATCCCTGCGTGCTGGCCGGGATTGCGAGCGAGGTCGGCATGAACGCCGCGGAAGTGCTGAACGCGCTGCGCGACGGCACCGACGAGGACACGGTACGCGGGCTGGTCGGGCAGGCGCAGCAGGCCGGCATCTCCGGTGTGCCGTTCTTCATTATCGGCGGGCAGCACGGGCTCTCGGGTGCGCAGCCACCGGAGGTATTGCTGCAGGCGCTCGACGAAGTCGCCGCAGGCGCTCCATCGACGACGCACTGAGATGTCCCAGGACGGCGTACGCCCGACCGGCACGCGCCTACAATCGGGTCGACACCAGAGCCCGAGGAACTCCCCGTGAGCCAGCCCAATGATCCGGTGAAACCGCTCGACAGGGCGCCAGACGACTGGCGTGAAGTGCTCGAACCGGAACGCTTCGGTGTCCTCTTCGAGGAGGCGACGGAGCGGCCGTGGAGCAGCCCGCTCAACGACGTGAAGCTCGACGGCACGTTCATCTGTGCCGCCTGCCACCTGCCGCTGTTCGAGACCGGCGGCAAGTTCGACAGCGGCACCGGCTGGCCGAGCTTCTTCCGGCCGATCGACCCGGCACGCATCGCCACGCAGCGCGATTCCCGCCTGCTGATGCCGCGCACGGAATACCACTGCGCACGCTGCGGCGGCCACCAGGGCCACCTGTTCGACGACGGCCCGGCGCCGACCGGCCAGCGCTACTGCAACAACGGGCTCGCCCTGCGCTTCGTGCCGCGCGGGGAGCCGCTGCCGCCACTGCGCGGCTGAAACAGCCGAGTGAGAACTGCCGATGGCCGCTTTCGTCGTCTACCTGCACGATATCGCCGACAACGCCGACCTGCGCGCGCGACTGCTCGAGGAGCATATGGTCCACATCGGCCGCCACCTCGACTCGATCCGCTTCGCCGGCCCGCTGCTGCGCGAGGCCGACCAGCGGCCCGGCGGCGGCCTGTTGATCGTCGAGGCTGCCGACGCGGCCGAGGTCCGCCGCATGGTCGAATCCGACCCGTACTACCGTGCCGGTCTCTGGGACGACGTGCGCATTCATCCCTTCAAGGAAATCATCAACGCCTGGCGCCGCTGACCGGTACACGGGCGGCATCGGCTACGATCGCGGCGACTGCGCGACCAGGATCTGTATCAATGCATTGTTTATATGGAATATTTAATATTGTCATGACTTGACGCCAATAACTAACTGTCAAAATAACTTTATTGACACTGACAACTTTCGGATCTAGCCTTGGCGCCATGTCCGAAGGGCGCAGCTATTCGATCGGCGATCTGCAAAAACTCTCGGGCTTCGACCGCCGCACGATCGTCTATTACAGCCAGCAGGGCCTGCTGCCCCGCTCCGGCCGGCGCGGCCCGCGCACGCGCCACCCCCACCTGGTCCTGCAGCGGCTCCTCTTCATCCGTGGTCTGAAGGATCTCCAGGACCAGGGGTACTGCGGCACGATCACGCTCCGCGACATGGGGCGGATGCTCGACCAGCTCGCCCCGAACGCCCTGCGGGATCTGCTCGACCGCGGCATTCCGTCAGTGGAGATCGAGCGGTTGCTGCAGGGACCGGTTGCGGCAGGCGCACCGGCAGCGGCGACCGCGCCGCCCCCGGTCACCGCGGCAACCCAGCCAACGGCCGAATCGCCGGCGCCTCACGCTCCTGCACCCCAGGCCGCCGCGACACGCACCGTGGGCGACGGCCGCCGTTACGGCCTCGCCGATGCGGGCATCCGCCAGCGTCACGGGGTCGCGACGCCTCAGCCCCCGCCAGCAACCACCGGCACTGCCGCGCCGCCGGCCGAGCTACCGCCGACGGCGGTGGCACCGCCCGTGCCGGCACCGCCGCCGGCGAACCTGCCGGAAGACCTCGGCGAGCTGCTGCGCGAACTCGAGATCCGGCCGAGCCTCGGCGCGCGGAGGGTGCCGCCCGGTGGCAGCGAGCTGTGGACCGAAATACCCGTCACGAGCCGCGTGTACCTGTCGGTGCGGGGCCTTGCGCCCGAAGATGCGCCGCTCGCGGACGCGACGGGGCGCGCGCTGAAGAAGCTGCTGCGGCGGTAAGGGGACAGAGGACGAGAGTCGGGGCTTGCGCCCCTCCCACAGGCGAGGCGCCCTGTAGGAGCGACGCCAATCGCGACTTCCTGCCCGGTCGGGGCTTGCGCCCCTCCTACAGGGGAGGCTCCCTGTAGGAGCGACGCGAGTCGCGACTTCCGGCCCGGTCGGGGCTTGCGCCCCTCCTGCGGGTCTACCTCACCTGAGCTCCACCGCGCCGCGCAACCGTCCGATGTTGTCGTGGTGGCCGGGCAGGATGTCGTCGGCCGTGGCGTGTTCGAGGTAGTACGCCAACGGCCAGGTGTGACCGCCCGGCGCGAAGGCGTCCTTGCCGGGGGCCCCGGTCACGTCGACGTTCCAGGCCCGCTCCAGCGGCTGGCTGCTCGCCGGCGCAGCGTCGTCGGTGTTGATGTAGGCCTCGACATAGTCACCACAGCGGCCGAACTCGCTCGCGCCCCAGCCCGGTTGCAGGATGCCGCGCAGACCGACCGGGTCGAGGTAGGTCACGTCCACGCGCACCGTGCGGCCTGATTCCTTCAACGCCTCGCACAGCGGCCCGGCGATGAACGCAGCGACGCCGTTCGTGATCACGTGCACCGCCTTGAGCGTACCGACGCCGGCGAGCTCGCGGCCGAGTACCTCGCCAGTCCGCAGACCGAACGAGCCCGCGCGAAAGCGCCCCTCGGAGTACGGCCGCCAGTCGTAGCGCACCACGGCCACCGCGCCGGCACCGGTTGCGAACTCGCGCGCGCGCTGTTCGAGCGCCACCAGAGAGGGATCGTCCCGGCCGCCGGCGTCGTGGAAAAGCAGGACTGCGGTGCGCGTTCCCGCGGGCAAGCCGAGCGGCGCCGGCTCGATCGCCGAAGACCAGCGCGCGTACCGATCGAACACCAGCACCAGCACTACCACGACAACGGTGCTGTAGAGGGCGAGGCGCAGTTCTTTTGTCATGGGTGGATCTCCATTCCCCTGGCTGCTGGTGCAGCCGCGGCAGCACGGCTTCGGCGAACAGCCGCGTCTGCCGCACGAGTCCTTTCTGAAGCGCTCAGTGCGCGCGGTGCGACGCGAAGGCCATGCGGTCGAGCACGCCGAGCAGCACCGCGGAAACCACGAAGGTCATGTGCAGGATCACGTACCACATGATCTTGTCGTTCGGCACCTTCTGGGCATCCATGAAGACGCGCAGCAGGTGGATCGAGGAAATGGCGACGATCGACGCGGCCACCTTGAGCTTGAGCGTCCCGGCATCGAGCTTGCCGAGCCAGCCGAGGGTGTCGGTGGTCGCCGCATCGATACGCGAGACGAAATTCTCGTAGCCGGAGAACATCACCATCACGATGAGGCTGCCGACCAGCACGATGTCGATCATCGCCAGCACGGTCAGGACCAGGTCGGCCTCGGTCGAGGTGAGCGCATGGCTCAGCACGTGAAATGCTTCCTGGAAGAACTTGAGGGCAAGCGCCATCAGGGCCAGCGACAGGCCAAGGTACAGCGGCGCGAGCAGCCAGCGGCTCGCGAACAGCAGCTTTTCGATCAGGCGTTCGAGCATCGTGCCTCTTCCGGGAATCCGTGCGGCGTGCATTCTACCGTGGGGCGACAACCCGTCACCCGCGCGGCCCTAGCCGACATTGCCGCGCACCTTCGGGCGCAGCGACCTGACCTTCGGCCGCTCGGCCGACCACTGCGCCGGTGTGCGGGCCGAGTCCACCAGCTGCACCTTCTGGCCGCCCGCCACCCGGGCCGTACGGGAGGCTGCGGACCCGTCTGCTGCAGCCTGCGCGGACGATGCGGCCAGGAGGACGCCACCGAGGGCGAGGACGACGAGTGCGGACCGGTTCATGGCGTGAGACTCCGGGCGGACGAGTGAAGGGGCCCGATGCTAGCAGGTCGCACGCCGGACCGACTCACTCGGGCACGAGCCAGCCGGCATGCCAGCCGCCGGCACCGTCGACCGACAGCGTTTCCCAGAGCCAAGGCAGCAGGGCGCCGAGTTCGCTGTCGAGGCCGAATGGCGGATTGACGATGCACAGGCCCGAGCCACGCAGGCCCATCGCCCCGCGCGCGGCCACCTCGAGTACCGCGTGGTAGATGCGGCGGATGCCGAGTCCGGCGACCCGGCCTGGGAAGCGTTCGGACTCGCGGTCGCGGATCAGCGGATACCAGGCCAGGTAGACGCCCCCGGGCCAGCGGCGGTGGCAGGCAGCCAGCAGGCCGGCGACGCCGGCGAAGTCCGCCTTGACCTCGTAGGCCGGGTCGACGAGCACGAGCCCGCGCCGCTCCGGCGGCGGCACCAGTGCCGGCAACCCCTCCGCACAGTCGCGGCCGTGCACGTGCACCTGGCGATCGCCGCGGAAGGTCCGGCGCAACGCCGCCAGCGCCCGCGGGTGAAGTTCCATCAGCACCAGGTGGTCATCCGCGCGCAGCGCGTGGCGGGCGATGGCGGGCGAGCCCGGGTAATGGCGCAGCCCCCCGCCGGGGTTGCAGGCGTGTACGGCCTGCAGGTACGGGTCGAGCACCGCCGGCGGTGCGGGTGCCGCCAGTACGCGCGCGATGCCGCCCTCGTGCTCGGCGTGACGCGCGGCCTCGCGGGCAGCCAGGTCGTAACGGCCCGAGCCAGCGTGAGCGTCGAACACGCGCAGCGGCGTGTCCTTGCGCTGCAGGGCCCGCAGGGCCAGCGCGAGGACCGCGTGCTTGAGGACGTCGGCGTGGTTGCCGGCGTGGTAGTCGTGCTGGTAGCTCAACATGGGGCGGCACTGGCAGTTTCGGTGATAATGGCGGTTTGCCGCGCACACTGTCGAGCCTGCCGCCATGGGACGCATCTTCGAAGTCAGAAAACACGCCATGTTCGCCCGCTGGAACCGCATGGCGAAGCAGTTCACGCGCATCAACAAGGACATCACCATCGCGGTGAAGGCCGGCGGCACCGACCCGGCCAACAACCCCGCCCTGCGGCGCGTGATCGCCAACGCGCGCGCCGTGAACATGCCGAAGGACAAGGTCGAGGCCGCCATCAAGCGCGCCGCCGGCAAGGACGTCGCCAACTACGAGGTGGCGATGTACGAGGGCTACGGCCCGCACGGCGTGGCAATTCTCGTCGAGACCGCCACCGACAACCCGACCCGCACCGTCGGTAACGTGCGCAACATCTTCAACAAGAACGGCGGCAACCTCGGCAGCACCGGCAGCGTCGCCTTCATGTTCCGCCGCATGGGCGTGTTCCGCCTCGATCCGGCGGGCATCGACCAGGACGACCTCGAGCTCTACCTCATCGACCACGGGCTGGAGGAGATGGGCGAGAGCACCGGCGAGAAGGGCGAGCCGCAGCTCGTCATCCGCTGCCTGTTCCCGGAATTCGGCCATGTGCAGAAGGCCCTCGAGGACCGCAGCCTCACGCCGCTGTCGGCCGAGCAGGAATACATCTGCACCACCCCGACCGAGCTGCCCGAGGACCAGGCGCGCGAGGTGCTGGAGCTGATCGACAAGCTCGAGCAGGACGAGGACGTGCAGAAGGTGTACCACACGCTGGCGTGACGGCGGAGGTCGCGGCCGGCGCCGCTCCCACGGCGCGCCCTGCTGCACCGAACCACGGACAGGGCCGCCGGTGCGACACTTCGCCCGTAGCCGGGCGTGCGGCGGGACAGGATAATCTGCAGTGCAGCCGTAGCCGCCCGGAGACCACCATGTACATCAATTTCTGGTACCCCATCGCCCGCGCCACGGAAGTGACCGCGGACAAGCCGCTGAAGGTGCGGCTGCTCGGCCTGCCGTTCGTCGCCTTCCGCGACCAGGACGGTGCCGCCCACGTGCTCGCCGATACCTGCGTGCACCGCGGCGGCTCCCTCGGAGCGGGCTGGGTCAGGGACAACTGCGTGGTCTGCCCCTATCACGGCTGGCGTTTCGCCGGCGACGGCAAGTGCGTGCTCGTCCCCTCGCTCGGCGCCGAAACGAAGCCGCCGCCGCGGGCCAAGGTCGACAGCTACCCGGTGCAGGAGCGCTACGGCATCGTCTTCGCCTTCCTCGGCGACCTGCCAGCGGAGGAGCGTCCGCCGCTCTACGACATCGCCGAATTCGGCACGCCCGAGTGGAAGTCGCACCTCTATGTCCTCGACCTCGCCGCCTACTACGAGCGCTCGATGGAAAACGGACTCGACCCGATCCACAACGAGTTCGTGCACCCGCTGCAGGGCGCGCCGCTGCTGTCTCCGGAGCTGCAGCGCACGCCCCTGCCGATCGAGGACATCCCCTGGGGCAGCAAGTTCTACATGACCTTCGGGGCGAAGCGCACCCACGACACCAAGCTCGCCGACGCCAAGACCGGCGAACGCCTCGGCGCGGCCGGCTCCTGGCACCAGGGACCGAACCAGCTCGTCACCTGGATCGACCTGACGGCGACGAACTCCTTCCACCAGTACCTCTTCGAGGCCCCAGTCGACGAGAACAACACGCGCCTGTTCTTCCTGAACATGCGCAACTGGCTGCTCGACGACAAGCACGATCAGCGCATCTCCGACGTGACGCTGCAGATCGTGCACGAGGACATCCGCATCCTCGAGAACCTGAATCCCGTGCGCACACCGGACACCAACACCAGGGAAGTCCTGGTGCCCGGCGACTACGGCGCGGTGCGTTACCGCGAGTGGCTGAAGAAGTGGGACGCGCGCGGCTGGCGCATCGACACGAAGGCCCTGCGCGCGAAGCAGGGCGACGTCGCCATGGCCATCCCCTGCCCCGCCCGGCGCGAATCCGGCAACTGGGTGCTCGAGACCGTGCCGCTGCTGCCGGGATCACCGGCGGCCGCGGCAGAGAAACGGGCGTAGCGCAGCGGGAAACGCCGGTTGGTGCTACTCAACCACTCGATGCGGCACAGTGGTTTCCGGGCGGCAGCGCTCGTGACACGCGACCGGCTACCGTGTCTGACACCGCGGCTCCACGTCCGCAGGGTCACCCCGAGCGGGTGATCGCGAGCGGGACGCCGTACCAGGTTGGCGGTGTTGCGGCGTCGAAAACCAGGCGATATCTGGTGGACGTGCTTGAACGTCAGTGCGTCACGCCACCCTCGCGTGCCTCAACGCTTTGACCAGCTCGGCCGGCAAGCGCAGCAGGCCCGCTCGCAGCTGCCGGACGAACGCCTGCGGCTGCTTTTGCGCCGCCGACCAGGCCGCCCGCAGATCCGCCGGCCTGTCGCCCAGCAGAACCTCGATCAGCTGCGCGGGCTGGCTGAGATCCTTGCGCGTCTTTGTCTGGAAGGCGGCGACCCGCCGCTCGGCCAGCACCAGCTTGTGCAGGGCGTAGCGTGCCGGTGACGGCACGTTGACCAGAATGCCCGCCCGCGCGACGACGACCGCGGGTTGCGGATCGGCCAGGAGATAGTCGAGGAACCGGACCGGCTCCGCATGAGCACCCAGCGACGCCAGATGCACCGGCTTTTTCGTCGGCCGACCGACGAGCGGTGTGAGGAGATCCACGCTGACCTGCCGCCCCCGGATGCGAAATCGTGTCGTGGGTGAACGCGGATCGAGCGCCGGCACAGCGACGAACCCCAGCTCCGACTCGAGCATCACCCGTTCGAGGTCGATCCTCCGATCGGGTACGCCGATGACGAGATGCCGCCTGGCCGCGAATTCGTTGTCCTGGGTTCGGCTGGCCTCGGACGCCCAGCGCACGCCGAGCATGTTGCCCATGAGGGCGAACGCGTGCGAACCAACGAGCACACCACCGGCGAGAAACACGCCGGCGCGCTCCAGCACCTCGAAGACGCGCGCATCGACAGCGCCCGTCGCATGAGCGCCGCCACGGGCCAGCATGGCGACGAGCTGCTCCCGCGACGCCGCATCTGGTACCGCGGCCTGCCACAGAGCCTTCTCCCGCTGGATCAGCTCACGCGTCGTGTCGGTGTCCGGGCCCAAGTAGTGCTGGGTCTTGCGGCTGCCCACCGTAACCTGGAGGTACCAGTGCCGGCCACCCTTGATCCGCTTGGATACGAACGACAGCCCGCGCCCCGTAGGCGCCGAGCCGCGCAGGCACTGCGACAGGAGCTCGGTGTAGAGCAGGCGGGTCGATTCGGGCAGGTGGTCCATGGCGGGTAACCGGAGGTTATACGCAGTTTATGGGATAACTGCGTATAACCCCAAGAGTGCGGACCGGAATCGAGGGGCCGTTCACACAGAGCCGGGACCACGCGAAGTCCCCAACCGGGCGACTTGCGCTGGCGCAGAAGGCGGCGGCGTTTGCAGCGTGAACGCCTTGCGGCCCTCGCTTGGCCCCACCGCGAGGTGCCCGAGCGGTACCCCGGGCTCAATCGCCGCCGGAACCGCCACGCGGCGGAATCACGGCGTGCGGATTATCGGGTCAGCCAGCGCATGCTCGACAGCGCATCGGGGAAACCTCCGGCTGGAGCGGTCATGCCGCGGTTGCGTTGCCGCGTGCGCGACGCTTGAGCTTCGCACCCAGCGCCACCACGCCCGTGCCGAACAGCCACAGCGCACCCGGCACCGGAACCGCACCAGTGTCGCCGATATCCCCATCGCGCACGGCCCATGTGGAGAGAGTAATGGCCTTCCAGCCGATCTCCTGCGTGCCGTTCCCGAAACCGAAGGCCCACGCATTCTGCGGATTGGGCGCATAGGAGGTATCCGACCAATAGGCGAGCTGGACATTGCTGAACGGACCGGGAGTGGCCGCGGTGATTCCGTCCATGTAGTACAGATGCCCCATCTCACTGCCGCTGCAACCCGTACCGGAACTCTTGCCGGGTTCCTGACTCGAGCAGCTGGCATCGGGCTGCAACGTGTGGGGCAGCCGCCAGTTGTTCACACCGAGATGGCCAGCTCCGCCGCCCTTCGCGTTCAGTGAATCGATCCATGACAGAGCCTGACCCCAGTGCATTCTCCCATCGGGACCAGCCTCGCCGTAGCCCGACGTCTGGGCAAGGTTCGCATCTGCCAGCCAGGTGATGTTCTGCGTCGTGTCGTAGACGGCCTGACCGCCCACACGGCTGACGAGTGCGGCATCCGCTGCGCCTGCTGCCAGCAGCGAAACAGCAATTACCGGGATGATCCGTGACATTGGTTTTTTCCGTTCTTTTTCTTGGTCGTCACTCCAGCATGGTCACTGGAATGGGGGAAGCATGGGTACTTTTTCTACCGGTGCATTGTTTCCATCAGCCCGCTGGTTTGCAAGCACCATACGCCACCCTTGGGTTATGTAAGAACCTCCAGCCGTACACCGGACATGCCCGCACGGAGCGTGCTCGGGAATCACGGATGTCCGGCCAGCCGGCTCGGTTCCAGGGGTTCGGCGGATCGCTTGGGGAAACGCTTCAAAAAAGAGGTTCATCGCGCAATACCGGGGAAGGCAGCCCGGATCTTGAGGAAGAAGTACTCCTCGTCGCGGTACCCGTAGGCCATGCGCTTGATGACCTTGATGCGGTTGTTGATGCCCTCGACCAAGTTGGTGCCGAAGGGATGGC
>CAUJIY010000047.1 GCA_963205295.1 Pseudomonadota bacterium
CTCGGCGAGCGAGACGCACAGCAAGGCGAACCTGCGCCGGACCCACGACGAGGTCATCGAGGAGGTGCGGCGCATTGCCGGGCTGGTGCGGTCGCTGCCCGCCGACCGTCGGCCGGGACTCGAAGGCAATGTCGCGACCGCCTTCGGCTGCACGCTCGAAGGGCCGGTGCCGGAAGCGAAGGTCGTGGAGCTGGCCCGCCGGCTGATCGAGGCCGGCGTCGACGAAGTCGGCCTGTCCGATACCACGGGCTACGCGAACCCCACGCAGCTGCGCCGCCTGATCCGCCTGGTGCGCGCCGAGATCGGCGCCGAAAGGCTCTCCAGCGTGCACCTGCACAATACCCGCGGGCTCGGGCTCGCCAACGCACTCGCTGCCCTCGAGGAAGGCATCACCACCCTCGACAGCTCGCTCGGCGGGCTCGGCGGCTGCCCCTATGCGCCGGGCGCGAGCGGCAACATCGTCACGGAAGACCTCGTGTTCATGCTCGACGCCATGGGCCTGCGCACCGGCATCGACCTCGCCCGCTTGCTCGAGGTGCGGCGCATCCTCGCCGCGGCGCTGCCCGGCGAGGAGATCTACGGCTTCACCCCCGACGCGGGCCTGCCGAAGGGCTGGACGCCGGGCGGATGGGGCGTGGCCGCGGCGGCCTGAGGAGCGGCCGCGGCGGCCCCGAGGTTCACCGGCATGGCCCGCCCACCCCCGCTCTACCGTCCGGAGTTGTTGGCGCCAGCGGACCGCGCACGCCTGGACGCTCTGCTCGCGCGCATCGACGAGGCGGCCGACCGGTCCCTCGGCTACCCCTGCTCCGGGCGTTTCGACTACACGGCGCTCTATCCGTTCCTCGGCTACCCGCTCAACAACGTCGGCGACCCGTTCCAGCCGACGACCTTCGCGGTACACACGCACGACATCGAAGTCGAGGTGCTCGAACACTTCCGCGCATTCACGCGCGCGCCCCGCGACGGTTTCTGGGGCTACGTCACCAACGGCGGCACCGAGGGCAACATGTACGGGATCTACCTCGCCCGGGAGCTGCATCCCGACGGGGTGGTCTACTACTCCGAGGCCACGCACTACAGCGTGGCGAAGATCCTCAGGCTTCTGCACGCGCGCAACATCATGATCCGTAGCCTGCCGGGCGGCGAAATCGACTACGAGGACCTGCACGCGACGATCCGCGTACGCCGCGACGTGCCGCCGATCATCTTCGCCAACATCGGCACGACCATGACCGGCGCGGTCGATGACCTCGACCGGATCCGCGCCGTGCTCGCCGACCTGGCGATACCGGTCGCCTACATCCACGCCGACGCGGCGCTGAGCGGCATGATCCTGCCGTTCGTGGACGCTGCGCAGCCCTTCGGCTTCGACGCCGGCATCGACAGCATCGCCATCAGCGGCCACAAGCTGATCGGCACCCCGATGCCCTGCGGAGTGGTGCTGGCCCGCCGCGCAGCGGTCGAGCGCATCGCGCGCTCGGTGGAGTACATCGGCACGCTCGACACCACGCTGTCCGGCTCGCGCAACGCGATCGCGCCCCTGATGCTCTGGTACGCGCTGCGCACGCAGGGAACAGCCGGGTTTCACGCCATCGTGGCACGCTGCATGGAAGTGGCGGATTACGCCATCGCGCGCCTGGGCGCGGCCGGTGTCGAGGCCTGGCGGCATCGCAATTCCATCACCGTCGTGCTCCCACGACCGGGTCCGGCGGTGATCGCGCGCTGGCAGCTCGCCGTGCACCGCGACATCGCCCATGTCATCACCATGCCGCACGTGGAAGAGCGCCACATCGACGCGCTGGTGGCGGACATCGTGCGCGGGCGCGACGCGGGAGGTAACGCATGAAGCAGATCACCGTGGTCGCCCACAACCGCGCCGGGCTCCTCGCCGACGTCACCGGCGCGCTCGCCGCTGCCGGCATCAACATCGAGAACGCCGACGCGCAGGCGCTCGGCGATTCGGCCGTCATCATCCTCACCGTCGACCGCTACGACGAGGCCCTGCGCGCCCTGCGCGCCGTGCCGGAAATCACGGCGATGTCGGAGGATGCCTTCCTGGTGCGGCTGCACAACGAGCCGGGAGCGCTGGCGCAGCTCTCACGCCGGTTCGCCGACGCCGGCGTCGACATCCGCAGCATCCGCTTCCTGCACCGCGACGCCGGGCACGCCCTGGTGGCGATCTCGGCGCAACGCCCCGACGTGGCGCTGGAACTGGTGCGCGACCTGCTGGTGCGGGGATAATCAGTACCTGAAGTTCAGGTCCACCTGCCCTGCACACCGCTGTCGTGGCAACCCACCCCGGCTGCCGGGGGCGCCAGAGCATCTCCCCCTTGTCATGGTCCATGATCCCTTTCCATACTGAGTTCAGGCGCACCGCATCCCGACCAGCAACTCCGGGGTGACTCAGTCACCGTTCGAGGGAGCATATCCAGGCCATGCCGAAGAGCGACGCACGCGGTCTGCGGCGGCTGTCGAGGGCGCTCGTATTCTCGGCCGCCGGCCTGCGCGCCGCCTGGCGCAGCGAGACGGCCTTCCGCCAGGAGGTCGTGCTGGCCGCACTTCTCACCCCGGCCGCCGTCTGGCTCGGCCGGACCGGCCTGCAGCGGGCGCTGCTGCTCGGCGTGATGCTGCTCGTGGTCGTGGTCGAGCTGCTGAACTCGGCGATCGAGGCCGTCGTCGACCGCATCGGGCACGATCGGCACGAACTCTCGGGCCAGGCCAAGGACATGGGTTCGGCGGCGGTGCTGCTGAGCCTGACGCTCGCCCTCCTCATCTGGCTCGGCATCGCCTGGGATCGCTTCGGGCCGGGCCCGTAACGTACCGGGGCGCACGATGCAGGCAGCAGACGACGGCGCGCGGCTCGCATGGCTCGCCCTGGCCGCCGGCCTGCTGCCGCCCGTCGTCGTGCACGCCTGCTACCTGATCTCCGCGCAGGCCGGTCTCGTACCCGCCTGCATCCCCTACTTCACCGGCTGCACTTCCATCAGCGCCGCCGGACGCCACGGCGTGGCGTTCTTCCTCTTCAAGGGCGGGATGATTCCCGCCGCGGTGCTGATGGCCGCGTTCTGGTGGTTGTCGCGACGCTGGCTGCTGGCGCTCGGCTGCGCGGATTCCCGCAGCGTGCGCGCACTCGTCGCGATCGGCCTGATCTCTGCCGCATTCCTCGTGCTCTACACCGTGTACCTCGGCTCAAAGGGCGACTTCTACAACCTCATGCGTCGCTTCGGCGTGAACGTACACCTGTCCTTCGGTGCCCTGGCGCAGATGCTGCTCGTGCGTGCACTGCTGCGTGCACCAGGCGCCGCCGTGCCGCGCTGGATCGTACGTGCCCAGGTCGGATTGCTGGCGCTGCTGCTCGCGCTCGGGCTGGCGAGCATCCCGATCGGCAACTTCGTCGCCGACAAGGACCGCGCGATGAACGTGATCGAATGGTGGTTCGCCGCGCTGACGAGCGGCTGGTACCTGCTCGGTGCCGCCGCCTGGCAGGCGAGTGGCTTTCGTGCGCGCTTCGCGACGGGGGGGATAGGGATTTAGCTGCCGGGTCGTAGTTTTCGAAGTTTTCGCGCTTGCCCAACAACGTCGAAACCTTCGACCCGGTACCGTCGCGTGTGTTCAGGTCCGGCGCCGCCGGGCACCCCGCACGAGCAGGCCGATTCCGGAAGCGAGCAACCACGCCGCACCGGGCAGCGGGACCGCATTCGTCGTGACGCTGACACGCAGGTTATCCATGGCCCACGATTCGTCGTCGAGACTCTGATTGCCTTCACCGAAAATGAAGAACTCGATCTGCGCCGTTGAGCCGGTATGCGCAAAGTTCATGAAGCGCGGATCGGCGCCGAGATCATAGGCGCTGTCGGTGAACCAGCTGCCCGGCCCCTGGAAGCCGAGATCGACGTGCCGCGCCAGTTCGACGCCGGGCGGTGCAACGTAACTCTGGATCTGCGACGGCAGCGCATTGGCAAACGATTCACTGAACAGCACGTTCCCATCGAATACGATCCGGAAGTAATCGCCCGACGGGAATGTTCCCGTGCCATCGAGCGAATCGATGGCCGCGAACAGGAACTCCAGACTGATGGTGTCGTGTTGCGGTAAGTTGCTCAGAGAGAGCATGACAGTATTGCCGGTTGCGCTGCGCAGGAAATTCCCGCCGAACTGATTGCCGACGGGACCGAGTCCGGCATACCCCTGCACGCCGGTCAGCAGTGCGCTACCGGGGGAAAATTCGGCCGACAGTGCGCCGTCGAAGTCCGTAGTGAATACCGTGACCGGCGCTGCCTGGGCGGTGTTGGTCACTGCGGAAGCGCCGATTGCTGCCGCAAGTATCAATGCATGAAGCTGCTTATACATGCCCTGTGTTCCTTTGGGTTGTTGTTGCCGGCATTGTATTTCATTCACCCCGGCCTGCGACGCTTTGCGCCGCGCCACGCCGATCAGCCCCAGCATCCCGGAAGCCCGCAGCCCTGCGGGCGATCTGATGCATGGTGACCCGTTCTTGCCAGGCGATGCTCGTTGTTCTATCGATGGTGAGTTACCGGAAGGCTATGTTGGGTAGCGAGATTCTGCAATGTTGACTCGTCATAATTCATGCGGTGGGTGAGCCAGGCCTGCGCGAGTTCGTACTGCATGCCTGCGCTTTCGGCGTGGTTGATGGCGCGGCGGAACTCCACGGCTTGTGGCCGGCTCCGGCTGTTCCAGCCGTAGCGATATCAGACCGGGACAAACCCGGGCAATCGCGCCGCTTTCGAATCGAACGTTGCCGTTGCCCGGCAACCCAGGCGGCGGTTATGGGCGCCGATCAAGCAATCGGCAAATCCGCATGCGCTGTCGGTCCAGTTGAACAGCGCCTCTTCGAATGCGGACTCGTCCTCGAACGTAAGTTCGCGCGTCTCCAGCAGGCTGCGGAGCGCAGTGAGTGTGCGGTCCTTATCCAGGCCGTAGCGGCTGCGCAGCACCCACTCCGCCTCCATAAGAACCGGCAGGGACACCAGGACAGCGACGCCCTCCTGCACGGCCCTGGAGACTATTTGCCGCGCGCGTTGCGTCTGCCCAGCGTCATCCACGACGAGCAGGCGCACCAGGACGTTGGTATCGATTCCGAGCATGCAGCCGCGCGCACTACCGATTCATCTGGGCGGCACTCACATGGCGTCGCCGCCGCGGCCGGATGCCGATGTCCTGGATACTGCGGTTCTTCACCCGAACGATGATGGTGCCGTCATCCAGGACCGCGAAGTGAATCCGGTCGCCGGCCCGCAGGCCCGCTGCATCGCGTACGCTTTTCGGGATCGTCGTCTGGCCCTTACTGGTGATCGTGGCGAATGACACGGTCGTTCTCCTTACATCCTTACCTTTAGGCCAATTGTAAGGCCAGTGGCTACCGGAGCCAACGGGTTACGAACCACATGACCTGCACGGTACGTGCTGGCGGGGCCGCCGCCGTCACCAATTTCGGAGAAACGACGATGATTCGCGCCAGCATCGCATGGCCGCGAACCAGCGGTACCGCGAGATCTGTTTGCGTTACGTCAAATCAGATCCGCAGTTGGCTTGACCTCCCTCCCAACGTAGCGTTGCAGCGTACGCAGGAGCAGAACCGCGCCGAGGCGCTGAAGCGACTCGCGGAGTGATCCTGCCGGCGCTCGTGCGGCGCAAGGCGCGCAAGACGACGAAGCCGACCCGGGCGTCGAAGGAGCGGCGGCTGGAGTCGAAGCGGCGGCAGTCGAGGACCAGGGCGCTGCGAACGCGGGAATTCGACTAGCCGCGCCTGCTGGCGCCGGGCCCCATGGGGGTGATCAGGCCGTGAGCTTGAGCGCCGCGAATAGCAGGCCGAGGCCGAGGAAGAGCATCGAGCCCAGCCGTACGATCATGTCGCGGGACAATAATTCCAGCGACGACTTCATTTCCTGTCGCAGCAGCTGGAGCTCGGCCCGCGTCTCTTGCCGCAGGAGCTGGAGATCCGCCTTGGTGGCAATCGTCGTCGTCATGTCGCGCTCCATCGTATCAACGACAGCCCTAGCCTTGTCGTTCGGGACATTGATGCTGACCAAGGCATCATAGCGAGCGCCGGGACCAGCCGCCCGCCCAGCAGCCGGATCGACTGGTCCGGCCGCGCGTAAAGCCGCAGCGCCAGGCACGCAGATCCGGCGGTGTGTCGGCGGTAATCAGAGTCGCAAGAAGGATGCCGGTGTCGAGGACGACCCGCATCGACGATCAGCGTACGCCTTCGAACCCATCGCGGGCGGTGCGGGCGACTGCGGTTCATGGTCAGGGAAAACGCGGACGGGACGGCTGCTCGACTCGGTTTACCTGAAAGATCGCGCGGCCGCTACACCGGCATGCAAGGAGAAGCCGGGGTGCTTCGCCAGCCGGTCACCCCCCGCCGGTGCCGCGCAGGCCGTGGCCGTTGTCGCCGTGTACGGCGGCAACGTCGGTGCCGGCCTGAGTGTTATCGTCCGCGCCGTGCCCGGCCTGATGCTCGGCCGGGCCGGTGCCGGGCGCGGATGCGCCTGACACCGGCCACGGAACTCACAGTGCCTACTTGGCCGATTCCTGCTGGATGTAGGCGATGACGTTGGCGCGGTCCTGCAGGTTCTTCAGGCCCACGAACACCATCTTGTTGCCCGGCAGGTAGTCGCTCGGGCGCTCGAGCCAGTGGCTGATCTCGTCGACCGACCAGGTGATGCCCGACTTGGCCACGACATCCGAGTAGGCGAAGCCCGCCACCGTGCCGGCCTTGCGGCCGACGACGTTGTGCAGCGTCGGCCCGATCTTGCCGGGCTCGGACTCGGGCAGCAGGCTGTGGCAGGCGCGACACTGCAGGAACAGCACCTTGCCCTTGTTGAGATCGGCGCCGGCGATCGCTGCGGCGAGTTCGGCATTGCCTGCCGCCGGAGCGGCAGCTGCCGGTGCGGCGCCTGCCGCCGGCGCGGCTTCTGCTGCCGGCGCAGCTGCCTCAGCAGGGGCAGCCGCATCGGCCGGGGCCTCGGCTGCCGGCGGGGGCGGAGCCGCGGTGCTCTCGGCCGGCGGGGCCGACGGCGTCTGGCCGCCACCGCAGGCGGCGAGCAGCGCCAGCATGGGAACGTACGAAAGCCTGCTGAATTGCATCATTGAGTCCTTCCGGATGGTGATTCGTGGGCCTGGGGAGACGACGTAGCCGCCGCAAGCCGCAGCTCCGCCGCCCGGTGTATGGCACGGCGGATCCGCGGGTAGGTCCCGCAGCGACAGATGTTGGTGATCGCGCGGTCGATGGCCTCGTCGTCAGGGGCCGGATTGTGCTCCAGAAACGCCGCGACTGCCATGATCATGCCCGGCTGGCAGTAGCCGCACTGGGGCACCTGCTCGTCGACCCAGGCCTGCTGCACCGGATGCAGACGCTCAGGCGTCCCCATCCCCTCGATGGTCGTGACCGCACGCCCTTCGATCGACGCGGCCGGCACCGCGCAGGCACGCGCCGCCTTGCCGTCGATATGCACCGTGCAGGTCCCGCAGACCGCGATCCCGCAGCCGTACTTCGTGCCGGTGAAGCCGAGCACGTCGCGCAGCACCCAGAGCAGCGGCATGTCGGCCGGGACGTCGGCAGCGACGTCGGCGCCGTTGAGGCGGAAATGGACCATGGCGGCTAGTTTAACGGGTGCCGCAGCGGGGGTGCAGACCCTGCCCGTGCGCGGGTTGGCGAGACCGATCGCGCTGCCGACAGCGCGTATCCTGCGTCGTCGACAATATGCCCGACGGAAGCGTCGGCGGATGACAGGGACTGCTCACAGAAGGAGCAGCGGCCACCTTGCGCAAAGAGCAGGCGTTCGATCGGTCTGGCAGGCAGGCAGGCGACAAGAGTGCCCGACGGGGCCAGTCCCGGCGATCGCCTGCTCCCGGGAAATCTCCACCAGGAGGCACTTATTATCGAAATTTCTGTCCTGGTCGGTGAGGGCTGCAGGATGGCCGGGATCCGCGTAAGCTGCGGATATTCACCATCGGCGCAGGGACCGTATTGGCCGGACAGTCGGTCCATGGACCCGGGCACAGCGATCAGCTGTCCCCGAAGCCTTCGCCAGGATGTACAATATTATCGAAATTTCTGACGTGGTCGGGGAGAACTGCACGATGAACAGGATCCTGGTACTGGGTGCCGGCAAGATCGGATCGCTGATCGCCGGGTTGCTGGCCGAGAGTGGCGACTACGAGGTGCACCTCGCCGACAGCCGGCCGGGCGCGGCCGAGGACGTCGCGCGGGCCCATGGGTCGACGCACGTGCATCCGCTGGTGCTCGATGCCACGCGACGCGAGGATCTCACGCGCTACGCCACCGATAAGCGCATCGCGGCGATGGTCTCGGGCCTGCCCTACTACACCAACGAGGGCGTCGCCGCCGTAGCGCACGCCACCGGCTGTCACTACTTCGATCTCACCGAGGACGTGGGTGTGGCGGCGACCGTGCAGCGGCTGGCGGCAGATGCCTCGAGCGCCTTCGCCCCGCAATGCGGGCTCGCCCCGGGCTTCGTCAGCATCGCGGCAGCCGAACTGATCCGCCACTTCGAAACGCTGCGCAGCGTGAAGCTGCGGGTCGGCGCACTGCCGCAGCACCCGAACAACGTCCTCAAGTACTCGCTCACCTGGTCGACCGACGGACTCATCAACGAGTACGGCAATCCCTGCGTCGCAGTCGTCGACGGCCACCAGCGCGAAGTGCTGCCGCTCGAGGGCCTGGAGGAAATCGAGATCGACGGTCAGCTCTACGAAGCTTTCAATACCTCTGGCGGCCTGGGCTCGCTCGCCACCAGCCACGGCGGGGTCGAGAGCATGGACTACAAGACGATCCGCTACCCCGGCCACTGCGAGCAGATGCGCCTGCTGATGAACGGCCTGAAACTCAACCACGACCGCGACACGCTCAAGCGCGTACTGGAAAACGCGGTGCCACAGACGCTGCAGGACGTGGTGATCATTTATGTCGCCGTGACCGGGCTGCAGGACGGCGAGCTGCGCGAGGAGAACTACGTCAACAAGGTGTACCCGCAGGTGATCGCCGGCCGGCTCTGGTCGGCGATCCAGGTGACGACCGCGGCCGGACTGTGCGCGGTGCTCGACCTCGTGTTCAGCGAACCGCAGCGCTACCGCGGCTTCGTGCGCCAGGAGCAGTTCCCGTTGCCAAAGGTGCTCGGTAACCGCTTCGGCCGCTACTTCGCCGAGCAGTCGAACAAGGACGTGTCGCTGCGCCTGGTGGCGACCGGTCGCACCGGGCACCAGCGCGCCCGGCAGGCGGGCTGAAGCCATGGCCCGCATTCCTGCCGCCCTCGGCCTCGCCCGGCGCAATCCCGGAGTGTCCTCGGCCGGAGCCTGGCACCGCAGCCGCAACGCGCCGGCGTTCACCTCGGTCAATCCAGCCACCGGTCGTCCGCTCGGCGAGGTGCTCGGTGCCACACCGCGCGACTACGAGGAGCTCATGGGCGCGAGCTGGGAGGCGTTCCTGCAGTGGCGCAACGTCCCGGCACCACAGCGCGGGGAAGCGGTGCGGCGCATCGGCGACGCCCTGCGTGTGCACAAGGACGCACTCGGTACGCTGGTGAGCCTCGAGACCGGCAAGATCAAGGCCGAGGGCGACGGCGAGGTGCAGGAGATGATCGACATCGCCGACTTCGCCGTCGGCCTGTCGCGCATGCTCTACGGGCTGACCATGCCGTCGGAACGGCCGCGCCACCGGCTCTACGAGCAGTGGCAGCCGCTCGGGCTGGTCGGCATCGTCACCGCCTTCAATTTCCCGATGGCGGTGTGGTCGTGGAACGCATTCATCGCCGCGGTGTGCGGCAATGCCTGCATCTGGAAGCCGTCGCCGAAGACGCCCCTGTGCAGTCTGGCGGTGCAGTCGATCTGCAACGAGGTCCTCGCCGACGGCGGCTATCCGCCGATATTCAGCCTGCTCAACAGCGCCGACGTAGCGCTCGCCGAACGCTTCGTCGACGACCGGCGCATCGATCTCGTCTCCTTCACCGGTTCGACGGCGGTCGGGCGGCAGGTCGCCCAGCGCGTCGCCGGCCGGCTCGGCCGGTACCTGCTCGAACTCGGCGGCAACAACGCCATCATCGTCGACCAGCACGCCAACCTCGATCTCGCCGTGCCTGCGATCCTGTTCGGTGCCGTCGGCACGGCCGGCCAGCGCTGTACCACCACACGGCGGCTGCTGGTGCATCGTTCGCTCATGAAGGAACTCACCGCACGCCTCACGGCAGCCTACCGCCAGGTGCCCATCGGCGATCCGCTGAAGAAGGGCGTGCTGATGGGGCCGCTGATCGACGAGGCCGCGGTGGCGCGCTACCTCGATACCATCGCGGCGCTGCGCAAGCTCGGCGCGAAGATCCTGCATGGCGGGCGCCGGCGGCCGGGGCCCGGGTGTTTCGTCGAGCCGACGATCGTGGTGGCCGAGAACGACTGGGCGCCGGTGCAGCGGGAGACCTTCGCGCCGATCCTCTACGTGATCGCCTATGACGACCTGGACAGCGCCATCGCGCGGCAGAACGCCGTGCCGCAGGGGCTGTCCTCGGCGATCTTCACCGACCGGCTGCAGCACGCCGAACGCTTCCTGTCGGCAGCCGGCAGCGACTGCGGCATCGCCAACGTCAATATCGGCACCTCGGGAGCGGAGATCGGTGGCGCCTTCGGCGGCGAGAAGGAAACCGGTGGCGGACGCGAGGCCGGGTCCGATGCCTGGAAGGCCTACATGCGCCGGCAGACGGTGACGATCAACTGGGGCAGCGACCTGCCGCTCGCGCAGGGGATCGATTTCCGGGTGTAAAGGCCAATCGGTCGGGGCTTGCGCCCCTCCCACAGTTGCAGATCTGCCGTCTGGAGCTGTAGGAGCGGCGCAAGCCCCGACCCGGGGTCGCGACAAACCCTGTAGGAGGGGCGCAAGCCCCGACCCGGGGTCGCAACAAACCCTGTAGGAGGGGCGCAAGCCCCGACCAGGAATCGCGACTGGCGTCGCTCCTACAGTGCTCCTGCAGCAGCGCTACAGCTGCAACGCCCCCGGGTTCATGATCGCCTGCGGATCGAGCACGCGCTTCAGCTCGCGCAGCACCCGGGCCGCTTCGCCCTGGCGGCCTGTCATGTAGGGGTAGCACTTGCCGACCTGCAGGTGGATCGCGCCCACCGAAGCGAAGATCTGCTGGATCTCGCCACGCAGCTCGCGCACCAGTGCGCGCCCGTCGGGATTGGCCGGGTACTCGGGCAGCATCCGCAGGTACTCCGCCGGCAGGTAGCGCTGGTGGAACGCGGTGCGGTCGTCCTGCCAGTAGAAAACCGGCTCGTAGAGGAAGCCGTGCGTGGTGGCAGTCATGAACATCGCGCCGTTCTCGACCTTCAGCCGCCGCATGCGCTCGGCGTTGTCGGCATAGATGCGCTGCAGCTTGCCGTGGAACTCGGCGACCTTCGAGAACGGCATGATGCCGTGCATCGGCACCCAGCGTTCGCCCTTCGGCCCGAGGATCGGGTACAGCGGAATGAAGGGCATGGCGCGGATCACCGTCGGCACGGTGTTGGCGACCTCCTCACCGTGGCCGGCCATGGCCCGGCGCAGCACCGCGAGTTTGCCGCTGACCTCGGCGCGCGACACACCCTCGACCGTGTAGTGGGCCGAGTAGGGATGGGCGGCGAGGAAGCGCTTGCCGGCCGCCGCCATGCGCAGCAGCTTGACGGCACCCTCGGCCGGGTTGCGCGCGGTCTTCGCGACTGCCATGGCGGCGGTCAGCGCACCCTTGGCGTCGGTCTTGCTGAGCTGGCCCTGCTGCAGCCGCGGATCGAGCCCGAAGTTCTCGGCATTGACGTTCTCGCGTGCCGCTGCCGCCATGCCGGCGGCCATCTGCTCGAAGCTCGCAAAACCGAAGGAGGCTGCCCCGTCGAAGGGCGGCAGCCGGATCAGCCGCAGGCTGATGCTGGCCTTGACGCCGAGAGCGCCGGCATCGCCACAGAAAAATCCCGTGAGATCGGGGCCGTACCAGCGGAAGAACGGCCGGCCGTTGGCGGCCGCATGCGCGCCGGTGCGCAGGATCTCGCCGTTCGCCAGCACGATCTCGAAGCCGAGGATGGCGTCGGCCGACACGCCATAATTGCCCGAGCCGAGGCTTGCGCTGTTCTGCGAGGCCGAGCCGCCGACGGTGGCCTTCAGCCCCGAGAACGGTCCCCAGAACGAGGTGCGCAGCTGCTTTGCCTTCAGCGCCTGCCACAGGTCGTGCCAGGTCACGCCCGGCTCGACGGTCACGTACATGTCC
Organism: Pseudomonadota bacterium; assembly: GCA_963205295.1. Classification (GTDB taxonomy): domain Bacteria; phylum Pseudomonadota; class Gammaproteobacteria; order Steroidobacterales; genus QUBU01. The sequence goes on from CAUJIY010000047.1 coordinate 12,261, forward strand.
TGCTCGTTGATCTCGAGGATGCGGTTCAGCCGGCAGGTGTCGATGAGCACCGATTCCGGCGTGGCTGGCAGGTAGCCGTCGGTGTAGGACGCGCCGCCGCCGCGGACCACCACGGCGATGCCCGTCTCCGCCGCGATGCGCACGATCGCCTGCAGGTCCGCCGTCGAACCCGGCCGCACGACCGCCAGCGGCAGCTCGCGGGCACGGTAGACGTCCATGGCGTGAAACTCGCGTTCGGCGGGATCGGTGAGCACGTGCTCGCGGCCAATGGCCGCGGTGAACCGTGCAGCGATGTCGTGTGCGGACGAGGGGTTTGCAGACATGGCAGAGGCACCCGTGGTTGGCGCGTTAGGTCTGGGCGGCGGCCATGTTAGTGGGCGGCGGCTGGAAATTGAAGAATGGCCTGGGGACCAGCCCACCCTGTGGGAGCGGCGCGAGCGGCGACTGCCCCGCCGGGGCTTGTGCCCCCTCCCGCAGCAGCCCGCCGACCCACATCACACTTCCCCGCCGGCCCGGCCTGGCCAGGTCCGCCCGGAGCCGGCCGGCTCTGTGACGACCATCAACGCCGCGGGCGCCAACATAATCCAGACTGCGGCCTGCACCCCGGTCCGGACGACCGGCCGACAACAGCGAGCGAGGCAGCAGCGTGTACCGCGAGCATTTCGACCTGAAGGAACGTCCCTTCACGCAGGCGCCGGGCCAGCGCTTCTTCGCCCCGAACGCCACGGTGACCGACGCGGTCGCGCACCTGCGCCACGTGATGACCGCCCGTGATTCGGTGGCCCTCGTCACCGGCGGCCCGGGTGTCGGCAAGAGCACGCTCGCCGAGGTCGCGCTGGCGGAAATCACCGACCCGGCACCGCGCGTGGCCCGCGTCGACCTGCGCTACGGCGAACCCGCAGACATCTACGCAGCGATCCTCGCCGCACTCGGCGAGGACCCGGGGGAAATGCGCCCGGCCCGCGCGCTGCAGGAACTGCGCCGCACGCTGGGACGGCTGGTCCGCGACGACCAGCCGCTCGTGGTGTGTCTCGACATCGGCGGTATCGCCACCGAGGTGGCGCGCCACCTGCTGCGGGTGGTGAACCTCGCCGGCGAGCACGACTGCCGTCTGAACCTCGTGCTCATGGGCCCGCATCCGCTGCACCAGCAGGTCGATGTGCCGGCGCTGATCCAGCTGCGCCAGCGCATCGCCTTCCGCTACCGGATAAGGCCACTGACACTCGCCGAGACCGAACGCTACGTGCGCCACCAGGTCGCCGCAGTCGGCGGCGACGCCATGGCACTGCTCTCGAGCAGCGTGGCCGCAGCCGTGTACTGCTACGTCGCCGGCGTACCGCGCCTGATCAACACGTTGCTCGACGCGAGCCTGACCGACGCCAGCCTGCAGGAGCAACCGCGACCGGACGGCAGCCTCGTCAAGCGCACCGCCGAAGGACTCGGCTGGAAGCCGATGACCCCGCCGCAGGCAGGCGACGGCAGCGCGCGTCCGACCCCGACCGCCGCCCGCCCGGCACCGCCGCGCAGCAGCCCGCCCAGGGTCGCGATCGTCGCCTCCGGCAACCCCGCCGAGCGGACACGCGCGGGGGAGGCTCCCGCAGCGAAGCCCGTCGACCTGCCACCACCGAGCGAAATGACCATGCAGCTGCGCAGCGAGGCCGTCGGCGCCCGGACCGGCAACGTCACGCTGGCCAGCGATGCGCGTTCACCGACCGCCGCCATGTTCGGGGGCGACGACGCCGCTCCGCGCAAGCCCGCACCAACGGACAGCAGCCTCGCCGAACCGCCCGTCGTCATGGACGAGGTCGACACCAGCGCCACCGGCATGCTGCGCCTGCAGGACCTCGACGAGCGCTTCGCCGAGACCATCTTCGGCCAGGAAGCCGACGCCGCCCGCCGCGGCGACTGAACCCGCCTCAGTTGCGCTGCGTGCCCCCGGGCAGCACCAGCCGCTCGCGCTCGGCACGCAGCAGCGCATGGCGCGCCGACCATTCTTCGCGCGGGCCGAGCGCCGTCAGCCACTGCACCTCGCCGGCGATGGCCACCGCCACCGGCACGCCGCCGCGGTAGAGCACGCGGTTGCGCGGCCCCGTGGGCACGCGCGGCCCGGGCGTAACGATGCCGCAGAGGTTGAGCGGATCGGCTGCGGCGATGGCGATCTCCTCGTCGCGATGCGCTCCGTGGCGCAGCGCCCGCAGCCCTTCCACCGCCTCCGGCCGCGCGAACTGCTCGCCGCCGAAGCCGCTCACGTAGCGTCCGCCACGCACCTCGCCACGCGCCTCGAGCCGGCGCAGCACGCGGACGAGGTCGCGCCAGGGTGGCAGGTACCAGGCCTCCCGCTGCAGCAGAGCGCGGAAGACCACACCATAGCGGTCGAGCAGCGCCCAGGCGATCGTCTGCAGCGCTGCGTCGCCGGCAGGCCCGCCCGGCTCTGGCGCCGCGTGTTCGACCAGCGACCAGCGGCCGGCCGAGTCGAGGCTCACCGCCCCCGGGCGCAACGGCCGCGCAAAGCTCGCGCGACGCGCCGGCGGTGTGAGCAGCGCGCGCAGCCCGCCGAAGCCGTCCGAGCTGGCCAGTCCCCAGGCGACGAGTTCGGCGAGTGCCTGTTCGACCTGCGTGCGCAGCAGGCGCGTGGCACGCACGAGGTCGACGAAGAACATGGCGCCGCGTGCGGCGAGAACAGCGCGCACCATGCACGCACCCGCCGACAGCGGCACCTCACCCTCCTCGCCGCGTGCAAGCGACGCCAGCCAGGCCGCGGCGGTGCCGCGCTCGAGGAACACGATCGGCGTGGCGCGTACCGGTGCAGCCCGGCGCTGCCCGGCGGGACGCTCGTTGAGCGCACGCAGCCAGGTGAATTCGCCGGACGCGAGCACCGCATCGAGGTCTCCCGGCAGGTAGCGCTCCACACGGGGGGCGAGCAGCGCCGCCTCCCAGGCAGCGGCCGGTGCCGGGAAACCGCGCAGCTTATGCAGCGCCTGGCGCACCGCCTCGGTGCCGGTGGCGCGCTCGGCCCCGAGCCCATGCCAGGCCAGCAGAAAACGCATCAGCACGGCCGGACTCACCGGCTCGACCGCAGCGCGCAGCCGCTGCAGCGTCTGGCGATGGATACGCGCGAGCAGGCGACGATCGCACCATTCCTCCGGCGCGTGCGGCGGACTGCGGTACTGCCCGCGCATGGCGACGCCCTCGGCCTCGAGCGCAAGCAATGCCATCAGTACCTCGCCCGTGGCGATCCCAAGCGGTGCCGCAAGTTCCTCGACCGTCACCGGGCCGAGGGTCTCGAGCCGCCCGCGCATCAGCTCGCGCAATGCGTCGCCGCGTGACGCAGCGGCACCACGCGCGCCGGTGCGCACCGGTGCGAGCGGCGGCAGCAGCGCCAGCCCCGGCAATACCTCGAGCAGCTGCGCGAGGCGCTCGGCGGCCACCCAGAGCCGGCGGCCCGCGGCGGTGATAGCCACCGTTGCGCGGCGTGCCGCCACCAGGGTCTCGAGCAGCGCCAGCCAGCCGTCGCCCGCGCTGCCGGGTTCGAGACCCGCCTCCTCCTCGGCGATGAAGCCGCACAGCACCAGCGCATCGTGCAGCTCGTCGGCGTTGCGCGGCTCGGGCCAGGCCTCCTGGCAGACGCGCGCGATCGCCTCCGGATCGAGGCGCGCGAGATCGGTGGCGGTGGCCTGATCGAGCAGGTGGCGCGTGCGTACCGCCTGCGTGCGCCGCTCCTCGGCCGGGGCATCGTCGAGAAAGGCGTAGGGGCGCGCGCTGAGGATCTCCTGCGCGAGCGGCGAGGGCGTGGTGACATCGCGCGCCTCCACGCGCACGGAGCCGTCCTCGATGCGCGCGAGCAGCGCTTCCAGTCCCTCGATATCCATCACCTCGTGGAGGCAGTCGTGCAACGCCTGCGCGACCAGCGGGTGATCGGGCACCTGGCGGTCGCCGACGATATTCTCGGCACAGGCAATCTGGTCGGGGAACACGACCGCGAGCAGGTCCTCGGCATCGCTGCGCTGGAACTGGGGCGGCACCTTGCGCCCGTTGCGGAAGCGGCGCAGCGCGAGCGCGGTGGTCGCCACCCAGCGCCAGCGCGTCGGAAACATCGGTGCGGCGAGCAGAGCCTGCACCAGCACCTGGCGCACGCTGGCGGACTTGAGATACCCGGCGACCTCGGCCAGCAGAAAGCTGTGCACCGGGCCGAGCGAGATGACGATGCTGTCTTCCAGCGCGGCCGCCTGCAGTTCGTAGTTGAACTTGCGGCAGAAGCGCTTGCGCAGTGCCAGTCCCCAGGCGCGGTTGATGCGCGAGCCGTATACCGAGTGGATCACCAGGTGGCAGTCGCCGATCTCGTCGAAGAAGCGCTCGAGGATGATGGTGTCGCGGGTCGGCAGCTCGCCGAGTGCGACCCGGGCGGTGCCGAGATACTCGACGAGTTGCGCCGCCGCGGACGGGGCGAGGCCGAGCTCCTGTTCGAGCCAGGCGCAGCCGCGCCCGGCACCGAAGTCGAGCTCGGCCGCCACCGCATCGCGCAGCCGCGACACCGCCTGCGACAGTTCGTCGCTGCGCCCCGGCGCCTCGCCGAACCAGAACGGGATGTTCGGCGGCTGTCCCTGTGCGTCTGCCACCAGCACGCGACCGGTCTCGATCCTGGTGATGCGGTAGGAGGCGTTGCCGAGCTGGAAGATGTCGCCCGGCAAGCTCTCGAAGGCGAAGTCCTCGTTGACCGAGCCGATGCGCAGCTCCTCCGGCAGCAGCATCACGTCGTAGTCGAACTGGTCGGGGATCGCCCCGCCGTTGGTGATGGCGGTCAGCCTGGCGCCGGCGCGGCCACGCAGCAGGCCGTTGACGGCATCGTGATGCACGTGCAGCGCAGCGCGGCCGCGACGCGTGCTGAAGCCGTCGGCGAGCATCGCCACGACCTGGTCGAAGACGGCGCGCGGCAGCTCGTGATAGGGCGCCGCACGGCGCACCACGTCGTACAGGGCATCGACCGGCCACTCCCGCGCCGCCACCTCGGCCACCAGCTGCTGGGCCAGCACGTCGAGCGGCATGCCCGGATCGCGGCTGGCGTCGAGTTCCTCGCGACGCACGGCATCGAGGAGCGCGGCGCACTCCACCAGGTCGTCGCGCGACAGCGGGAACAGGCGCCCTTTCGGCACCTGGCCGAGCCCGTGCCCCGAACGGCCGACACGCTGCAGGAACGTGGCGATCGCGCGCGGGCTGCCGAGCTGGCAGCACAGATCGACGTCGCCGATGTCGATACCGAGTTCGAGCGAGGCGGTGGCGACCAGCGCCCGCAGCCGGCCGGCCTTCAGGCGCTGCTCGGCGTCGAGCCGGTGCTCGCGGGCGAGGCTGCCGTGGTGCGCGGTGACGGTGCCCTCCTCCAGCCGCTCGGCGAGGTGGCGCGCCACGCGCTCGGCGAGCCGGCGCGTGTTGACGAAGATCAGGGTCGAGCGGTGCGTGCGCACCAGTTCGGCGAGGCGGTCGTAGATCCCGGCCCAGACTTCCGCGGCCATCACCGGCGCGAGCGCCGAGGGTGGCAGCTCGACGGCGAGGTCGCGCGCACGCACGAAGCCGGCATCGACGACCGTGCAGGGTTCGGTGCGGCCGCCGAGCAGGAAGCGCACCATGCGCTCGAGCGGCTTCTGCGTCGCCGAGATGCCGATGCGCAGCGGCGCGCGCACACACAATGCCTCGAGCCGTTCGAGCGAGAGCGCGAGGTGCGCGCCACGCTTGTTGCCGGCGAGCGCGTGCAGTTCGTCGACGATGACGGTGCGCACCGTGGCCAGCATGTGCCGGCCCGACACCGAAGTCAGCAGGATGTATAGCGATTCCGGCGTGGTGACCAGGATGTGCGGCGGCTGGCGGCGCATGCGGGCGCGTTCGACGGCCGGCGTGTCACCGGTGCGCACCGCGGCACGGATGCCGGGTGCACGCACCAGCTCCGCCCCGATGCCGGCGAGCGGCTCCTCGAGGTTGTGGCGGATGTCGTTCGACAGCGCCTTGAGTGGCGAGACGTAGAGCACCCGCACCTCGTCGGGCAGCGGTCCCGCTGCGCTCTCGCGCACCAGCTCGTCGATCGCAGCGAGGAAGGCGGCGAGCGTCTTGCCCGAGCCGGTGGGCGCGGCGAGCAACGCGTGGCGGGCACTGCGGATCGCCGGCCAGGCGCGCGCCTGCACCGGAGTCGGGGCGGCGAAGCGGCTGCGGAACCAGTGCGCTACCACCGGATGGAAGATGTCATCGGGCATCGGCAGGCTGGCGGCTGGGGCAGGCACTCTCTTATACGCCGCGCAACCGCTCCGGCGCCAGCCGATATACTGCCGGCATGCGCGCCGTCGAGATCACCAGGCCGGGTCCGCCGGAGGTCCTCGCCATCACCGAGCGACCCGTGCCCGTGCCTGCTCCGGGCGAGTTGCTGCTGCGGGTGGCCGCCGCCGGCGTGAACCGCCCCGACTGCCTGCAGCGGCGTGGCGTCTACCCGCCCCCGCCGGGCGCCTCGGACCTGCCGGGCCTCGAGGTCGCCGGTCACGTCGCCGCGCTCGGCCCGGGTGTGAGCGGCTGGCGCGAAGGCGAGCGCGCCTGCGCATTGCTCGCCGGAGGCGGTTACGCCGAATACTGCACCGTCCCCGTCGAACAGTGCCTGCCGGTGCCGGCGGTGCTGTCGCTGGTCGAGGCGGCGGCGCTTCCCGAGACCTTCTTCACCGTGTGGACCAACGTCTTCGAGCGCGGCGCCCTGCAGCCCGGTGAACGGCTGCTGGTGCACGGCGGTGCGAGCGGCATCGGCACCACCGCGATCCAGCTCGGCAGCGCCTGCGGCGCCGAGGTCCTCGCCACGGCGGGCGGACCGGCCAAGGCAGCGCTGTGTCGCCGACTCGGCGCGGTGCGTGCCATCGACTACCGCAGCGAGGACTTCGCCGAGGCCGTGCGCACGTTCACGGGCGGGCGCGGTGTGGACGTGATCCTCGACATCGTCGGTGGCAGCTATTTCGAGGCCAACCTGACCGCGCTTGCCACCGACGGGCGCCTGGTGGTGATCGGCTTGCTCGGCGGTGCCGGCGTGCGCCTCGATCTCGGCCGGCTGCTCACGCGCCGGCTGACTGTGACCGCCTCGACGCTGCGGGCGCGCAGCCCGGTGGAGAAGGGCCGGATCGCGGCCGCGCTGCGCGAGCGGGTGTGGCCGCTGCTCGAGGCACGCCGCGTGGCACCGGTGATCCAGCAGGTACTGCCGCTCGAGCAGGCCGCCAGCGCCCACCAGATCCTCGAATCCAACCAGGCCATGGGCAAGGTCGTACTCCTCGTCGACCCGGCCGCCTGATCAGCCGCGGAGAATCACCGGCCCGATGAGCACACGACGCATCCTCGAAGCCTTCGAACGCTGGCGCACCGAACAGGCACCGCTGGTGCTGGTGACGGTGGTCGACACCGAGGGCTCGACCTACACGAAAGCCGGCCACCGCATCCTCATCAACGGTGCCGGCGGCTTCCAGGGCCTGGTGAGCGGCGGCTGTCTGGAAGGCGACCTCGCCGAGCACGCGCGCGAGGTGCTCGGGACCGGCCGCGCACAGCTGCTCACCTACGACCTGCGCGATGAGCACGACGGCATCTTCGGTCTCGGCATCGGCTGCAACGGTTTGTTCCGCGTGCTGCTGCAGCCGGTCGACGGGAGGCACGGCTACGCACCGTTTGCCGCCATCGCCGCCGGGCTCCTCGGCGAGGCGCCCGGCTGCGTAGCCACCGTCGTCGAGAGCACCGACCCGGCACTGCTGCCCGGTGCGACGCTCGTGACCGGGGCGGACACCGAGTCCGCCCGTGACCTGCCGGAGGACTGGCGCGCCACCCTGCGCCGCGGTTGTCTCGCTCACCGCGATGCGCCGCGTGCGTGCGTGGCCGGCGAAGCCGTGGCGGGTCTCGGTGCCCGCGTGCTCTACGCACCGTTGCGCCCCCTGCCGCGGCTGCTCGTGCTCGGCGCGGGCCTCGATGCCGTGGCCCTGGTGGAAATCGCCCGCCAGCTCGGCTGGCGCGTCACGGTGGCCGACCACCGCCCGGCCTACCTCGCCCGCGGTGATCTCGGTGCCGCCGACCACGTGCAGCAACTGGTGCCCGCTGAGCTGGCGCGCAGCGTCGAGCTGGCGCGCTACACTGCCGTGGTCGTCATGAGTCACCACCTGGTCACCGATCGCAGCTATCTCGCCGCGCTGGCGGCGACGTCAGTGCCCTACATCGGACTGCTCGGGCCACGCGCCCGCCGCGACCGCCTGCTCGCCGACCTCGGCGCGTCCGCCGCAGGGCTCGGCCGCCGGCTGCACGCTCCGATCGGCCTGCCGATCGGGGCCGACTCGCCGGAGACCATCGCCCTCGCTATCCTCGCCGAGATCCACGCCACGCTCGCCGGGCGGCTGGACCTCGTCGCAGCGGGGCGCTGAGGTGGCCACCATGCGCCAGCGCATCGACGTCGAGGAGGCCGCGGCGCTGGTCCTCGCCACCATGCCGCGCTGGGAGCCGGTACGTGTGCCGCTCGCCGCCGCGCTCGGCGCCGTGCTGCGCGAGCCGCTCGTCGCCGAACGCGACCAGCCACCGTTCGACCGCGTGACCATGGACGGCATCGCCTTCGCGGGCGCGGCCTTTGCGACCGGACAGCGCCGCTTTCGCGTCGCCGGCACGCAGGGTGCCGGCAGTGCGCCGCTGGCGCTCGCCTCGGCCGCGGACTGCATCGAGGTCATGACCGGCTGCGTGCTCCCGACCGGCACCGATACCGTCGTGCCGGTCGAGCGCATCCGTCGCGAGGGCGATACAGCCGTGATCGAAGATGGCTACCAGGCCGTGCCGCGACAGTTCGTGCACCCGCTCGGCTCGGACCATCGCCAGGGTGCCGTGCTCCTCGATCCCGGCACGCGCATCGGCCCGGCGGAAATGGCGATCCTCACCATCGGCGGCAGCGCCGAGGTGGCGGTCACACGCCGGCCTCGCATTGCGGTGATCTCCACCGGTGACGAGCTGATCGACGCCGGGCAGCCGATCGCAAGCTACCAGATCCGCTCCTCCAACGATCGCGCCCTCGAGGCCGCGCTGCGCCGACGTGGCTACGCCGACGTGAGCCGGTGCACGCTGCGCGACGACCCGGCGCAGCTCTGCGCGGAGATCGGCCGGCTGCATCGGGACAGCGACCTCGTCATCCTCTCGGGTGGCGTGTCGATGGGCCAGTTCGACCACGTGCCCGCGACGCTCACGCAGCTCGGCGTCGAGCCGGTCTTCCACAAGGTGCTGCAGCGGCCCGGCCTGCCGCTGTGGTTCGGCCGCAGTGCCGGCGGCAAGGTCGTGTTCGCCCTGCCCGGCAACCCGATATCGAGCCTGGTCTGCCTGGTGCGCTACGTCCTGCCGGGGATCGACGCGGCGCTGGGCGCAGCGGCGCGGCCCATGCCACGCGTGCGGCTTGCGCAGGCCGTCGAGTTCCGCACCGATCTCACCGCCTTCATCCCGGTCACGCTCGCCTGGAGCGAGGCGGGTGAAGCCAGCGCGCGGCCGAAGCTGACCAACACCTCGGGCGACTTCGTCGCGCTCGGCGGCACCGACGGTTTCGTCGAGCTGCCGCGTGGGCAGCACCTGTTCCCGGCGGGCTTCCCCGCCCGCTTCTACGCCTGGTAGCGCCGATGTCCACGCCGCTGCCACGGCTGCCTACGCACGCCCAGGGTGTCGCGCACACCGCGGCGCCGGCGCGCAGCTGGCGCGAGGCGCTGCTGCGCAACGTCGCCGTGCTCGGCTACACGAGCCGCGCGATCGCGCTCGTCTGGGCGACGAACGCACGCCTGGCGCTGCTGCTCGGTGCGCTGACGCTCGTCGCCGGCGTGCTGCCCGCCGCGGCTGCGTGGGTCGGCAAGCTGGTGATCGATGCCGTCGTCGCCCAGGTGGCGGCCGTGCAGTCCGGTGCGGCTCCCGCCTACGGCGGCGTACTCCAGCTGGTCGCCCTCGAGGGCCTGATCATGGCGCTGCTCGGCGCCGCCCAGCGCGGCATCAACGCCTGCCAGTCGCTGCTGCGTGCCCAGCTCGGCTACCGGGTCAACGAGATGATCCTGCAGAAGGCCCTCACGCTCGACCTGACGCAGTTCGAGGATGCGGAGTTCTACGACAAGCTGCAGCGCGCGCGCCGCGAGGCCTCGATCCGGCCGCTGTCGCTGGTGATGCGCACCTTCGCACTGCTGCAGCAGCTGGTGATGCTCGCGAGCTTCAGCGTGCTGATCGCGCAGTTCTCGCTGTGGGCGCTGGCGCTGCTGCTGGCCGCCGGCCTGCCGGCCTTCGCCGCCGAAACCAAGTTCTCCGGCGATGCCTTCCGGCTGTTCCGCATGCGGGCGCCGGAAGCGCGCATGCAGAACTACCTCGAGATCGTGCTGGCCCGCGAGGACCACGCCAAGGAGGTGCAGCTGTTCGGGCTCGGCCCGATGCTGCTCGGCCGCTACCGCGCCATCTTCGACAAGGTCTACCGCGAGGACCGTGCCCTCACCCTGCGCCGCGAGACCTGGGGCATGCTGCTCGCCCTGGTCGGCACCGCGGCACTCTACGGCGCCTACGTCTGGGTGGTGATCGCCGCCGTCACGACCACCATCACGATCGGCGCGATGACCATGTACCTGCTGCTGTTCCGCCAGGGCCAGGGCGCGGTCTCGGCGAGCCTCGGCTCGATCGGCGGCATGTACGAGGACAACCTCTACCTCACCAACCTCTACGAGTATCTCGAGCAGTCACCGGCCTACCAGCGCGGCAGTGTGCCTCGCGGTCCGCACCCCGAAGATGGCGTGCGCTTCGAGGGGGTCTGCTTCACCTACCCCGGGGCGAAGACCCCGGCGCTGCAGGACGTCACGCTGCAGATCCGCCCCGGCGAGAGCCTCGCGCTGGTCGGCGAGAACGGCGCCGGCAAATCGACGCTGATCAAGCTCCTCTGCGGGCTCTACCAGCCCGACAGCGGCCGCGTCCTGGTGCACGGGCTCGACGTGCGCGAGTGGGACCCGCAGGCGCTGCGCCGGCAGATCGGCGTGATCTTCCAGGACTTCAACCGCTACCAGTTCACCGTCGGCGAGAACATCGGCGCCGGCGACGTCAGCGCCTTCACCGACGAAGAGCGCTGGGCCGACTCGGCGCGCAAGGGCATGGCGATGCCATTCATCGAGCGGCTGGAGCAGAAGTTCGCCACGCAGCTCGGCAGCTGGTTCAAGGGCGGCAAGGAACTGTCCACCGGCCAGTGGCAGAAGATGGCGCTGTCACGCGCCTTCATGCGCCGCTCCGCCGACGTGCTGGTGCTCGACGAACCCACGGCGTCGATGGATGCGGCAGCCGAAGCGGAACTGTTCGCCTATTTCAAGGAGCACACGCAGGGGCGCACCTCGATCCTGATCTCACACCGCTTCTCCACCGTGCGCCAGGCCGATCGCATTGCCGTGATCGAGCACGGGCGCATCAGCGAGTACGGCACGCACGAGGAACTGCTGGCGCGCAATGGCCTGTATGCGCGGCTGTTCAGGCTGCAGGCGGAGGGGTATCGGTAGGCCGTCGCGCACCGGAGCACGTGCGGGATCCGCGGTCGGGGTTTGCGCCCCTCCTACGGGGGACCGGCGGGCATTGTCCGTGCGGGCGGTGCGTGTCAGTCGTCGTCGAGTGCGTCCGGATCGAGACCGGGCAGGCCGTCGATGCTGTGCAGGTTCTGCCGCAGGGCCTGCGCGCGCAGCTCGGCCGGCGTCTTGCCGGCCACCGCCCGCGCGATGTCGTCGCGTTCGCCACGGTAGTCGTAGAACGGCACGCCCCAGCCACAGGAGTCCGA
>CAUJIY010000048.1 GCA_963205295.1 Pseudomonadota bacterium
GTCATGAGCACACCTCCGGTCGCCGACACCGCGTTCGCCTACGAACTGCGCCGCTCGTCCCGCCGGCGGACACTGGCCGTCGAGGTGCACCGCGACCTGCGCGTCGTCGTGCGGGCACCAGCTGCGGCGAGCGCGCGCTTCATCGGCGAGCAGCTGGCGGTGCGCCGCACCTGGATCGAGCGCACCCTGGCGCGCTTTCGTCGCGAGGCTGGCGGGGTCGTGACGCCGCCAGCCTGGGAGGATGGGGCGGTGCATGTGGTCGCGGGCGAGCCGTGCCGGATCACGGTCGCGCGCGGACCGCGTACGGGGGTCACCCATGCGGACGGCTGCCTGCATGTCGTCCTGCGCGGCGCTCCATCGGCGACCGGAATCCGGCGGGCGCTGGAGGCCTGGTACCGGGAGCACGCCCTGACCTGTGCCCGCGCGTTCGTCACGGCGCGTTTCGCCTGGTTTGCCGCCCGCGGTCACCCGGTGCCGGGGGTCGCCATCCGGCGCATGACCACACGCTGGGGCAGCCTGGCCGGACGCCGGCGGATGACGCTCAATCTGGCGCTCGTGCACGCGCCACCGGCATGCTTCGAGTACGTCGTCGTGCACGAGCTCTGCCACCTCGAACACCGCGGCCATGGACGCGGGTTCTACCGGCTCCTCGAGCAGCTGCTGCCCGACTGGCGGGAGCGGCGGCGATGCCTGCGGACCTTCCCGCACGCCCAGCCGCAGCGATAGCCGGATCGTGTTCCGGCCAGCGCATCGGGCTGCCGGCGGGGCGGTCTGGAAGGCCTGCAGGGCACCTCCGGCAGCATCTTCAGGTCATCCCGGGGTGAACTGTCAAAATAAGCTAACACTTTGTTACTATTATTATTTATACGAAATGTCATTTAACTGACAAGTACTGATTACCTCAGCCTGATGTGCGAAGACCGACACGGGACGTGATCCCGGTTGCGATACCGCCCGACCGGGATATCGCATTCCCGCACTGTCCCGAAGCCGTGACGGGCGTACAGCCGCCGGATTCAGGGTGTTGCAGCGGACACCCACGCTTGCCCCGGGGCAGCCAGCGCGCTGGCGACAGGAGTGGCGGCAGTGGGGGCTGCAGCGGTCCCGGCTGTGATCACGTCCTCTGCCCCGACCCGTACCGTTCTGGCGATCGGGTATCGGCGGTCTGGTATCGTTCCGCCGTCCCGGGGCCAACACCGAGGAGCGATTCATGGATACGCACGCGCGGCCGGCGATGACGGCCGCCACGGACGGGGCGCGCCTCGGACCGATCGACCTTGCGCCGGGTGTCACGCGCAGCAACGTCGTCATCAAGCTCCTCGCTTCGCTGATCGGCATCGGCGCTCTGTCCGGGATGGCGATCCTGCAGAGCTACATCCTGACCACGCATCTGCACGTGCCGCGGCCGCTGCAGGGCACGCTCACGGGGGATCTCGCCTTCTGGTCCGAGGTGATCGGTCTCATCCTGTTCATCCCCTTCGGTATGGCAGCGGATCGCGTCGGGCGGCGTCCGTTGATCGCCTTCGGCTTCGCGATGCTCACCCTCGGCTGGGGGCTGTACCCGTTCGCCGCGACCACCGACCAGCTGTTCGTGTTCCGGATCTTCTACGCCATCGGCGCGGCGGCGGTCGCCGGGACGCTCGCCACCCTGGTCAACGACTACCCGCGCGAAACCTCGCGCGGCAAGCTGATCGGCGCCACGAGCTTCGTCAATACGCTGGGGACGATGTTCTTCGCGGGCGTCATCGGCCGGATTCCCGAGGTCCTGGCCGCCCGGGGCTACGATGCCATCACCGGTGGGCGCGCGATGTACCTCACCGGTGCGGGCCTGTGCGCCGTGATGGCAGTGGTCTGTGCCCGCGGCCTCATGGCCGGCACACCGGCCGGGCGCGGGCCAAGGCCGCCACCGCGGGAGCTGGCCGCCGCGATCGGGCGTGCTGTGCGCAACCCGCGCATCGCCGTCGCCTATGCAGCCGCCCTCGTGGCGCGCTCCGACGTGGTGGTGAAAGGCCTGTTCCTGAGCCTGTGGGCGATCCAGGCCGGACGCGCCGAGGGGTTGAGCCCGGGCCGTGCGATCGCGCAGTTCGGCACGATGATCATCATCATGTACGTGGTCTCGCTGGTGTCGGCACCGGTCTTCGGCTGGTACATCGACCGCGTCCACCGCATGACCGCCATGATCGTGGCTCTCGCCACCGCCGCCACCGGCTACCTGTCGATGCGCTTCATGAGTTCACCACTCGACTTCGCGATGATCCCGCTGCTGGTGGTGCTCACGCTGGGCACCGGCTTCATGGTCAAGGCCGCTGCAGCCCTCATCGGCCAGGAGGCGCCGGTGCGCGAGCGCTCGAGCGTGATCGCCGGCAGCAGCATGTGCGGCGCTTTTGGCATCCTGGTATTCACCAGCATCGGCGGTCGCCTGTTCGATGCCTGGGGTCCGTGGGCGCCGTTCGTGCTGGTCGGTGGCTACCAGCTGCTGCTGCTGGTCGTGGCCATCATCGTGCGCCGCGTCGCGCCCGGTGTGGCTCCTGTCGCACGCGCTTCGTCGGGCCGGTGAAGGAGCCGGTGCCGGGCAGGAGCAGCAGGTGACGGGGGAACGCGGCGCCAGGCGCCATCGCGATCTCACCGCAACGCCGTACCGCTCGCGGATTATGTCCGCGTCTCCGCCCGTGTCCCGCAATGAGGTCCTGGTCACGGTCGCAGCATCGACCTGCTGACACCATGGCCGCGGGCCGGTGGCGACCGGTCCCCGTTGCGTTGGACTGAAGCTGTCGGCAACCGCAGGCCGCCGCCATTGGGCGACGGTCGCGCAGCCGGCAAGGCGGGAGGGTTCGCGGATGGCGTTGATGATCGTCTCGACCGGCACGCTCGCCGGCTCCCGGCTGCGCACCGTGCACGTCGGGACGTTCGCCGCCATTGCCGCGGCGGTGGCGGTGATGCTGCTCGTGGGTGGCGCAGCGCTCGGCCTTCGCGTCGCGGAGCTGCGCGCCGGCGGACCAGGGGCGGCGACGACCGGCATGCTCCTCGACCCGTCACGTCCCGAACATCGTGCGGTGATCGACCGTGTCGGGGCGCTCTCCGGCCGGCTCATGCGGCTGGAAGGCGAAGCGCTGCGTCTCGCGCGCCAGCTCGGCCTGGCCACCGCGGGCGACAGCCGCAGCGAACCCGCCGCGACCGACGGCCCGACACCGAGCGGTGGCCCGTTCGTCGCGCCGCTGGCAACGCCGGCATTGCCGGCAAACGACAGTTTCGACAACGATCTCGCCAGGCTCGGGCGCGAGCTCGCGCGGCTGGAGGCGAACTTCGTGCTCGTCGCCGAGGCTGCGCTGCTCGAGGATCTCGATCGCATGGCCTTCCCGAGCCGTGCGCCGATCGCGGGCGGGCGTGTTTCCTCAGGCTTCGGCAACCGGCGCGACCCGTTCACGCACGCGCTCGCGCGCCACACCGGAATCGACATGCCGGCAGCCTACGGTACCCCGATCCTCGCCAGTGCCGGCGGTCGCGTGCGCTTCTCCGGATACCGCAGCGCTTACGGGCGGACCGTGGAGATCGACCACGGCAAGGGCCTGGTGACCCGTTACGGCCATGCGTCCAGGCTGCTGGTGCATGTCGGTGACGTGGTCCTGCCGGGGCAGAAGATCGCCGCCGTCGGCTCGAGCGGCCGTTCCACCGGCCCGCACCTGCATTTCGAGGTGCTGCGCCAGGGCCGTCAGGTCGAGCCCAGGCTCTACCTGGCGCGGTCGGGCGGCTGAGGCAGCGCGCGATGGCACGGTTCGGTCCCTACGATACCCAGTGGCTGACACAGGCGCGTTTCGAGCCGACGGCGGCCCGCCGCCGGGCGCTTGCTGCCGGCCTGCTCACCTTCGCCCTGCTCGCGGCCCTGGCGTTCAGCATGGCCGGTCGCGGCAGCGAGCAGGCAGCCCTGGCCGCACGGCTGGCCGAGGCCGAGCGCGCGGCGGCCAGCCTCGATGCCGAGCTCGAGCGCACGCGTGCGGAACTCGCGCTCGAGCGTGCCACCCGCCAGGAGTTGCAGCGCCAGGCCGATGGTCTCGGTGCGCGGGTCGCCGAACTGAGCCAGCAGATGGAATTCCTCGCCTCGCGCCGTACGGTGGCGCGCAACGACTGAGCGGCGCAGCGCGCCAGGGACGGCACCATGTTTGGCAGAAAGAAGCGTCCTTCGATCGAGGTCACGAAGCTCTCGAGCCTGGTCGCGGACAATGTCACGGTGCGCGGCGACATCCACTTCGACGGCGGCCTGCGCGTCGACGGGCGGGTCGAGGGCAACGTCGTCGGCACCGACGACCGGCACGGCCTGCTGGTGCTCTCCGAAAAGGGCACGATTGCCGGGCGGGTACGCGTCTACGATGCCGTCATCAATGGCCGCGTCGAGGGCGACCTCGAGGTCGAGCACTTCCTCGAGTTGCAGGCCGGCGCGCGGGTCTGCGGCAACATCGTCTACCGTCAGCTGCAGATGGATTGCGGGGCCACCGTCGATGGCAAGCTCGAGCGGCGCGACGCCGCCGCAGCCGACGACGGCAAGGTGGTCGCCCTGATCGCCGCGCCGAAGCCGGCGTCCTGATCCCGCGCGGCACGGGCGTGGCCATGCGCTAACATGGCCCGATGACACAGCGGCCAGCCGCCCCGGGCGGTGGGCGACGGGGCGAGGGTACGGGCCAGGGGCTCATCTATGCTCCCTGGGAACGCGCCTTCGACCGCATCGTCACGCCCTTCGAGGACTTCATCCATCGCCAGACGACCAGCGGGCTGCTGCTCGTGCTGGCGGCCGCCTGCGCCCTGCTGCTCGCCAACGGGCCCCTGGCGGGCCTGTATCACCAGGTGCTGGAGCTGCCGCTCGGGATACGCCTTGGTGACTGGACTCTGGAGAAGACGCTGCATGACTGGGTCAACGATGGCCTGATGGCGTTTTTTTTCTTCGTCGTCGGCATGGAGCTGAAGCGCGAGATGCTGGTCGGCGAACTGGCCGCTCCGCGCCAGGCGATGCTGCCGATCGTCGCTGCCGCCGGCGGCATGGTGGCGCCGGCGCTGGTCTACTTCTGGCTCAATCCCGTGGCACCGGACGCGCGTGGCTGGGGCATACCGATGGCGACCGACATCGCCTTTGCGGTGGGCGTGCTGTCGCTGCTCGCGGCGCGGGTGCCGCGGGCGCTGATCACCTTCCTGGTGGCGCTCGCCATCGTCGACGACCTCGGTGCGGTGCTCGTGATCGCCCTGTTCTACAGCGAGCAGATCACCCTCGGCTGGCTGGGTGGTGCAGCGGCCATGATCGCCCTGCTCATGTTGTGCAACTTCGCCGGCGTGCGCCGGCCGGTGCCCTACTTCCTGCTGGCCGTCCTGCTGTGGCTGGCGCTGCTGAACTCGGGCGTGCACGCGACGCTGGCCGGCGTGATCGGCGGCTTCACCGTGCCGGCGCGTCCGCGTTACGACCCGGTCGCCTTCAGCACCCAGGTCCGCCGCCTGATGGCGCGCTTCGACGCCAGCCTGCGACCGGGCGAGGGCATCCTCGTCAACGACGAGCTGCGGGGCGTGGTGAAGGCTCTCGACAATGGCGTGGTCGCCGTCCAGGCCCCGCTGCAGCGGCTCGAGCACCTCTGGCACATGCCGGTGGCGTTTTTCGTTATCCCGGTGTTCGCGTTGTTCAACGCCGGCATTCCACTGGACGGTGGCACCTTCCTCACTTCGCTGGTCCATCCGGTGCAGCTCGGCGTGATTGCCGGACTCGTGTTCGGCAAGTTCGCCGGCATCACCGGCGCGAGCTGGCTGGCGCTCAGGCTCGGCATCGGTGCACTCCCGGCCGGCACGCGCTTCGCCCAGATCGCCGGCGTCTCGCTCCTCGGCGGCATCGGCTTCACGATGTCGATCTTCATCGCCGAGTTGGCCTTCACCGCCGAGCCGCAGCTGCTGGTCATGGCGAAGACCGGCATCCTCAGCGCCTCGCTCATCAGCGGCCTGGCCGGATTCGCCTGCCTGTGGTGGCTCGGCGCTACGCGCCGGACCAGCGGCGGACGCTGAGCCGTGCTCGAACTGGCGGCGGTCACGGCAGCCGCAGCGCTGGCCGGCTTTCTCGACGCGATCGTGGGCGGCGGCGGCCTGGTGCTGGTGCCGGCACTGTTCAGCGCTTTCCCGGCCGCCGCTCCGGCGACGCTGTTTGGTACCAACAAGACCGCTGCGGTGTGGGGCACGGCCTGGGCCACCGGACAGTACGCCCGGAGGGTAACCCTCGACTGGGTGATCCTCGCGCCGGCGGCCGTCGCCGCGCTCGCCGGCAGTGCCTGCGGGGCCTGGGCCGTGACCCACGTGCCCGGCGAAGGCCTGCGCCGCGCGTTGCCATTCGTACTGCTCGGCGTGCTGGCCTACACGCTGGTGCGCAAGGATCTTGGCCACGTTCATGCGCCACGGCTCGGGCGCCGCGCCGCGCTTGCGGTCGCTTGCGCCATCGGCGTCGTGCTCGGCTTCTACGACGGGTTCTTCGGCCCCGGCACCGGCAGCTTCCTGGTGTTCCTGCTGGTGCGCCTGCTCGGCTACGATTTCCTGCACGCCTCGGCGGGCGCCAAGCTGATCAACACCGCGACCAACCTGGCAGCGATCGGCATGTTCGCCGCCACGGGTCATGTCTGGTGGCGCGTGGCGGCGGTGATGGCGGTGGCCAACGTCGCCGGCAGCCTGCTCGGCACGCGGCTGGCCCTGAAGCACGGCTCGCGCTTCGTACGCGCGGTGTTCATCGTCGTCGTCGGAGCGCTGATCCTGCGCACCGGTTACGACGCCTTCCTGCGTTGACCGGCGAGGCGCGCGTCCCCGATGCGGTCCACGGCGTCGGCAAGGGCCGTGTCCCGGCAGGCGTGCCATGCGGCGCGACCGGCGAGATCGCGGTTGTCGTAGCCGCCGCAGGCTTTGCCGGCAGCCCGGCGCAACGTCCGGAGGAGCGCACTGCGGTCGGCCTCGCGATCGAGATCGAGGTGGCTGTAGTGCACCACGACCGCGCGGGACCCGGTGGTGCCGGGCGGGGCGGCTTCGACGTCGGCGGCGAACGCCAGCGCGAGCGAGGTAGTCAGGGTGATCGCAGCCGTGAGTCCGATCGAATTACGCATGATGTTCATGGCAGTGCTCCTGTGTCGTTGGCGGGATGCTCGCCGGTACGTCCGGCATGGGGCACAGGATGGGCGCGCGCGGCTGCGACCGCTTGATCGTGCGGTGATCGTTCGGTGACTTTTTCGTGACCAGCGGCCGGCCAGCCGGTCAGTGGGTGCGGGCCATCAGGGCCTGGAAGCGGGGGTGCGCGCGCAGCGGGTCGAGTTCGAAGTCGTGCTCCATCCAGGCGCGGTTCGCCATGGCGTCGAGGCCGATGGTCTCTAGCATGTCGAGGGCGCGTTCATGCTCGCCGAGCACCACGTAGGCGCAGGCTGCGTTGTAGCGGCAATGCGGTTCGTCGGGCTCCAGGGTGCAGGCGCGCTCGATCCAGGCGCGCGCTTCGTCGGCGCGCCCGGCGTGTATCAGGCCGGCGGCAGAGAGGACCAGCGCGCGTGCGTCGGTCGGATCGCGGGCGAGGGCGCGCTCCGCCCTGACGAGCGCGCGGCGCTCGGCGTCGAGCCCGCACTCGTGCTGCCCGAGTGACTGATACGCCTGGCCGGCGAATACCAGGGCCTGGTAGTCATCGGGCCTGATTTCGGCGGCACGTTCGTAGAGCATGGCGGCCCTGGCAAACTCCCCGGTCTCGGTCGCGGCGCGGGCGAAGTAGTAGTGCGCCTCGAACGAACCGGGATCGAGGCGGATCGCTTTTTCGAAAGCTTCCCTGGCGGAGGCGTAATCACAGCAGATGGTGGTTGCCGCGCCGTGCGCAGTCCAGGCCTCGGCGAGATCCGGGGCGAGATCCACCGCGCGTCGCGCCGCGCGCAGCGCCTCGCTGCGCCGCTCGTCGGTGGCCCAGGAATAGCGGTACACGAGCACGTGGCTGACGGCGAGCGCCGCCCATGCCGGCGCGTAGCCCGGGTCGCGCGCCAGCGCCTGATTGAACAGCTCGATGGCGAAACGCTGGGCGCGCTGACCGAAGCGGTGCTGGTAGGCGAGGCCGCGCCGATACAGCTCGGCGGCTCCGACCGGCGCGCCGGCCGGTTCCGTCGCCGGCGCCGTGCCGCCGCCGAGCGCCGCGGCGATGCGCCGGGCGATCTCGTCCTGGATGGCGAGCATGTCCTCGAGCCGCCGATCCCAGCTCTGCGACCAGAGGTGAAAGCCGCTTGCCGCGTCGATGAGCTGGGCTGTGACCCGCAGCTGCTCGCCGATCTTGCGCACGCTGCCTTCGAGTACCAGCTCGACACCGAGCCGGCGGGCGATCTCGCGCACGTCGTCCGGGCGATTCTTGAAGGCGAAGGTCGAGGTGCGCGCCGCCACGCGCTGGCCGGCGCGGGAGAGAGCATTGATGATTTCCTCGGCCATGCCGTCGCAGAAGTACTCCTGGTCACGCTGCGCGCTCATGTCGGCGAAGGGCAGCACGGCCACCGCGCGTGGCGCCTCGCGTGGCGGGCCGGCAGCGGCCGCCGGGGTGTCGCGCGGGATGTCCGCCGGCGCCAGCTCGGCGACGAAGCGAAAACCGCGGCGCTGCACGGTGCGGATAACCGCCTGTCGTTCACCATCGTCGCCGACCAGCGCACGTGCCTTGCGCAGCGCCTGGGTGAGCGCCGATTCCGTCACCACGACCCCGGGCCACAGCTTCCCGAGCAGCTCGTCCTTGTCGACGACCCGATCGCGGTGGACGATCAGGTAGAGCAACAGGTCGAGCGCCTTCGGCTGCGCCTCGACCACGTGGCCGCCGACCCGCACCTGCTGCCGCGACGGGTCGACCTCGCAGTCGCCGAATCGGTAGACTTCCCGCGTGTTCATGGCCTGCCGGGCATTGTAACGATGCGCCCGCCGACAGGGTCGCGCCGCCTGTTCCTGCCGGTGCTGCTGCTCGGCGGGCTGCTGGCTGCCCCCGCCGCAGCGGCCGGCGAATGCCGTGAACTCGAGGTGTTCACCCGCGACGGCTGCCCGCACTGCGCGGCAGCGGAGGCGTTCCTCGGGGATTTTTCCCGTGAGCATCCGCGGCTGCGCATCACGAGGCGCGAACTCGGCCGTGACCCGCTGGCCCGCGCCGATCTCGAGCGTCACTCGCGCGCTGCCGGCGTGTGGCCGCCTGGGGTGCCGACCTTCGTTTGCGGTGATCGCGTGCTGGTCGGCTTCGATTCGGCCTTGCGGACCGGCCCGGCGATTGCCGCACTGGTCCGTGTCACCGGACCGCCGGACACCGGTGCGGTGCTGCCTCAGGGGCTCGATGCACGACGGCTCGGACTGCCGCTGTTCGCCCTCGCGCTCGGCCTGCTCGACGGTTTCAACCCGTGTGCCACCTGGGTGCTGCTGTTCCTGCTGTCGCTGCTGGTACACCTGCGCGACCGTCGGCGCATGGCGCTCATCGCCGCCACCTTCGTCGCCGTGAGCGGGGCGGTGTATTTCGCCTTCATGGCTGCCTGGCTCAACCTCTTCCTGGTCCTTGGCCTGTCGACAGCGGTACGCGTGGTGCTCGGGGTGGTTGCGCTCGGCATCGGTGCGGTCAACGTCAAGGATTTCCTCGCTTTCGGCCGTGGGATGTCGCTGTCGATCCCGGCCGCGGCGAAGCCCGGCCTGTACCTGCGCATGCGCGCAGTGCTCGGTGCCAACACACTGCCCGCCTCGCTGGCAGGTGTGGCGGCGCTGGCGGTGGTCGTCAACTTCGTCGAGCTGTTGTGTACGGCAGGTATCCCAGCTGTCTTCACCGCAGTGCTGGCGGAGCAGGACCTGGGAATGGCCACCTATTACGGCTACCTCGGCCTGTACATTGCCGGCTATATCGCCGACGACGCATTGATGGTGGCATTGGCGGTGATCGCGCTCAGCCAGCGCCGGCTCACGGAAGCTGCAGGGCGCTGGTTGAAGCTGGCGAGCGGGCTCGTCATGCTGGCTCTCGGGACAGCGTTGCTGCTGCGCCCTGCGTGGCTGTCCTGAGGAAACCGCCGTGCTGGTGATGACCATTTCCGTTCCGGATCTGGAGCGCGCCCTTGCCCGGCGCAAGGCCGCCGATGGCTGCTGAAGCCGGGTTGCCTCACGCGCTCCTCGATCCGGCGGCGTATCCCCATGCGCTCGAGGGAGCGGTGCGGCTGATCACCACCCACATTTCGTGGGTGCTGGTGGCGCCGCCCTGGGCCTACAAGATCAAGCGGCCGGTCGTCTTCGACTTCCTCGATTTTCGCACGCTCGCGGACCGGCGTCGTTTCTGCGAGGACGAGCTGCGGCTGAACCGCCGGTTTGCGCCGACGCTCTACCACGACGTCGTGCCCGTCGTGCGGACGGCTGCGGGTCTGCGCTTCGGCGGCGAAGGCGAGGTGATCGACTACGCGGTGCGCATGGCGGCGTTCGAACCAGCCGAGGAGCTGAAGGCGCTGGTCGAATCCGGGCGGGTCGAACCGGGCGAGATCGCCGTGCTGGCAGCCGATCTCGCGGCGTTCCAGGCACAGGCCGAGGTCTGTGCGAGCGGGGTAGTCGGCGATCCGGCGGCACTCGACCGCGCGGCCGCCGCCAACTTTGCGGTGCTGGGTCGCAGCCCGGCGGTGCCGGCCACCACGCTCGCTGCGCTCGAGGCCTGGTCGCGCGCGAATGCCGATGGTCCTGGCGGGCTGCGCGCGGAGCGCCGTCGCGCAGGCCGCGTCCGCGACGGCCATGGTGACCTGCACGCCGGCAATGTCGTGCGCCGGGACGGACGGCTGGTGCCGTTCGACTGCCTGGAGTTCGACGCAGGCCTGCGCGGGCTGGACGTCGTCGCGGACGTTGCCTTTCTCTTCATGGACCTGGCCTCGCGTGGCCGGCGTGATCTGGCGCAAGTATTCCTCGATGAATGGCTCGCTGCCACCGGTGACTACGCCGCGCTGCGGCTGCTGCCCTGGCATGTCGTCTATTACTCGCTGGTGCGCGCCAAGGTCGATGCCCTGCAGCTGCGCGAGGCTACGGGCGAGCGCGTGGCGGTCCTGAGCGCGCGCCTGGCACAGCACCTTGCCCTGGCGCAGGCCTGGACTGCGCCGGCGTCCCGTCGCCTGGTGCTGATGCACGGCGTCTCGGGCTCGGGCAAGTCCTGGCTCGCGGCGCGACTAGCGCCGCTGCTGCCGGCCGTGCGGGTGCGCGCCGATGTCGAGCGCAAGCGGCTGGCGGGCCTCGCGCCAGCCGAGCGCTCGGGGTCCGGGCTCGGCGCCGGGCTGTACTCGACCGGATCCACGGAGCGCACCTACGCGCGGCTGCTGGATTGCGCCGAAGCCGCGCTCACCGCCGGCAACGTGATCGTCGACGCCACTTTTCTCGATGCCACCCGCCGGGCGCCGTTCCAGGCGCTGGCCCGGCGTGCAGGCGCCGCCTTCGTCATCGTCGACTGTGCTCCCGGTGCCGAGGTGTGCCGGGCCCGGGTGACGGCGCGTGAAACCGGCACCAGCGATCCGTCCGAGGCGGGACCGGCCGTGCTTGCCGACCAGCTCGCCCGGCAGGAGCCGCTGGCGCCGGAGGAACTCCCGTTCGTGGTGAAGGTCACGGACGCGCGGCCCGATCCCGCCGCCGTGGCCGCCACCATCGCGGGCCTGGTGCTGCTGCCGGCGCCCGGCGGTAGGTGAGTGCCGCGGATTCCCCTACACTGGCGCCCTCGCAGGAAGGATCGGGAATGGATTTCACGTCGCCGGAGTTCTGGATCGCAGTCGGCCAGATCATCATCATCGACATCCTGCTCGGCGGCGACAATGCGGTGGTCATCGCACTCGCCTCGCGCCGCCTGCCCGAGGCACAGCGCCGGCAGGCAATCTTCTGGGGCATCTTCGGTGCCGTGGCCCTGCGGGTGCTGCTGATTTTCTTCGCCCTGCAGCTGCTGCGCATCCCGTTCCTCAAGCTCGGTGGCGGGGTGCTGCTGCTGTGGATCGGGGCCAAGCTGCTGCTGCCGCAGAAGGAGGGCGCAGGTCACGATATCGACGCCAGCACCCACCTGCTCGGCGCGATCCGCACGATCATCGTCGCCGATGCCGTCATGAGCCTCGACAACGTCATCGCCATCGCCGCCGCGGCCAAGGATCACGTCGGGCTGGTGGTGTTCGGCCTGGTGGTGAGCGTCCCGATCATCGTCTGGGGCAGCCGCTTCGTGCTGAAGCTGATGGATCGCTTCCCGATCGTGATCGTCGGCGGTGCCGCGCTGCTCGGCTGGATCGCCGGTGACATGATCGCCCACGACGTCGCATTGCACGAGCAGGTGGTCGCGCTGCTGCCGGGGCCGTGGGTCTACGCCGCACCGGTAGCCGGTGCGCTGCTGGTGGTGGCGATCGGTAAGCTGCTGGCCGCCCGTTACCCGGCCGAACCTGCCGCAGCCGGGCCGGTCGACCTGGCGCGCCGCGACGGCGAGTGAAGGAGAACGACATGCTGACCATGCTGATCGCCATCGACGGGTCGCCGTATTCCGATCGGGCGCTCGACTACGTCCTGCGCCGTGCCGCAGCCACACGCGAGGGCGTGCGGGTGCACCTGCTCAACGTGCAGATGCCGCTCGCCGGGGTGAACGTCAAGCTCTTCATCAGCCAGGCGAGCCAGCAGGACTACTACCGCGACGAAGGCATGGCGGTCCTCGCCGGGCCACGGCAGCGGCTGGCGCAGGCCGGCATCGACTGCGAATACCACATCGGCGTCGGCGATCCCGGGGAAGTGATCGTCGAATACGCGCGCAGCAAGAACTGCGACGAAGTGGTGATGGGCACGCACGGGCGCGGCGTTCTCGCCGGTGCGGTGATGGGCTCGGTGGCGCAGAAGGTCGTGCAGCTGGCGCCGGCGCCGGTGGTGCTGGTGAAGTGAGGGGGCGCGTGCCCGTGGGCAGGCACCCGCGGCGCCGCTCCCCGATACTCGCCGTGGCCGGCGCCGCCGCATCAAAAAGTAGGAGCGGCGCCAGCCGCGACGACTGACCGCCGCCGGGAGGTCCCTGCTGCCGCTACTTGCCGTTGATGGCGAGCAGGTCCACTTCGAAGGTCAGCGTTGCACCCGGCGGGATGGCACCGCCGGCACCCCTGTCGCCGTAGGCGATAGCGGCCGGGCAGACGAGCTTTGCCTTCTCGCCGACCTTCATGCGCTGCACGCCTTCGGTCCAGCAGGGGATGACGCGGTTGAGCTCGAATTCAGCCGGTTCACCGCGGTCGACCGAGCTGTCGAACACTTTTCCGTCCGGCAGGGTGCCGTGGTAGTGGACGCGCACGGTGTCGGTGGCGGCCGGGCTCGGGCCCGTCCCCGGCTTCAGGGTGCGGAACACCAGGCCCGAGTCGGTCTTGACCGCACCTTCCTCCCTGGCCGCGCTGGCGAGCAGTTCGTCGCCGGCCTTCTTCGCTTCGGCAGCACCGGCCGCAAGGCGTGCCTCGGCCAGCGTCTGGAACTGGTTCTGGTAGTCCTCGATCTTCACCGTGGGTTCCTTGCCGGCGAGCGCATCGCCGAAGCCGCTGCGGAATACCGCCATCTCCTCCGCCGTCAGGCGCAGCTGCGCGGTCTGCTGACTGACCTGGCGGCCGACGGCGGCACCGAAGGCGTAGATGGCCTTCTGGTCATCGGTGGCGAGGGTGGGTGCGGTTTCGACGGGAGCCTGCTGCTGGCAGCCCGCGAGCACGATGGCGATACCGGTCGCAAACGGCCACAGCATGCGGGAGGGGGTCATGAATCGTGCCTTCCGCCCCGGCGGGGGCGCCAGTGCCCAGACGGGCGGTTGATGGAAGCGCGCCATGCTACCGGTCTGCCCCTGCCGATGGCAATGAACCGTGCCTAGGCGTGGATGGCGACCGTGGCTACACCGGCACGCGTGATGCTGCCGCGGTACATGCCGGCGGTGTTGAAGGGCATGGCGACCTGGCCGAACGCATCGAGCGCAATCACCCCACCATCGCCGCCGAGCCGCGCCACTTCGGCCAGGGCATTGCGGGCGGCCGCAGCGATGTCCTCGCCGCCGTAGGCGAGGCGGGCGGCGATGTCGTGGGCCAGCGCCGCCCGGATGAAGTACTCGCCCCAGCCCGTGGCCGACACCGCGCAGCGGCCGTCCGCCCAGGTGCCGGCGCCGATGACCGGCGAGTCGCCCACCCGCCCGTGGTGCTTGTTGGTCATGCCGCCGGTGGAGGTACCTGCCGCGAGCTGGCCTGCCTGGTCGAGTGCCACGGCGCCGACGGTGCCGAGATGCGACGTCACGGTGGCACCGCGGGCGCGGACGCGTTCGAGGTCGCGCTGGCGCTCCGGTGTGACGAACCACGCCGGTTCGACGAACGCGACGCCGACGGAGCGGCCGAAGGCTTCGGCCCCGTCCCCGACCAGCATCACGTGCGCGGACCGTTCCATGACCGCATGGGCCAGCAGGATCGGATTCTTCACGCGGTGCAGCCCGGCGACGGCCCCGGCGCGCTGCGAGCTGCCGTCCATGACGGCCGCGTCGAGTTCGGCGCGGCCGTCGGCGTTCAGCGCCGCGCCACGCCCGGCGTTGAACAACGGCGAGTCTTCGAGCACGACGATGGCTGCGGTAACCGCCAGAGCTGCCGGCCCGCCGTCGCGGAGCACGGCGAAGCCCGCCTGCAAGGCCCCGGTGAGGGTGGCGAGAATGGCCTGTTCCCGCCCGGTACCGAGTTGTCCGCGGGCCGGCGCGCCGGCGCCACCGTGGATGGCGAGTACCGTTTCATTGGTCCCGGCCGGCATGGGAGAAGCGTAGCGAAATTTCCCCACGGCGGTTGAGTAAACTGTGCGCCCTCGCCACACCCCACCCACCCGACCCCAGGGACCCGAGAGCACATTCGATGCTCGATGCGCTCTTCGCACTGCCGCCCGACGACCTGCTGCGCGACCGCACCTACCGGCGCCTGTGGACCTCGATCCTGATCAGCTCGTTCGGCGGGCAGATCACGCTGCTGGCCGTGCCATTGACGGCGGCCGTGCTCCTGCACGCCACACCGACGCAGATGGGCATCCTGACGGCGGTCGAGGTTTCTGCCTTCGTGCTGTTCTCGCTGCCAGCCGGAGTCTGGCTCGACCGCGTGCGCAAGCTGCCGGTCTATGTCGCCGGCGAGTCGCTGCTGGCGGTAACCGTGGCGGTCGTGCCGCTGGCCTGGTGGCTGGGCTGGCTGACCATGCCGTGGCTGTACCTGGTCGGCTTCGTGATCGGTACGGTCCACACCATCGCCGGCAGTGCGGCCCAGATCGTGCTCACGCAGATCGTCGAGCGTGACCGGCTGGTCGAAGCGCACGCGCGCAACGCGCTCGCCAATTCGACTGCCGAAGTGGCTGGCCCTGGTGCGGCAGGCGCGCTGATCCGGCTCACCGGGGCGCCGCTGGCCTTGCTGGCCGATGCGCTCCTGCTGGCGTGGTCGGCGCTGATCCTGCGGGGAATCCGCGTGACCGAGGGTCCGCGCCAGCTCGCGGGCAGCTTTGGTGCGGCACTGCGTGCCGGGGTCGTCTTCGTCGCCGGCCATCGCCTGCTGGTGGCCATGGCGGCGGTGGTCGGTGCCTGGCAGCTCTGCCACCACGCCGCGCTGGTGGTGCAGATCCTGTTTGCCACGCGGGTGCTGGGCCTCTCCGCCGGCAGCGTCGGGCTGTGTTACATCGCACTGGGAGTCGGCACGGTTGCCGGCAGCATGACCGGCAACCGGCTGTCGCGGCACGTGGGCCCCGGGCCGGCGATGGTCCTCGGCTTTCTCGTCTGCGGCGCCGGCTGGGCGCTGGCGGCCGTGGCGCCGGCGGGCGCGATCGGGGTGGCCGCTTTCGCGGCGATGCTCGCCCTGTTCGGCTTCGGCGCGACGCTGGTGTTCATCAACTTCCTCGCCCTGCGCCAGGCGGTGACACCAGCCCCGCTCCTCGGTCGCATGACCAGTACCATGCGCTGGCTGATCCTGTTGCCGGCGGCACCGGGGGCGCTTGTCGGCGGCTGGCTCGGTGAACATGTCGGCCTGCGCGCGGCGCTCGGTTTCGCGGGGGCGACGGCACTCGCGCTGGGGCTCGTCGCCTCCCGCCAGCGGGTGATCCGCGAAACCCGCATGCTGCCACGCCCGCCCGCGACGCACGGCGGGGCGCCAACCGGCACGATCGCCGACACCCAGCCGGGCGAGTTCGTGCCGTAGTGTCGGGGCGATGGGCCGTCTGGTGCTGTGGGAGGGGCGCAAGCCCCGACTCTTCCGCCTGATCTGCACGGACCAAAAAAACCCGGAGCAGCTTGCGCTGCTCCGGGCTGGTCACTCGGGCACGGTGCTACCGTGACCCGCTATCTCGGTATTCTCGTGCGGCCAACCTCAGTTGACCATGTTCTTGAGGGCCTTCAGCGGCAGAGCGCGGACCTTCTTCGAGGCGGGCTTGGCCTTGAAGATCATCTTCTCGCCGGTGAACGGATTGGTGCCCTCGCGCTCCTTGGTCGCCGGCTTCTTGACGACCTTGAGCTTCAGCAGGCCTGGCATGGTGAACATGCCGTTGCTGCGCAGGCTCTTGCGGATGCAGCCGTTCAGAGAATCGAGCACCGAGCTGGCCTGCTTGCGCGACAGCTTGGTGTCCTTGGCGATCTGGTTGAGGATATCCGACTTCGTCGGTGCGCCACCCTTTTTCGACATTTTGGCAGTACTCCGTGAGAGTGAAAGACATGTCCCGGGCGCAAGTATAAACACGGTTTCGCGGAAGCAAAGCATTTTATGCGGTGTGCGTGTTGCAGCCGGTGCCCGGCACTGGTTTTCCAGTGGTTTCGCGACGATTGATCATTGCGATGTACGCGCTTGATAGGGCACGCCTTCTCGTCTGCACCCGCGCCGCGATGGTTGCAGTACGGACCATGGGCGTCGCGCGCAAGCGGTGCCCACCGCATCACGCGCACAGCGCCGCTTCCGCGCGCAGCGCGACGATACGCACCGTTGACGGCCGCCGGCTAGACTAGGTCCATGTACTCGATCCTGTTGATCCTGGTGGCAGTGGCGGGCGCGGGCGTGGTGCTCTACGGCGCCTGGGTCTGGTCGCGCACACGCTCGACCCTGCTGCTGTTCTGTCTCGCGAGCCTGTTGGCGGCGGTGCTCGAGGCCCTCTGGGGCGGCATCGGTCACCGGCTCGGCCCGGGTCGCCAGTTGCTCGATCTCTACGCCCTGCCACTGCTGCTCGCGACCTTCGCCTGGCCTCTGTCGCTGTACACCATGGCGACCTTGAGCCGCCGGCTCGGGCACCCCTGGGCGCGCATCGACTGGGGGCACGGTGCCGTGTGCCTGCTCGCCGCGGCTCTGCTGGTCTACGGCCTGCCCGGACTGCTGCGGCTGCAGGCGCTCGTGCCGGGATGCTGGGAGGAGATCGTCTGGTATGCCCGTTCGGTCCCGGCAGCGCTTGCCTGCCCGGGCAGCGACGCGGGCGCCGCGACGGCGGCGGGGTTTCCGCTGGTTCTGACGTGTGTGCTCGCCGGCTGGGGTGCGCTTGGCTTCGAGATCTGGCGCCACGAACGCCAGCCGTGGCTGCTCGCAGCGGTGCTGGCGGGAAGCGGGCTGCTGCTCCTGCCGGCGGGCTGGGGGCCGGTGCCCGGGGCTGTCGGGCTCGCACTGACGTTCACGGCGGTGGTCGCCGAGGTCGTGCGCCGCGTGCCGGTGCTGGTGGCGATACCGGCCGGTGAGAGCAGCGAGGGCGGGCTGCGATGACCGGTACCGGCGGCGACTGGTGGGTCTACATGCTCGAATGTGCCGACGGCACGCTCTACACCGGTGTGGCCCGCGATGTCGCGGCACGGCTTGCACAACACAACGCCGGCCGGGGCGCGCGCTACACGCGCGGGCGCCGGCCCGTGCAGCTGGTGCGGGTCGAGCCGGCCGCGAACCGCAGTGCGGCGCTGCGCCGGGAGTGCGCGATCAAGCGGCTGCCGACAGCCGCCAAGCGCGCCCTGATGGAATCCCCCGGCGTCGGCACGACCCGCTGTCCGGGCGCCGCTGCGGCAGTATGATCCGGTGGTCGATCGATGGAGAGAAACGACGATGCGAGCAGCAGTCCTCATCGGCTTGCTTGGCCTGACCCTGACGCACTTCGGGACGGCCCTGGCGGCAGGCAGTACCACGGAAGCCTGGGTCGTGATCCGCGCGGGCGAGCTCCTCGCCGAGCCCGGCACCGCGCCACGGCGCAACCAGACCGTCGTCGTCCGCGGGTCGCGCATCGTCGCCGTGCATGACGGACTGCTCGGCACCGAGGCGGCTGGCGCGCCTGAGGGCGCCGCGGTCGAGGTGATCGATCTCGCCGGGCACTTCGTTCTGCCAGGCCTCATGGATGCGCACAGCCACCTGATGTGGTCGGGCGGCGATCACCCGCCGAAGAAGGCGGACAAGATGACGAGCGAGGACCTGACGCTGTGGACCCTGCGCAATGCCCGCACCACGCTCGGGGCCGGGTTCACGACCGTCCGCGAGCAGGCTTCCGGTCCGCTGCCTGTATTTGCCGTGCG
Source organism: Pseudomonadota bacterium (assembly GCA_963205295.1). GTDB lineage: Bacteria > Pseudomonadota > Gammaproteobacteria > Steroidobacterales > QUBU01. The sequence goes on from CAUJIY010000048.1 coordinate 18,497, forward strand.
CGACTGGATCAATTCCGGCCGTTTCCTCGGCCCGCGGATCCTGGCGGCCGGTAACCCGGTCACCGCACCGGGCGGCCATGGCGACATGACGCGCACGACGACGGATCCGGCGGACGTGACGGCGTCGGGCCTGTGCAACGGCCCGGAAAGCTGTCGCCGGGCCGTGCGCATGCAAAAGAAGACCGGCTCCGACGTGATCAAGCTGATGGCCACCGGCGGCTTCTTCGATGCCACCGGGACGGAGCAGCTCTTCTTCTACGAGGAGATGCGCGCCATCGTCGAGGCAGCACACCAGCTCGGGCTTCCGGTCGGCACCCACGCCTATGCGGGCAATGCCATCGCGGATGCGGTGCGCGCAGGCGTCGATTCCGTCGACCACGGTTTCGGTGCCGATGACGCCACCCTGAAGCAGATGAAGGCGAAAGGTATCTACCTGGTGCCGACCCTCAGCATCGCCCAGGCGGCCGGGGCGCCACGCAACTATCGCGAGAAGTACCACGCCTTCGAGCGGGCGCTGGCGCTTGGCGTGCCGATCGCCTTCGGCACCGACGTCGGCGGCATTCCCCACCGGCTGGCGGCGAAGGAGTTTTCCTACATGGTGCGCGCCGGCATGAAACCGGCGGACGCGATTGCCGCCGCCACCGTCAATACGGCGCGCCTGCTGCGCATTGCCGATGAGGCCGGCACGATTGCACCGGGCCGGCTTGCCGACCTCATCGCCGTGCGCGGCAATCCGCTCGCCGAGGTGAGCGTGCTCGAGCAGGTCGATTTCGTCATGAAATCCGGGCGCGTCGCCAAACGCGACGGGCGGATGGCCGATATCGTCCTCGAGTGAGGGCGATGCCGGGGGCTGCGGCCCCGCTGCCGGCGCATGCCGGTGCGTCCCGTCGGGTTCAGCGCCGCCAGAAGGCAGGTGAGATCAGCACGAACAGCGTGAAGATCTCCAGCCGTCCCAGCAGCATGGCGGCGACGCAGATCCACTTGTCGATGGCGCTGAAGGCGGTGAAGTTCGATACGACATCGCCGAGGCCGGGACCGACGTTGTTCAGGCAGGTGGCAATGGCGGAGAACGCCGTGACCTGGTCGACACCGGTTCCGAGCAGCACCAGCATCATGGTGCTGAACAGCACGACATAGATGGCGAAGAACCCCCACACGCCGTCGATCACGCGCTGGGGCACGACGGCATCACCGAGGCGTACCGGAATCTCCGCCGACGGGTGGATGAGACGCACGACCTCGCGGGAGCCCTGCCGGTAGAGCAGCAGCCAGCGCATCACCTTGATGCCGCCCGTCGTCGAGCCGCCACAGCCGCCGATGAACATGATGAACACCAGCAGCACCGGCAGCGCCCCGGGCCACGCCGAGAAGTCGTTGACCGTGAAGCCGGTCGTGGTCATGAGCGAGACGACGTTGAACACGGCCTGCCGCAGTGCCGTCGCCGGTGCGTCGTGGTGCCCGGAAATCAGCAGGTAGGCGGCGATGAACAGGCTCGCGCCGGCCAGGATGATGACGTAGCCCTTGAACTCGGAGTCGCGCCCGTAGTGGCGCAGGCTGCGGGCCTGCCATACCAGGAAGTGCAGGGCGAAGTTCACGCCGGCAAGCACCATGAACACGATGGCGATGATCTCGATGAGGGCGCTGTCGAAGTACCCGAGGCTGGCATCGTGGGTGGAGAATCCGCCTGTCGCCAGCGTCGCGAAAGCGTGGCACACCGCGTCGAAGAGAGTCATGCCGGCTGCCCAGAACGCCAGTGTGCAGGCCACCGTGAGGCCGAGGTAGACGTACCACAGCGCCTTGGCCGTCTCGGTAATGCGCGGCGTGAGCCTGGTGTCCTTGACGGCACCGGGTGTTTCGGCGCGATAGAGCTGCGCACCACCGACCCCCAGCATCGGCAGCACGGCGACCGCCAGAACCACGATGCCCATGCCGCCGAGCCAGTGCAGCTGGGCCCGGTAATAGAGGATGGCCGGCGCCAGGCTGTCGAGTCCGACGATCACCGTTGCCCCGGTCGTGGTCAGTCCCGACACGGCCTCGAAGACTGCATCGGTGAGCGTGAGCTTCGGCTGCGCGACGAACACCAGCGGGGCGGCACCAAAAAGGCCGAGCAGCGTCCAGAAACCCGCGACCACGAGGAAGCCGTCGCGCGACCGAAGCTCGCGGCTGGCGTGTCGCGCCGGGGCCCAGATGAGGATGCCCGTGACCAGCGTCACCAGGAACCCGGAGACGAAGGCCGGCGCGGAGCCGTCGTGATACCACGCCGAGACGAACACCGGCGGCAGCATGGTCAGACTGAACAGCATCAGCAGCAGCCCGAGGACCTGCTGGACCACCTTGCCGTGCATGGGTCCGGCCTAGCGGAACCGACCGGACGGCTGGAACAGGCGCTGCACCTGCTCGACCTGCCGGCGATCGGCCAGGAACAGGATCAGGTGGTCGTCGGCCCGCACCACGGTGTCGTGGTGTGCGGCCAGGACCTGGTCCTCGCGCACGATGACGTCGATGCTGCTCCCCGGCGGCAGCTGGATCTGCTCGATGCGCCGGCCGACCACGCGCGAGGTCTCCGCCGTCCCATGCGCCACGGCCTCGATCGCCTCGGCATGCCCGCGCCGCAGCGAGTGAACCTTGAGCACGTCGCCCTTGCGGGCGAGGGCGAGCAGCGTACCGATCGTGATCTGCTGCGGCGATATGGCCACGTCGATGGTGCTCTTCTCCATCATCTCGGCGTAGGACGGCCGGTTGATGAGTGCCATGACCTTCTTGCAGCCGAGGTCCTTGGCGAGCATGGCCGAGAGGATGTTGGCCTCATCGGCGTTGGTGACCGCGACGAAGACGTCCGCAGCGTCGATGTTCTCCTCGAGCAGCAGGTCTTCGTCGGCGGCGTCGCCGGTGAGCACGATCGCCTTGGAGAGACGCTCGGCGATGCGCCGTGCGCGGTCGCGGTCGCGCTCGATGATCTTGACGTTGTTGGTCTGCTCCAGCGCCGATGCGAGTCGCAGGCCGATATTGCCGCCGCCGGCGATGACCACGCGGCGCACCGGTGGCTCGAGCTTGCGCATCTCGACCATCACCGTGCGGATGTCGTTGCGGGCGGCGACGAAGAAGATCTCGTCGTTTTCCCGGATGAGGGTGTCCCCCTCGGCCGGAACCGGCTGGCCATCGCGGTAGATCGCAGCGACCCGCACCTGCACGTTCGGGATGTGGGTCGTCAGGTCACGCAGCCGCTGGTTGACCAGCAGGCCGTCGCGCCGCGTGCGCACGCCCACGAGGCGCACGCGGCCGTCGGCGAAGTCGAGGACCTGGAACGAGCCCGGGTAATGGATGAGCTGCTGGATGTACTGCGTGACGAGCTGTTCGGGGCTGATGCGCACGTCGATCGGCACCGCCTCGGGCTTGAACAGCTCGGGGGTGGCGATGTACTCGGCCGAGCGCACGCGTGCGATGCGCGTGGCGATGTTGAACAGGGTATGCGCCACCTGGCAGGCCACCATGTTGACCTCGTCGCTGCTGGTGAGTGCAATCAGCATGTCGCTGCTCGCGGCTCCGGCGCGCTCGAGGGTCTGCGGATAGGCGGCGTGGCCGACCACGGTACGCACGTCGAGCCGGTCCTGAAGCTCGCGCAGGATTGCCGGATCGTGGTCGACGATGGTGACCTCGTTGGCTTCCTGCCGCACCAGGTGATGCGCGGCAGTGGACCCGACCTGGCCGGCGCCGAGGATGATGATCTTCATGGGCGGACGCCAGTCTACATCAGCTCCAGGTTGGCGTAGGCCATGACCAGCCACTTGGCCCCGCCGCGCTCGAAGTTGACCTGCACCCGGGCGTGGGCACCGGTGCCTTCGCAGTTGAGCACGATGCCCTCGCCGAACTTGCCGTGACGGACGCGCTGGCCAAGGCGCACCGGCTGGTCGGCGTCGACGGCGCGCGCGGGCGACTTGCCCTCGAAGGGCTGGCGGTAAACCGGCCGCGATACACGGATGCGTGGGCGTACCTCCTCGATCAGCTCCGCGGGGATTTCGCCGATGAAACGCGACGGGGCACCGGCACTGTCGACGCCGTGCATGCGCCGCTGCTCGGCATAGGTCAGGTAGAGCTCGCTCATGGCGCGCGTCGCGCCGACATAGCACAGGCGGCGCTCCTCCTCGAGGCCGTCCGCATCCTCGAGCGTACGCCGGTGCGGGAACAGCCCGTCCTCCATCCCGGCGATGAAAACCAGCGGAAATTCGAGCCCCTTCGCCGAATGCAGCGTCATGAGCTGGACACAGTCGTCCCAGTCGTCGCCTTCGGCGTCGCCGGATTCCAGGGCGGCATGGGCGAGAAAGGCGTCGAGCGGCGCCATCTCCGCCCCATCCTCGCCCTCGCCGGGATCGAAGCTGCGTGCCGCGCTCACCAGCTCCTCGAGGTTCTCGATGCGGGCTTCGGCGCGGTCGCGCGCCTCGGTGCGGAAGTGCTCGACGAGGCCACTGCGCTGTACCACGTGATCGACCTGCTCGTGCAGCGGCAGGGAGCGGGTGTCGCGGTCCAGGACCTCGACCAGCGCCAGGAACTGGTGCACGGCGCTGGCGGCGCGGGCGGCGAGCGCGCCACCCGCGGCGGACTGCGCCGAGCGCCACAACGGGATGGCGTTGGCGCGGGCGTAGCTGCGGAGCTCGTCGAGCGTGCGTGCCCCGACACCGCGTGGCGGGTGGTTCACGACCCGCTCGAAGGAAGCGTCATCGTCGCGATTGGCGAGCAGGCGCAGGTACGCCAGGGCGTCCTTGATCTCCGCGCGTTCGAAGAACCGCAGGCCGCCATAGACGCGGTACGGGAGCCCGGCGTGCAGCAGCGCTTCTTCGAAGACCCGTGACTGGGCGTTGGAGCGGTAGAGCACGGCGGCCTCGGCGCGCCGGTGTCCGCCGGCGACCCAGCTGCGGATGCGTTCGACGATGAACTGCGCCTCCTCGCGCTCGTTGTAGGCGCCGAACAGGCGGATCGGCACGCCCGCGCCGCTCTCGGTCCACAGCTCCTTGCCGATACGCCCGTTGTTGTTTGCGATCAGGGCGTTGGCCGCCCTGAGGATGGTGCCGGTGGAGCGGTAGTTCTGCTCCAGCTTGACGATGCGCGTGGCCGGGAAATCGCGCTGGAACAGCGCCAGGTGCTCGGTGCGCGCACCGCGCCAGCGGTAGATCGACTGGTCGTCGTCGCCGACGGCGAACGGCATCCCGCCATCGCCCGCGAGCAGCCGCAGCCAGGCGTACTGGATCGCATTGGTGTCCTGGAACTCGTCGATGAGGATGTGCCGGAACCGGCGCCGGTAGGTCTCGAGCAGTTCCGGGTTCTTCGTCCACAGTTCGAGCGCACGCAGCAGCAGCTCGGCGAAGTCGACGAGACCGGCGCGCTCGCAGGCATCCTGGTAGACCCGATAGAGGTGGATCATCTGGCGGCGGTTGCTGTCGCCCTCGTCGCGCAGCTGGTCGGGCCGGCGGCCCTCGTCCTTCTGGTTGTTGATGAACCACTGGATTTCGCGCGGCACCCAGGTGTTCTCGTCGAGTTCGAGGCCCTTCAGCAGGCGGCGGATGAGCCGCTGCTGGTCTTCGGCATCGAGGATCTGGAAGGCCTGCGGCAGGCCGGCCTCGCGCCAGTGCCGGCGCAGCAGCCGGTGCGCCAGCCCGTGGAAGGTGCCGACCCAGAGGTTGTCCACCGGAATGCCGAGCAGGGCCTCGATGCGGCCGCGCATCTCGGCGGCCGCCTTGTTGGTGAACGTGACGGCGAGGATGCCGTAGGGCGAGACGTTCTCGACCTGGATCAGCCAGGCGATGCGGTGCACGAGCACACGGGTCTTGCCGCTGCCGGCACCGGCGACGACGAGCACGGACCCGGGCGGCGCCGTGACGGCTTCACGCTGGGCATCGTTGAGCGGGGCGAGAATCGGGGTGACGTCCATCGGTGAATTCTACGTAGGAGTGGTCGCAGCGGCGATCCTGTTTTCCGGTTGCTTGCTGCGAAATCGTGCTGCTGCGGGTGCTTGGCGTTGTGCCAGGGCTACTGCCGGCGTGCCGGCGACGGGACGCCCGCTGCGGCCATCCATGGCCTGCGCTCGCTCGTCTCGGGCTGGCGCTGCGCGTCCTGCGCCGCTGGCCCTCCCCGCCCGTCGCCGGCACGCCGGCAGCAGCGCGCGGGAGCAACGCCGGCCCCGTCGACGCCGGAGAATGTGCGGAGGCGGCTGCACCTACGGGGTGGCGGCCGGGGAGGCAGCGGGCGGGGCGTCGTGCTCGCGGATGGCAGCGAGGAAGGCGGCGCCGTAGCGCTCGAGCCTGGCCT
>CAUJIY010000049.1 GCA_963205295.1 Pseudomonadota bacterium
GCGAGGGTCTGGCCGGAGCAGTTGTCGGCCTGGACGCTGAAGGGCGCAGCGAGCGGATTGGCCTGGGCCACCTGCCCCAGCACCAGGTCGGCGGTGCCGATGTTCGAGACCGTCACGGTCTGGTTCGCCACGCCGCCGGCCACGAGGGCGCCGAACGGCACCTCGCCGTCGTCGGCTGGCGCCACGGAATCGGCGACCGCGATGTCGGGTACCGGTGTGGGCACGCCGCTGCCGCTGACGGCAACAGTCACCGATGACTCGTCGCTGTCGTTGGAGGGGATGTCGAAGCCATCGGAGAAAGCACCGACATTCTCCGGGGTGAAGACGACGTCGAAGGCGCAGGTCTGGTTGCGCAGGAGCACCTGGCCGGAGCAGTTGCCGGAGCCTGCCAGCGCGAACGGTGCCGCGAGCGGATCGGCCTGGGCCAGCTGGCCGAGGAACAGGCGGCCGCCACCCGGATTCGCCACGGTCACCGTGCGGGTCGCCGAGGTGAGCTCGGTGACGTCGCCGAAGGGGATGGCGAGATCGTTGCCCGGTGGCTGCGAATCGGTGACGGCGACATCCGGGACACCTGAATTCAGCGTCGCGAACACCAGCGAGTTGTTGGCCGTCTGGCCGATGAACACCCCCGTGAACGAGCCGAAGCTCGGGTCGAAGTCGAGCGCCAGCCGGTAGCGGATCATGTCGAGGGTGAGGATCGGGATCAGCGCGCAGAGCGGCCCGCTGCAGCCCGTCACCACGTCGGCGAGCGTGCTGAAGTCGGCCGCCTTCGCCGGCGCCAGGTTGACCAGGAACTCGGCCCGGCCGTCGGCATCGACCGGCACCGTCTGCGGCGCGGCGTCGATGATGAAGCCCGCCCCCTCTGCCGTCACGGTGGTCGTGCCGCTGATGATGATGCCGAGCACCGGCGTGCGGATGCTGCCGCCGGCAAGCGTCACGCTGGTGTTCCCGGCATTCAGGGTCAGGTCGAGGAACGAGCCTGCCGGCGGAGTCGGCGGACCGATCGCGCCGGGGATGCCGGTCGTCACCGTCGTGGGGGTCGGCGAGATCACCAGCGCCCGGGACGCTGGCGGGTCGCCGCCGAAGAATGCGCAGTAACCCGGCGAACCGGGCCCGCAGGGTGACAGCGGGGGGTCGAAGGTAGCGCTGTAGATGTCCGTGATGCCGTTCAGCGCATCGCTGGTCGAGACATCGAACGGTGTCGCCCCGGCCGTTCCTGCCAGGGCCCCCAGCACCCAGCCGACGAGGCCCGCAGCCGCTGCCTTGTTCTGGTTCATGTCGCCCGCTTCCCCTGCCCCGGATGAGCCCCAGTCTGGAATAACCCGGGAGGCTTGGCAACGGGCCCGGGCGACTGGGCCGATGCGGTTTCGCGGCTGGCGCTGCTCCTACAGATCCAGAGACCATTTCTGGAGCTGTAGGAGCGGCGCCCGCCGCGAATATTCACCAAAAAAACAAAAGCCCCGCGAGGCCGACCCCGCGGGGCTTCTTCCGATTCGCTTTGTCGCCGGCGTCAGGCCTTGCGACGCCGGGCCCTCGCGGCCAGGGCACCGATCGCCGGGACCATCAGCCAGGCGGCTGCGGGAACCGGGACGGCGGAGGTGCCCAGATTGACGGTGTAGATCGAGTTGTTGCCTGACTGCGCCTTCAGCACCAGCGCGTCACCGCCGAGCGCGTTGACCGTGCCGCCGAGTTGGTAGCGCACGCCGTCAAGCGACAGGATGCCGATCAGCCCGCACAGCGCACCCGAGCAGCCGTCCACGATCTCGTTGAACACGGCGAAGTCTGGCGCGTCCAGGTTCGGCGCATCGTCGTGCCGGAAGATGGACACATCGCCGATGCCACTGCCCTCGTCCGCATCGGCTGTACCCTGGCCGAGCGCCAGACCGCCACCGGCCCCGTCCAGGTCACGCCCGAGCGTCCCTGTACCCGACTCGATGAACGGATCGTTCGCCATCGGACCACCGCCGCGCGTCACCGTCACGGTGGTCGCACCCGCGATCACCAGCGAAATGCTCGGCAGGTTGATCAGCATGCTGTTCACCTGCACGATCTCGCCGGTCGCGTTGTCCCAGTCCACGTTCAGCACGCCATCGCCCGTGCCAAGGTTGGTGACCGAGATGGCGCGCCCCGCCGGCGTGTTGCCACTGAAGAAGGCGCACTCCGGTGTCGGACTGCCGCCACAGGGCACCAGCGGCCCGTCGAAGGTCGCACTGTAGAGGTCGGCAATCGTCGCCGAATTGATCGTGAAACTCGTCGTCACCACCGCCGCCGAAGCCGCCGTGGCACCGAATGCCAGTGTGGCACCGACGCCGACGAGTGTCGCGCGAAAAACGCTCGTTCCCATGATGTCCCCCAGTCGGTTCGAGAGTTATTGACTCTTCTTTAGCCGCAGGCCCGGTCAGGTCCGGGTTTGCGGCCATGCTCGCCGCATTCTTGCTTGCCTTTGACTATACGCCCGCCGTCACGCGCCTGAAAAGCGCGAGGTGACATAATCGCGGTACCTTTTCCGGTCGTGACCAGCGAACTGAACAACGCCTGTTTCTCTTGCGCTGCAACAGCCCACCCTACTCCCCGAACCTCACCTTCGCCTGCACCGCCACCGAGCGCGGGCGGTCGAGGAAGCCGTAGAAGGTCGGTGCGCCGAACTGGCTGAAGGCGAGCGGGGTGTCGTTGGCGTAGGTGATGATCTCCTCGTCGGTCAGGTTGCGTCCGAGGAGTGCCACCTCCCAGCGCCCGTCGGCGTCGGCCACGGCGAGCCGCAGGTTCCACACCGCATAGGCGTCCTGCACGATGCGCGGGTCGAGGTTCTGCGACGGGTTGTAGTCGTCGGTGAACTGCACGTCGAGGGTCGAGCGGAAGAGGTAGTTCCCGAACAGCGGGTGCTCGTAGTTGAGCGAGACCACGCCCGACCAGTCGGCGACGTACTGATTGGACTTGCCGTCGTAGTTGCACTTGCCGGTCGCCGGGTCGTCGGGAGCCTGCCCCTGGTTGCACTGCCCGTTCGGGAAGTCGTCGAACTCGAAGTCGAGCAGCCCCAGCGACCCGCCGAGCGACCACTCCTCGGTGAGCGCCCAGCGGCCATCGATCTCGATGCCCTGGGTAGTGGCCTTGGCGGCATTGCCGACGTTGAAGCCGAGCGTGCCATCGAAGATGCTGACCTGCAGGTCGTCGAACTGGGTGTAGAACACCGCCACGCCAAGCTCGGCGGTCTCGTCGAGGAGCGTGAGCTTGGAGCCCGCCTCGAAGGCCAGTGCCTGCTCGTCCTCGAACTCGAAGGAGCCGGGATCGACGTTCAGCACCGAGGTGAGCGACGAAGCCGGATAGAGGACATCGACGCCGCTGGTGCCCGGCACGGGCTCGCTGTTGGAACGCGCGTCGAAGCCGCCCGACTTGAAGCCGCTCTTCACCGAGCCATAGACCATGATGTCGTCGGTCAGGTCGAAGTCGGTGACGAATTCGAAGGCGGTGCTGTTTTCCTTGCGGTCGCCGGCGAGCTGGTGGAAGGCGACGTTGAAGATCGAGGCGAACAGCGGCGCACCGGTGGCGAGCTTGACGTCGTCGGGCTGCACGCCGAGCACGAAGGGCCGGCGATTCAGGTCGCCCTCGCGCAGGATGCGGATTGCTTCCTTCTCGACATGCGTGTAGCGCAACCCGAGGCTCGCCCGCCAGCGCTCGGTGAGGTCGAAGGCGACCTGGCCGAACACGGAGCTCACCGTCGTGTTCTGGTCGAAGTTGCGGAAGGCTGAGGTGTCGCCGAGCGAATCGAAGGCACCGGCCGGGTCGCCCGTGGTCGCGTAGCCCACCAGGCGCACCACGCCGCTGTCGACCGGCAGGAAGATCTGGTCGCCGAACTCGAGTTCGTCGTGCTGGTAGTACAGGCCGGCGAGCCAGCGCAGCCGCTCCTCCTGCGGCGAGGCGAGGCGCAGCTCCTGGCTCCACTGATCGTAGTTTTCCTCCGACAGCAGGTTGAACTGCGGTGCGCCGGTGAAGTCGCAGTCGCAATGCTCCGCGTAGTCGTAGGTGATGAAGCCGGTCACCGAGGTCAGGGTGTAGTCGCCGAGCTGCCAGTCGAGCGTGAGCGCCACGGCGTCGACGTCGTTCTCGCTGCTGTCGCCGTTGGAGCCGCGGTGGTAGTCCGCCGTGCCGTTGCCGATCAGCGGATTGTCAAAGGCATAGTCGTTGTCGGCGTCGAAGGTCAGCGGATCGACTGCCACCTCGTCGAAGAACACGTCGAGGTACTCGAGGTAGCTGTAGCCAGGCCGCCAGTAGCGCTGCGAGCTGCCGGTGTTGCGACTGAAGCCGGTCTGGCTGGTGAGGCCGTCGTCGATGACCTGCTGGGTGGACGGGAACGCCTTGACGATCTCGATCTGGCGGCCCTTCACGTCGAAGCTGTTGTGCTCGACCTTCAGCGCCCCATCCCAGGTGTCGCCGGCCCAGGTCAGGGTCAGGCGCGCGCTCTTCTCGTCACGGTCGGGCTCGTCGGCACCGCCGCGCGTGACGTTCTCGATGTAGCCTTCCATCGTGCGGTAGCGACCGGCGAAACGCGCCCCGAGCCGCTCGCCGAGCGGCCCGGAGAGCACGGCGGTGACCTCGCGCTCACCGTGGTCGAAGTCGGCGAGGCCCTCGACCGTGGCCTCGAATGTATCGGTCGGTCGCGCGGTCGTCATCAGCAGCGCGCCGGCGATGCTGTTGTTGCCGAGCAGGATGGCCTGCGGCCCGCGCAGCGACTCGGCCTGCGCGAGGTCGAGGAACGGCATGCGGGTGAGCTGGGCACGGCCATAGTAGAGGCCATCGATGTACAGGCCGACCGACTGCTCGAAGCCCTGGTTGATGCCCGAGCCGATGCCGCGCACGTAAAGGTTGGTGCCGATGCCGGTCTCCGACATGGCGAAGTTCGGCACGTAGGCGACGAGTTCCTCGATGCGGGTCACGCCCTGCTCGGCGAGTTTTTCCCCGTCGAGGACCACGGCCGAGAGCGGTGCGTCCTGGATGCTCTCGGTGACCTTGCGCGCCGTGACCACGATTTCCTCGAGAACCGGTCCGGTGTGGCCCCCTTCGCCGGCATCGGCGGTCTGGTCGGCGCTCGCCGGCCCGGCCGCGCTCGCGTCGTCCACGGCGACATCGGTATCGGCAGCGTCAGCCCCGCCCTCCTCCTGGGCGAAGACGAGCGCCGGGCAGCAGGCGAACAGGCTGGCCACCAGGGCCGCGGTGGCAGTCCGGCACAGATCGGTGAGCACGCTCATCCCCTCCCCTCCGCTGTCCTCGAAGCCTAGCACAGGTCGCTGCGGCTTCGGCCACCGCGGCAGCCCGCCGGGCAGACGGTCAGGCCAGCGGCCCGGACTCGGCGAAGCGCGGCGCACGCAGCCCGGGTTCGGACTCGGCGCGCCGCGCGGCGAGCGCGCGGTAGTCGTTGACCATCTCGAGCGCACTGCGGGTACAGGGCGGCAGCGCCGCCGTACTCGTGCCGAGCGGCGTCACCCGCTCGCCCCAGCGGATGACGTGCGAGCACAGCGTCAGCCCGGCACCGAAGGCCGGCGTAAGCAGCAGCGCACCGGGGCGCACGCGGCCGGCCTCCAGCGCCTCGACGAGGGCCACCGGCACCGTGGCCGCCGACATGTTGGCGTAGCGCTCCACCGTCAGGAACACCTTGTCCATGGGGATGTGCGCGAGCTTCGCCACGCTCTCGATGATGCGCATGTTCGCCTGGTGCGGAATCACGAGGTCGATGGCGCCGGCATCGATGTTGCCCTTCGCCAGCGCCCGCGCGGTCGCCTGGGTCATGCCCTTCACGGCGCGGCGGAAGATCTCCTGGCCGTCGAAGTCCCACTGCGTGTGGCCGTAGAGCACGCCGCGGTTGGCGTAGGAGCAGCCCATGCCGCGGATGCGCAGCACCTGGCGGGCATCCGCATGGCAGCCGAGGTGTTCGGCGAGCACGCCCTCCTCGCGCCCGCTCGCCTGCAGCACCACGGCGGCGGCACCGTCGCCGAAGAGCACGGCGACGTTGCGGTTCGACCAGTCCATGTAGGGCGAAATCAGCTCCACGCCGAGGACGAGCGCGTTGCGCACCACGCCGGTGCGCACCAGCGCGCTGGCACTCGACAGCCCGTAGAGGAAGCTGGTGCAGGCGGTGTTGATGTCCATCGCCCCGGCATTGGCCGCGCCGAGCAGCACCTGCACGCCGGAGGCGCTGTTCGGCACCTGTTCGTCGTAGCTGCAACTGCCGTAGACGATGAGATCGAGGTCGGCCGGGTCGAGCCCGGCGCAGGCGAGCGCGCGGGCCCCGGCCACGGCGGCGAGATCGGTGGCCGGCACGTGGGAGATGCGCCGCTCGCGCATGCCGGTGCGGGTGACGATCCACTCGTCGCTGGTGTCGAGGAAGGTGGCGATATCGGCATTGGTCAGCACGGCCGGAGGCATGCACTTGCCCCAGCCGGTGATGGCAGCGTACGGCATGCGCGGCGTCCTAGCCGTTGACCACCGAGGCGGCCATCATGATGCGCTTGGGCTCGGCGATGGCGTAACCCTGCGCATAGTCCACACCCATGCCCTTGAGCATGGTGATGATCTCGGTGCTGGCCGCGTACTCGGCGATGGTCTGTTTGCCGGTGAGGTGGCCGATCTCGTTGATGGAGCGCACCATCTCGCGGTCGATCGGGTCGTGCAGGATTTCCTTGACGAAGCTGCCGTCGATCTTAAGGTAGTCGACCGGGAAGTGCTTGAGGTAACCGAAGGACGACAGCCCGGTGCCGAAGTCGTCGAGGGCGAACTTGCAGCCGAGTTCCTTCAGCGCATTGATGAAGCGGCTCGCCTGGGCGTAGCTCGCGATCGCCGAGGTTTCGGTGATCTCGAAGCAGATCTTCGTCGGGTCGAGCCCGCTCCGCTGGAACTGGCGCACCACGAAGGGCAGGAACTCGTCGTCGACCAGACTCTGGCCGGAGAGGTTGATCGAGCACAACGCGAGGCGCTCGCGCTCGTCCGCCTCCGACACCAGCCAGCGGAACGTGGTCTCCACGACCCAGCGATCGATGCGCGGAGTGATGCCATAGCGTTCGGCCGCAGCGATGAACAGATCGGGCGACACCAGCGCACCCTGCTCGTCGCGCATGCGCAGCAGGATCTCGAAATGCGAGCCGAACTCCTCGGCCTGCAGCGGCTGGATGGTCATGCGGAACAGTTCGAAGCGCGACTCCTCGAGTGCGCTGGTGATGCGCGCCGCCCACTGCATCTCGCGGCGCCGGCGCATGAGGTCGAGGTCGTTCTCCTGGTAGCTGTAGATGCGGTTGCGCCCGGCGGCCTTGGCGGCCTGGCAGGCGCTGTCGCCGGCCGAGATGAGCGCGGCGACATCCTGGCTCTCGGCCGTGATCGGTACCACGCCGATGCTGACGCCGAGGCGGAAACTGCGGTCGTCCCAGTTGAACTTGTGCTCCTGGATGGCCGCCTTCAGGCTCTCGGCCGCCTTGACCGCCTCTTCCATGGTGCAGCTCTCGAGCAGCAGGCCGAACTCGTCGCCGCCGAGGCGCGCCAGCGTGTCACGCCAGCGGATCTTCGCTTTCAGCAGGGCGCCGAGCTGGCCGAGCAAGGCGTCGCCGGCATTGTGGCCGCAGGAGTCGTTGACCATCTTGAACTGGTCGAGGTCGAGGTAGCACAGCGCATAGGCGGTCTCGCGCGCCTTGGCGCTCTTCAACGCCCGTTCCAGGCGCGCTTCGAACTCCGGGCGGTTGACCAGCCCGGTGAGGATGTCGTGGCTGGCATGGTAGGAAAGGCGGCGGTTCAGTTCGCGCGACTCGCTGACGTCGTGGAACACCAGCACCGCACCGGTCACCTCGCCGCGGTCGCTCCTGATCGGCGCCGCGGTGCTCTCGATGTAGATCTCGTTGCCGTCGCGGCGGATGAGCAGCGTCGGGCGCACCGACTTGATCGGGCGGGTGCGCCGGATGGCGACCGCAAGCGGGTTCTCGAGCGGCTCGCAGGTTTCCTCGTGGAAGCCGCGGAACACTTCGTCGATCTTGCGCCCGGCAGCCTCATCGAGCTTCCACCCGGTCAGCTCCTCGGCCACCGGGTTGAGGTACTCGACGTGGCACTCGGCATCGGTGGTGACCACGCCGTCGCCGATCGACTGCAGGGTGATCTGCGCACTCTCCTTCTCCCGGAAGAGCGCCTCCTCGTAGATCTTCTGCTCGGTGATGTCGTTCTCCACGCCGATCAGGCGGCGCAGGCGGCCGTCGGCGTCGAGCAGCGCCCGGGCACGGCAGTGCATCCAGCGCCACTCGCCATCCTTGCGCTGCATGCGGTGCACGCTCTCGAACAGCGGCGTCTTCCCGGCAATGTGGTCGCGGAGCTTCGCCTGCACCTGCGGCAGCTCCGCGGTGTGCACCAGGCGGCGCCAGTCGATCGGCGCGCGTGCCAGGTCCTCCTCGGTGTAGCCCATGATGGCGAGCCAGCGCGGCGAGAAGTGCAGCCGGCCCTCGCGCGGATCGAAGTCCCAGGTGCCGTCGTTGGCGGTGGCGATCATGACCGCATCGCGCTCGTCGATCTCGGCCAGGCGCCGGCGCGACTCGGCCCGTTCGAGCCCCGCGGCGAGACTCGAGGCGAGCAGCTTCAGCAGCAACTGGTGATCGGCGTTCCACTGCGCCTGGGGCTGGCCGTAGAAAAAGGCGATGAAGCCGGCATGCCGGCCGGCCACGTCGAAGCCGACCAGCAGCACCGCCGCCCCGTTGAGGGTGGCGAGCCGGGCGGCGTCAGCCGCCTGGGCTGCCGTGGGCGTGGCGGTGTCGGCAATGCCGAGCAGGCGCAGGTGCGCGAAGCTGCGCGCGAGCCATGGCCAGGCGGCGAGCGCCTCGCCCTGCAGCACTTCCGGATTGACGCCGGTGAATGTGTCGCGCGCGGCGAACACCCGCTGCACGCGCTGGCCCTGGGCATCGAGGAGCGCCACGCACACCGCGTCGCAGCCGGTCCCCGCGCGCACCGTATCCACGCCCTCGGCGATGAGGCGTGCGGCATCGGCGTCATCGAGGTTCTGGAAATCGACGGCGATCTTGGTGAGGGCGATGTCGAGGCCGCCAGCCGTCCTCGAGGAACCGAGGAGCCGTTGCAGACCGGTCAGCGTCGAGCCGTGATCCACCTTGCCAGTGCCCTTTTCGCTGCGCGGGGCGTGGGTGCGATCCCCCTGGTGATCGCACCGGCCGCCGGGGCATCGTTCTCCCGGCTGTCAGCTTAACCCGCGGCGCACGTTTTGTATTCTGACAGGGAAATCCGGGAACACAAGCTAAGTCCATGAATTAGCCAGCAATGGGGGTAGGCGACTACTTCCGGCACCACACGTCTACGGAAACTGCCAGCGCAGCAGCACCGCATCCTGGCCGAGGTTCGGACCCTCGGTGTCCGCGTTACTGAAATGTCGCCACTCGAGGGCAACACGCTCGCCGAGGGCGAGGCCGAGCGACAGCGAGAAGTTGACCGGCGAGGAGACGTACGCGTTGGTGTCGCTCTGCGCCACCAGGCCGAGCCCGAACTGCGGCCGCAGCATGGCGCCCTCGCGGAACTCGAACCGGCGCTGCACCGACAGGTACGCGTAGGGATCGACGACCCGGCGAATGTCCTGCGTGCTGTAACGGCAGCCGCTGGCTGCACCGGCGTGCGGACAGGTTGGTGTCAGCAGGTGCACCTGCACGGCCTGCTCGCTCACATAGCCGGCGGCGAGTTCCCAGGCACCGTTGCGCCCGGCGATCTCCATCGCCCCGCCCTCCTGGGTGGTCGGGCCGCTCGACAGGTGCCAGGTGACCGCATGGGCACCGACGGACAGCATCATCAGCAGGGTTGAAACAGCGAAACGGGCTGCGCGCGTGGTCATGGCTCGTTCTTCTTGTTCTTGCGGCCGGTCCGCTGCCCGGAGGAAGCGGCCTGCCGATTGGTTGGTATTATCGTCGACAGACATCCTGCCAGCAGCACGCGCGCCGGTCGCGGACATCGGGCACAATTCCGGCCCGTACCGGCCGCAACCGTGCGCGCCGCGGACATCTTAGGTCAAAAAGCCGCCATGCAGGTCGTCGTCGTCCCGGTCACCCCGTTCCAGCAGAACTGCGCCCTCGCCTGGGCCGATGGCAGCAGCGAGGCGGTGGTGATCGATCCGGGCGGCGATCTCGCACAGATCCACGCCACGGCCGCGGAGCATGGCGTGCGCATCGGCCGCATCCTGCTCACCCATGCGCACATCGACCACGCCGGCGCGACCGCCGAACTCGCCCGCGAGCTCGGCATCCCGATCGAAGGGCCGCACCCGGCCGACCAGTACTGGATCGAGCGGCTGCCCGAGCAGAGCCGGATGTTCGGCTTCCCGCCGGCGGTGAGCTTCACGCCCGACCGCTGGCTGCAGCAGGGCGACAGCGTGGCCCTCGGGGCCGAGACGCTCGAAGTCCTGCACTGTCCCGGGCACACGCCCGGGCACGTGGTGTTCTTCCACCGCACCGACCGCATCGCCTTCGTCGGCGATGTCCTGTTCGCCGGTTCCGTCGGCCGTACCGACTTCCCCGGCGGTGATTTCGACCAGCTGGTGCACTCGATCACGACGCGGCTGTGGCCACTCGGCGACGACGTCACCTTCGTGCCCGGGCATGGCCCGACTTCCACCTTCGGCGCCGAGCGGCGCAGCAACCCTTTCGTCGGCGACCGGGTGCTAGGCCGGCGTTAGCCGGATCCCGACCGCCAACCGCATGGCCGCTCAGTCGGGTCCGATCAGCTCGACCGTCGGAAAATAGCTCGCATAGCGTGTGACGTCTCGGGTGAGCAGCGGCAGCCTGCTGACCGCGGCATGCGCGCCGATGAAGAAATCCGGCAGCACCCCGGTCCGGACTGCCCCGCGCCTGCGCCGATAGCGGACGAACATCTTGCCGGCGAGGAACAGTGCTTCCCGCGGGATTTCCGCCACGGACAGCTCTGCCTCGTCGACCACGGCTTCGAGTTCTTCGATCCGCGCGAATGCAATCGAGAGTTCCGCGTAAATCACCGGGTTGATGCACAGACCGGTGCGCAGGCTGGCGGCGTCGAGCTGTTGCTGTGACCAGTCGGCCCAGTTCGGGTCCTGTTGCAGAACATCCAGCAGCACGCTGGTGTCGACGAGCACCATGTCGCCGCCGGACCTCAGCCCCGGGTCAGTGCCATGATCTCGTCGGTGCGCATCTTCACCGTGGCCCGGCCGCGGAGCCGGGCGAAGCGACTGGTGTGCGCCGGGCCTTTGCGGCCACGGTGCGGCGCCGCCGGTTTCACCACGACCTCGCCGGTCGCCCCGAGCGTGAACTCCACCGCAGAACCCGGACCTATGCCGAGGTGCGCACGAACCTTCCTGGGGATGGTCACCTGGCTCTTGGACGTGAGCTGGACTGCCACAAAAGTAATACCCGTTTCTACAACGGTATTACTTTAGCACGGATGGTGTCTGGTGCCAGCCACCGAATGTCACGATTTCGACGGCAAAGGCGGCCGATGACCGCCGCCGGCTCCGGTCGCGACCCGGGCCATGGACCGCCCGTGCCGATCACCCTGTCATCGCAGCGACCGTCAGCCACGGCGTGCACGGCCTCAGTCGGCGGCGCGCAGCAGGGCCTGGGCCTGCGCCAGGTGCGGCCGGTCGAGCATGCGCCCGTCGAGCCGGACCACGCCGGCATTGCCCGCCGCCGCAAAGGCCGCGACGACACGGCGCGCCTGCGCGATGTCGGCCGCGGTTGGCGTGAACCCGGCGTTGATCGCGGCGACCTGCCCCGGATGGATCGCCAGCATGCCGGCAAAGCCAATCTGCCGCGCCGACGCGATCTGCGCCGCAAGCCCGGCGGCATCGCCGATCGCGCTGCAGATCGTCTCGATGGCGGGAACCCCTGCGGCCGCGGCGGCGAGGCGCGTCGTGTCGCGCAATTGCTGGAAGAGCGGCAGCCAGGCGCCACCCGCGTCGCGCGTCGCGCGCACCTGCAGGGCGGCTCCCAGATCTTCCGCGCCCCAGGTCAGCGCGCACAGGCGCGGCGCACCGGCCGCGTAGCCGGCGACGTCGAGGGCTGCCGCCGGCGTCTCGGTAACGATCGGCAGGATGCCGATGCCGCCGGCACGATCCTGGCCATCGAGCCAGGCGGCCAGCTCGACCACGTCGGCGCGTGAACGCGCCTTCGGCAGGACAATGCCGGCCGGGCACTGTGGCGCTACGGCGGCGACATCCTCGCGGGCGTGGGTCGTGCCGAGGGGATTGATGCGCACCCAGAGCTGCGGGCCGGAGTCGCGGCGTGAGCGCAGGTATTCGGCCACCAGGCGTCGGGCTGCGTCCTTGCGCGTCTCGTCGACGGCATCCTCGAGGTCGAGGATCAGCGCATCGGCGCCCCGCTCGGCGGCCCTGGCGAGTTTGCGCTCACTGTCCCCGGGCACGAACAGGAAGCTGCGCATCATGGGCCCGATCATACACGCGGCCCGGGGTACCCGCCGACCCGGCGCCAGTGCCACAATGCCGGGGAAGGAGCTGCCGTCATGAGCGGTTTCGATTTCGGCCTCGGCGAGGAACTGGATCTGGTGCGCGAGACGGTGCGCGCCTTCGCCGCGGAGCGGATCGCGCCACGTGCGGCCGAGATCGACGCCAGCAACACCTTCCCGCGCGACCTGTGGCCGGAACTCGGCCGGCTGGGCCTGCTCGGCATCACGGTGGAACCCGGTCTCGGCGGCGCCGGCATGGGCTACCTGGCGCACGTCATCGCGATGGAGGAGATCAGCCGCGCGTCGGCCGCGGTGGGTCTGTCCTACGGCGCGCACTCGAACCTCTGCGTCAACCAGCTCCGGCTCTGGGGCACCCCCGCCCAGCAGCAGCGCTTCCTGCCCGGGCTGGTGAGCGGCGAACGCCTGGGCGCGCTGGCCATGAGCGAGGCAGGGGCGGGTTCCGACGTGCTCGGCCTGCGCTGCCAGGCGATGCGGCGTGGCGCCGACTGGATGCTCGACGGCAGCAAGATGTGGATCACCAACGGCCCGGGCGCCGACGTGGTGGTGGTCTATGCGCGGACCGACCCGGCTGCCGGCGCACGCGGCATCACGGCGTTCATCGTCGAGAAGGGCATGCCCGGGTTCAGCACCGGCGCGAAACTCGACAAGCTCGGCATGCGCGGCTCGGACACCTGCGAACTGGTGTTCGACCACTGCGTCGTGCCGGAGGCGAACGTGCTCGGCGCCGAAGGCGACGGCATCGGGATCCTGATGCGCGGCCTCGACCACGAGCGCGTGGTGCTGGCCGGCGGGCCGCTCGGCATCCTGCGCGCCTGCCTCGACCTGGTCGTGCCGTACGTGCGCGAGCGCCGCCAGTTCGGCCGGCCGATCGGCGAGTTCGAACTGGTCCAGGGCAAGCTCGCCGACATGTACGCCGCGACCAACGCGGCGCGGGCCTATGTCTACGCCGTGGCCCGGGCCTGCGATGCGGGCCGCGGCGACAGCATGGACGCGGCCGCGTGCATCCTGCAGGCAGCCGAGGCGGCCACGGCCTGCGCCCTCGAGGCGATCCAGCTGCTCGGCGGCAACGGCTACATCAACGACTATCCGGCCGGTCGGCTGCTGCGCGACGCCAAGCTCTACGAGATCGGCGCCGGCACCAGCGAGATCCGCCGCATGCTCATCGGACGACGACTCGTGGCAACCTGGGCCTGAAAGCGCGGCACGCATGGCCGGACTCTTCCTCGACGACTTCAGGCCGGGCCTGCTGGTGCCACACGCACTGCACCGCACGGTGACCGAGGCCGACAACCTGCTGTTCTCGACGCTGACGCACAACAGCTCGCCGCTGCACCTCGACGCGCAGTTCATGAAGCAGTCCGAGTTCGGGCAGCCGCTCATCAACAGCTGCTTCACCTTCGGCCTCATGATCGGCGTGTCGGTGGCCGACACCACGCACGGCACGGCCATCGCCAACCTGGGCTACGACGAGCTGCGCTTCCCGAAGCCCGTGTTCGTCGGCGACACACTGCGTTTCGAGACCGAGGTGCTCGCCGCGCGCGCGAGCGCCTCACGCCCCGACGCCGGCATCGTCAAGCTCGCCCATCGCGCCTACAACCAGCACGGCGAGCTGGTCGCCTCGTGCCAGCGTGACGTGCTCGTGCGCCGCCGACCTGCAGGGAGCTGACCCCATGACCGCCTGGCAGACCAGCGTGGACCCCAACGCCGAGACCTTCCGCGCCAATTTCTCCGCCAACAACCGGCTGGCGGAGGAACTGCAGCGGCTGACCGGCCATGTGCTTGCCGGCGCACCCGAGGCAGTACGCCGGCGCCACACCGGGCGCGGCAAGTTACTGGTGCGCGACCGCATCCGTGCGCTCGTCGACCCGGGCGGGCAATTCCTCGAGATCGGCCTGCTCGCGGCCCATGGCCTCTACGACGACGAAGTCACCAGCGCCGGCCTGGTGTGCGGCATCGGACCGGTGGCCGGCGTGGACTGCATGATCGTCGCCAACGACGCGACGGTGAAGGGCGGCACCTACTATCCGCTGACCGTCAGGAAACACCTGCGCGCCCAGCAGGTCGCACTCGAGAACGCCCTGCCCTGCATCTACCTGGTCGATTCCGGTGGCGCCTTCCTGCCCCTGCAGGACGAAGTGTTCCCGGACCGCGAGCACTTCGGCCGGATCTTCTACAACCAGGCGCAGCTCTCCGCCCGCAACCTGGGACAGATCGGCGTGGTGATGGGCTCGTGTACGGCCGGCGGAGCCTACGTGCCGGCGATGTGCGACGAAACGGTGATCGTCCGCAACCAGGGCACGATCTTCCTCGCCGGCCCGCCGCTGGTGAAGGCCGCGACCGGCGAAGTCTCCGACCCGGAGCAGCTCGGTGGCGGCGAGATGCACACCCGCGTCTCGGGCGTGGCCGACTACCTGGCCGACAGCGACGCCGATGCGCTCGCGAAAGTGCGCCGCATCGTACCCACGCTGAACCGGCCGCCGCCGCGGTTGCCCACGCCCGGCGGCTTCGCCGAGCCGGCCCATGCGGCGGCCGAACTCTACGGCATCGTCTCGGCCGACCTGCGCTTTCCCTACGACGTGCGCGAGGTGATCGCGCGGCTCGTCGACGGCTCCGAGTGCGACGAGTTCAAGCCCCGCTACGGCACGACGCTGGTGACCGGCTTTGCCCGCATCCACGGCTGGCCGGTCGGCATCGTCGCGAACAACGGCATCCTCTTCTCGGAGTCAGCGCTCAAGGGCGCGCACTTCATCCAGCTCTGCAACCGCCGCGGCACGCCGCTGCTGTTCCTGCAGAACGTGGTGGGCTTCATGGTGGGGCGCGAATTCGAGCAGCGCGGGATCGCCAAGGACGGCGCCAAGCTCGTGAACGCAGTCGCCTGCGCGCGCGTGCCGAAGCTCACCGTGATCATCGGCGGCTCCTTCGGTGCCGGCAACTACGGCATGTGCGGCCGTGCCTACGACCCACGCTTCCTCTGGACCTGGCCGAATGCGCGCATCGCCGTCATGGGCGGCGAGCAGGCGGCGATGGTGCTCGCGACCGTGCACCGCCAGTCGCTCGAGGCGCAGGGCAAGGGCTGGAGCGCGCCGGAGGAAGAGGCTTTCAGGCACGGCATCCGCGCGCGCTACGAGCAGCAGGGCCATCCCTACTACGCCAGCGCCCGGCTCTGGGACGACGGCGTGATCGACCCGGTCGAGACGCGCAGCATCCTCGGCCGCAGCCTCGGCATCGTCTCGCGCGCACCGCTGCCCGCGGAGGGGCCGGCGGGGATCTTCCGGATGTAGCACGGATCGGCGCAGCGCCGGCCCGCGACCCGGCAGCCAGCGCCAGGGCCTGTCGCTCAACGCGCCACGCGCGCCTGCAGGAGCAGGACCTTCAGCAGGTGCCAGCCGTTGTTGGCGGTCCAGTAGAGCACCATCCCGGACGGGAAGGTATAGAAGAGCAGGAAGAAGCCCGCCGCCATCAGGTAGAGCTGACGGCGCTGGCCCCATTGCAGCGCCGGCGTGAGCGACTGGTCGCGCTGCACCAGTGCCGAGACGATGGTGAGCGCCGTCATGAGCGCGGGCATCAGGTTGAAATCGGCGCCGAAGAACGGCAGCGCCACCGGCAGCGGCGCGAGACGGTCGGGGGCAGCGAGGTCGTCGATCCAGAGGAAGTCCCGGCCGGCGAGCGGGAAATACTCGGCGAGCATATCGAAGGCGGCGATGAACATCGGCACCTGGATCGAAAAGCCGGCGAGGCTCTTGAGCGTGTACAGCGGGTGCACGCCCGCCTCGCGATAGGCTGCGAGCGTCAGGTTGTGCGCCTCTTCGCCGCGGGCACTGCGGCGGATTTCCTCCAGGCGCGGCTGCAGGCGGCTCCTCGTGCGGTTGACCTCGGCCTGCCAGCCGTCGGCGATGTGCGTCAGCGGCGCGAGGATCAGCTTCACCGCGAGCGACAGCAGGACGATGGCGAGGCCGGCGTTGCCGACCAGCGCGAGGATCGCATCGAGCAGGAAATACAGGCCGAAGCACAGCCAGCGCAAGGGTGCCCACAGCGCCGCGAACAGCAGCTGGTCGAGCTCGGGGGCCACGGCACGCAGTGCCCGGCGTTCGACCGGCCCGCCGTACACCTCGAGATCGAGCGTACTAGCGACCGGCCACTCGAGCACCGGCTGGTTCGCCGCCGCCTGTCGCACCGTGACCTGTGTCGCTGCGGGGCTGCGCGCGAGCACTGCCCAGAAGCGCTGACGCGCACCGAGCCACCCGGCTGCCGCCATGGCCACCGTACCGTCGGCCACGGACGCCTCGCCCGCGGCATCGACGCGCACCACCTCCACGTCGGCGAACGCAGCGCCGAAACCGGGCAACGGCGCCGGCACGAAGGACGCGCCCGAGGCGAACGCGAGCCGCACGCCCGGCGGTGCCTCGAGCCGCAGCTGCAGACGATGGGTCACATGGTCGATCTCGTAGCGCTGCACCAGGCGCCGGCCGCCGATGGGCGTACGCGCGGTCAGTTCCACGGTGCGACCTGCCTGGCTTTCCGCGATCGTGGCGTCGTATTCAAGCCCGTTCATCGCCGTGGCCAGACCGGCATCGTCGGCGACCCAGGCGAACGCACCGGCGCCCGGGCCGACGAGGAGCTGGCGTTCGGCGGGGCGCCGGCAGTCCCCGGCACAGGACTCCCAGCGCGACGGCAGGCCGCCGACGGCAGCAAACCCGATCGCGGTGCGCGCCGCAGCCGCGGGGACTGCGGCTGTCGCCAGCGGTGCCGCCAATGCGGTGAAGGCGGCGAGCGCCAGACGCCACGGCCGCCGGCGCGCGATGCGGCTCACCGGTAGAACCGGCGCATCGCTGCCAGCGCCTCGGCCACCAGGCCGGCGTCGAGCCGGGCACCGGCATCGGGTCGATAGTCGGCCCCGAGCACTTCGACGAAGCCGCCGGGGTGGGTGACGATGATCTGTCCCGGCGTGACCAGGGCGTGGGCGTTGTAGCTGCCGGCGATGAGCCACGGCCAGTCCTGGCCCGCGAACAGGTTGTGGCCGAGGGCATAGTCGGCAGGATCGTTGCTGCAGCCGAAAGCGTCCTCGAGCAGCGTCACCGGCAGGTCGTAGTGCGAGCTGCGGTGGTGATAGACGGCCGGCGCCCTGCCCGGCCAGCGCAGCACCAGTGTGGCGCGCAGTTGCGCCGCGCTGAAGTTGCTCGCATGGCCGCGGTAGCCGAGGCCGTTGTCGTCGAATTCGTAGCCATGGTCGCTCAGCAGCACGACGATGGTGTCCCCACCCCGCCCCGCCGCATCGAGCCCGTCGAGCACGCGGCCAAGCTCGCCGTCGGTCCACTGCATCGCCCGGCGGTACTGGCGCCACGAGCGGCGCAACGCGTCGTCGCCCCCGACCCGGTCCTCGAGCGGCAATTCCGCCATTGCGTCGGACGGCATCTCGCCCATCGGTGGATCGTAGTAAAGGAAGCCGAAGAACGGCCGCGCCGGATCGCGTGCAGCGAGCCAGGCGAGCCACCCATCGGTGACGGCGCGATTGCGCGCCAGCGCGTCGAGATCGGTGCGCTCCCCCGGCAGACCCGCGATCCCGGCGAACAGCGTGCGCCCGATGTCGGTCGGCGTGCTGAAGCCCGGTGCGGCGAACAGGCCGAGCTGGTAGCCGCGCCCGCGCAGCACGTCGAGCAGCACCGGCGCGCGCTGTACGCCGTAGAAGGCGGCCTCGTAGGTCGGCGGCAGGCCGTAGAACGCCGAGAAGACGCCGGCCTTCGACGAGTTGCCGCCGCTCCAGTGGTTGGCGAACACCGCAGCTTCGGCTTCGAGGGCAGCCAGCCGCGGCATCAGCTGCGGGACGACGACATCGGGCCGCAGCGCATCGATGAGCACCACCAGCAGGTTCGGCGCCGGCGTCGTGCCCGCACAGCGCAGGGGCTGCAGCGGATAGGCGAGCTGGCCCGCGTCGGTCGCCGCGGTGCGCTCGGCGAGGCGCCGGCGCTCGATCGTCGCCGCATCGACCAGCCCCCAGCGCGCCAGCGTGCGTTTGGCGTGGATCGGAAAATAGGCTGGCAGGTAGCGCGTCAGCTGCGTCACCGGCGTCAGGCCGACGGCGTCGCCCCAGATGTGGATCGCCTGCCCCCCGAGCCAGGCCACGACGAGGGTGGCAGCCAGCCATGGCCCGCCACGCGCCGGCGCAGCCGCCACCCAGCGGGCGACGTAACCGGCGAGCAGCGCCTCGAACAGCAGGGTGAACAGGCCGATCAGCCCCACGAAGACCCAGGTCGAGGTCTCGAACAGCACCGCGATGAGCGGCGTGAGGTGATAGCGCTGTTCGGCGAAGACATTGCCGTCGACCACGAGCAGCGTCAGCACCAGCGCCTCGAGCAGCACCGCCACCGCCGTCACCAGCCGCGCGCGCGGCAGCAGGAGCGCGAACGGCACCACCACCAGGCCGATCGGCAGCGCCGCCAGGAGCGCGAAGTGCGTGGTGAAGGCGAGCACGAGATAGGTAAGCCCCAGGGCATCGCCGGGAACCGGGTAGCTGGCGAGGAAGCGCAGCGCTACGCAAGCGAAGAGAACCGCGTTCGCGACCGCGAACCAGCCGGCCTGGCGCAACAGCACGCGACGCGTCACGGTCAGCGTCCCGGTGCGGGAATCTCGGCGCCGGCGGCCAGTTCGGCGGCGATGCCGGCGACGGCTTCGGCACCGGCCGGACCGCTGCGGCCGGGATTGTGGATCCAGTCGCGGCGCAATGCGGCCACGTGCTCGCGGAAGCGCTCCGGCTCGCGCACCAGGCGACGGATGGTGTCCGGGGCATCGGCAAGCTTCGCCGGGGCGAGCAGCGCACCGAGCTGGGTGCGCACCAGCGACTCGAACGGTTCGATGCCGAGCTCGGGCCAGGTGCTGTTGCGGCTCTTCGGCGGCAGGTCGATGTAGAGCACGGGCTTTTCGAGGCCCATGCCGTAGTCCTGCCCGGCACCCGACCACTCGGTGATCATCACGTGGGAATCGTAGAGCGAGTCGCTCTCCCCCATCTGTTCGATCAGCCGCAGGCGCGGGTTGTCACCCCAGCGGGCCATGATGCGGTCGATGACCTCCGGCGTCTGCCAGCGGGTCTGGAAGTGCGGGCGCAGCGTCACGCGAAATCCTGCGGCGAGGAGGACGCCGACGAGATCGATGCCGCAGACGTTGAGGATCGTCTGTTCACCCCACGATGGCGCCAGCAGTACGTGGATGTCCGCATCGCCGTGCACCGGCGGCGGCTCGCGCCGCTCCGCCATGAGCTGCTCGATGCGGTGGTAGCCGTGCGGGACGAGGCGCTTCGGCGGCAGCCCGTGCAGCTCCTCGCGGCGGCGGATCTCGCGAGCCTGGTGCGGACCGGCGCAGAGGATCGTGTCGTAATGGTCGTAGGAATCCGCGTGATCCGCCATGTGGGTGCTGATCAGCGAGTGGAACATGTAGATGTAGTGCACCGGGTGGATGGAACGCTTGAGGTCGAAATTGCCGAGGTCGAGCATCTGCGTGAGCAGCAGGTCGGCCTCCAGGAACTGGAAGAACCAGATGCGCACCATCCCCTTGCCGATGCAGAACGGGCGGATGCGTGGATGGTCCTGGTGCAGCCCGGGATCGCCAGGGTCGGAGGAAACGTAGCACAGCGTCGCGCCCAGCGGTCCGGTCAGGTGCTCGACCACCGGCCTGAAGTGGTGCCAGTCCTGCCCGCTCTCGGCGTACAGGACGATGCGCCGCGCGGCGCGTGGCAGCCGGTTGAAGCGCCGGTATGCGCCCCAGTGGCGCAGGAACTCCCCGGCCCTGCTCATGCGCGCCGCTCAGCCTTCATGAAGGAAGGTGAACTCGCGGCCGGTGTCGGCGATGAAAGCGAGGCGGTAGCCGGCGGCGCGCAGGGCCGCCACGGCCGACTCGGTACGCGCCCGACCGAGGCCAGGGAAGCGGTGATGGAACTCGACCAGCAGCTGTGCCGGGTGCATGCCGGCCGCCAGCATTCCCGCGAGGATGTCGTACTCGGCCCCCTCGACATCGACCTTGAGCAGTGCGATGCGCGCATGGCCGAGACGCCCCACCAGGGTGGTCAGGGCCAGACACTCGGCGTGGACGACCGGCCCGGTGCGCCCGCTGCCGGCCACGCTGTACATCACCGGTGTGTCGCCGTGCTCGGTCGCACGGGCCTGCAGGCGCAGCGTTCCATCGGTGCCGGCCACGCCAATGGGGTGGAAGTGCAGCGCCGCCGGCAACTGCTGCCCCGCGATCCAGCGCAGGCACTCGGGGCTCGGATCGAAGGCATGCACCTCGACGGTATGCGCGTGGATCAGTTCCCGCTCCATGCCGAGGTCGACGCCGACACCGAGCGCATAGACCACGTCCCCCGCCGTCAGGCGCTGCGGGTCGTAGGCCCAGTCGCCCCAGTACCTGAGCGGCACCGCGACATCGGGCTGCAGCCACGGTTCGCGCCCGATCAGGCGCTTGAGGAAGAGCTTGCCACGCCTGAACCAGGGCGCCTGTCGTAGTCGCCGCTGCCACCCGCCCCGCCGCTGCACCCGGGAGGACGTCCCGACGGCGGGTGCGAAGCGACGGGCGATCGGCACGTGTTCAGTCCGAAGCCGGCCGCGTGTCCCGCGCCGGCTTCTGGTCCGGGTCCGCCCCCGGCATGGCGCCTGGCTTGCGGTCCGGCCGGCGGAACAGGTTCTTCAGCTTGTACCAGTAGGTCTTCAGGGCCAGCGCAGCGGTCGCGAACATGCCGACGATGGCCGAGATGATCATGCTGCCCGTGCTGGGGTCGAGATAGGCGAATGCGTCGGGTGCGGCGAGCGCCAGCGTGACGGCGACGACGGGGACGAGGCTGCGGGCGTGACCGGTCTTCATGGCTCCCTCTGCGCCGGGCACCGTGGCCATGGCGCGACGGCTGTTTAACATCATTGCGGGGCGGGCGCAACGCCGGGCGCGGCGTCGAGCACGCTGACCTGCGGATACAGCCACTCCCGCGCCCGGACGAGCTGCACCGGGTCGTCGATCTCGCCCCACAGCAGATCCGCCACCACCGGGCAGGCGATCGGCCACTCGCGCGCGGCGGCCACGAGGCAATCCGTCTCATAGTCGTAAGCGAGGGAGTGCGCGAAGGCCGTGGCGGCAATGCGCTGCATCAGTGCGAAGAGCCCCGCCGAGATACGCGAGATGCCCACCAGCTCACCCGCGACCCCGCCGCCGAGCCGGCTGCGGTCCTTGGACATCGCCACCAGCCTGCCCTGCGCAGCCTCGACCCAGACCTCGTCGCCGGCACCGGTCGGCCCGGACAGCAGGATGGCGTCTGGCGCCGGTTGCGCGAGCAGCGTGGCGAGTGCACGCGGCTCGTAGACGAGGTCGGATTCGAGCAGCAGGAACGGGCCGGCGACCGCCGCGCGTGCACAGTAGAGCGAATACATGCTGCCCGAGCGGGCGAACTCCGGGTTGTGCACGGTGCGCACCCGGCCGGCGTACCGGCGTGCGAGTTCCTCGTAGTGCCCGGCCGCGTAGCCGGTGACAATGATCACCTCGTCGATGCCGTGCGCCAGGAGGCGCAGCACGGATTCCTCGACGATGGGGCGTGCGCCGAGCTGCAGGAAGCCCTTCGGGTGGTCGGCAACGATCTCACGCAGGCGCTTGCCCTGGCCGGCGGCGAGGATCACCGCCCTGCGCGGCCGCCCGCTCACCGCCGCGCCCCGGCCAGTGCGGCGCGCAGCCCCGCCTCGATGCGGGCGAGATCCGCGGGCCCCAGGTCACCCATGTGGGCGATGCGGAAGATGTCCGTCGCCAGCTGTCCCTGGCCGGCGTAGATGACGATGCCGCGCGCCTTCAGCGTCGCGTGCAGCTCCTGGTAACTGCAGCCGGCCGGCAGCCGCCAGGACCCGAGGATCGAGGAGTACTCCGCCGGTGGCAGGAGCGGTGTGACACCGAGGTCAGCCAGCACGGCACCGAGCTGGGCCGCGCGCGCGCGATACGCCGCGCGCCGCGCCTGCCAGCCACCCTGTTCGGCGTGCTCGGCGAGCGCTTCCTGCAGGGCGAAGGCGATCTGCACCGCCTGCGTGAACGGCGAGTAGCCGTCGCCGTGCTGGCCGCGGTGGTAGGCGTGCAGGTCGAAGTACACGCTGGCCGGCCGCGGCGGCGGCGCCTGCCACAGCTCGCGGCGCGCCAGCACGAACGACAGCCCGGCCACGCCGTGCAGGCATTTGTTGGCGGTCGCCGCGACGGCGGCGAGATTCCAGTCGCGCCCGGCCAGCCGCTCGGCGCCGAAGCTGCTCACCCCGTCGAGAAGCAGCTGTACGCCGCGTGCCTGGCACACACGGCCGAGCGCTTCGAGGTCGTTCAGCCGCCCGGTGGTGGTCTCGTGGTGCACCACCGCGAGGTGGCTGATCGCGGAATCGTCCGCCAGCACCTGCTCGACGCGCTGGAGGCTGACGGGTTCGAGCCAGCCATGTGCGAGCACCCGGTGCGGCCGGCCATGGGCGGTGAGCATGCGCGCCATGCGCTCGCCGTACACGCCGTTGGCGACCACCAGCGTGCTGCGTTCGGCCGGTGCAAAGCTCGCCAGCATCGCCTCGACCGCGGCGGTACCCGATCCGGTGAGCAGCACGGCCTCGTAGCCGTCGGCCAGCTCGTCGTGGACCGCGGCGAGGCGCGCGTCGATGTCCTGCACCAGCGCGGCGAACTCAGGCTCGCGGTGACACCAGTCGCCGCGGCCGAGGGCGCGGCGCACGCGCTCGCTGAGCGTGACCGGGCCGGGATTGAGGAGCAATGCGCGCCCGGTCATCGGCGCGCCGTCGGCATCTCGGGCCGTGGCCCGAGGTGGGCGCGCAAGCGCGCCGCGACCTGCGCCGGCGTGATCGCCGGCCGCGGCAGCTCGCGCGCCACCCCGGGCCGGATCGGCACGTGGATGAAGCCGAGCCCCGGCACGCGCCAGTCGACCAGCTCGCGCAACTCGTCGGGATCGCTCGCGGACAGCACGCGCGCGTAGCCGCTCGCCGCCGCGAGGGCGCGGAAGTCGACCACCGGCGACACCGTCGCCTGGCCGCCGGTCGACTCGTGCATACCGTTGTCGAAGAGAAGATGCAGCAGATTGGCCGGCCGCTCGGCGCCGAGGGTAGGCAGCGCCCCGAGGCGCATGAGCGCGGCGCCATCGCCGTCGATCACGACGATGCGCCGGTCGGGCCGCGCCAGGGCGAGCCCCAGGCCGAGGCTCGAGGCGCAGCCCATCGAGCCGACCATGTAGAGCTGGCAGGGCCGGTCGCCGAGGGCGTAGAGCTCGCGCCCGAGGTAGCCGGTCGAGGCGATGACGATATCGTCCTGCTTGAGTGCCGCCTGCACGCCGGCGAGCATCTGCCGGCGCGTCGCGTTGGCCTCACCGGGCGTACCCGCGCTCGCACGGCGCACCGGCGCCTGCAACAGTTTCGGTTCGGCGTCGGTCCCGGCCACCGCCCCCTTGCTCATGACGAGCGCGAACGGGCGACCCTGCCCGCGCAGCTGCGCACCGGCGAGATCGAGCGCAGCCTCGATCCCGGCGGCATCGCGCGGGAACGGGGCCCAGGGGATGTCCATCGCCTCGAGCAGCCGCGGGGTGATCTGCCCCATCAGCTCGTGCTGCGGCTCGTCGGCCGCGCCGCCGGGCTCACCCCGCCAGGTGACGATGAGCAGCACCGGGATGCGGAAGGTCCAGGTGAGCGAGGTGAGCGGACTCACGGCATTGCCGAGCCCGGAGTTCTGGAACATGGCGATGCCCGGCAGGCCGCCGAGTTCGGCACCCGCTGCGATCGCCACGGCCTCGCCTTCGTTCGCAGCCGGGACGTAACGCAGTGCCGGCGTCGCCAGCACGTCGTTGATGAAGGGCGTGAGATAGGAACATGGCACACCGCTCCACAACCCGAAGCCGCGCGCAGTGGCAGCGGCAATGAACTGAGCTGCCTCGATCACGGGTGCCACCCCGTCGCGGGCTGCGCCGCGCACGCCCCGGGCCTCACGTGAAGCGGCCCGCCGCGAGCACGTCGGCGAGGCTGTCGACGTCGAGCCAGTGCCCGGTGGTGTAGACGACGCGCACCTTCTCGCCGCGCGCTACCAGTTCGGTCAGCAGGTGATGCAGCTTGGCGCGTCGATGGGCGGGATCGGCGGCCATCCCGGCCACCAGGGCGCGCAGCCGCGGCAGCGCGCGGGCGGAGACCTTGAGCAGGCCCATCCACTCGCCGTGGCGCCCGGGTGCGGCGATGTCCTCGGCGCAGCGTGTCAGCCAGATCTCGCGGTAGAACGCGTGGCGCGAGTGCGGCTCGGTGCAACTGACATAGTCCGCGGCGCGCTCGCGGTTCACCGAGGCGCTCCAGTCGGTGTCGGCGACGATCACGAAGTCGTCGGCGGGTTCTGCCAGCGTATCGAGCAGGTAGCGCTTGAAGATGACGTCGCCGTAGGATACGTAGAGATCACCGCCGTCGGTGTCCGGGGCTGCCAGCGCGCGGGCGAGCGATACCAGCTCGCCGGTATCGGCGTAGTCGGGATTGTCGACGTAGGCGAGCCCCGGCAGATCGATCGCGGCCGGCAGGTAGCCACGCACCACGGTGATGCGCTTGATGCCGGCGGCGTTGTAGGCGGCGACGATGTGGGCAAGCAGCGGCTGGCCGCGTATCTCCACCATCGCCTTCGGCCGGTCGGCGGTGAGCTCGCCGAGCGCCGAACCGCGCGACGCCGCCAGCACGACCACGCGGGCGTCGCGCCCCTGGCGCGGCAGGTAACGATCCTCGGCTTCCTGCAGTTCGCTCGCGCCCTGCAGGCGGAAGATCTCCTTCACCGGCACGACGCGGTCCTCGATCGAGCGCAGGTTCTGTTCGCGTGCCAGCGTCGCCGCGCACTCCTGCATTGCGGGAATTGCCGCACGCAGCAGGTGGTTGGCCCAGATCGCGAGCGAGAACCCGGCTTCGCGGAACACCTCGGTGGGTGTGGCGTAGTACTTGGTCGGCACGATCACCACGGGACTGCGGTCGGCCCACTCGCGCTTGAACGCGAGCACTTCCTTCGGCGTGGCGAGCGCGCTGTGGATCAGGATGCCGTCGGAGCCGGCGGCGTGGTAGGCCTCGGCACGACGCAGCGCTTCGGCCAGACCCCAGCCGGCGATGAAGGCCTCGACGCGGGTGATGATGCAGAAGTCGTCGTCGCGCTGCGCGTCCTTGCCGGCCTTGATGCGGCTGCAGAACTCGTCGATGTCGGCGAGCTGCTGCTTGTCGCCGTCGATGAAGCTGTTGGTCTTCGGGTACAGCTTGTCCTCGATGCACACCGCAGCCACGCCGCGCTGCTCGAGTTTGCGCACCAGGCGGCGCACATTGTTGAAGTTGCCGTAGCCGGTGTCACCGTCGAGCAGGATCGGCACCGTGGTCGCATCGACCATGAACTCGAGCATCTCCAGGACCTGCGTCCAGGAGGCCTCGTTGCTGTCGCGCACGCCGAACTGCGCCGACATGCACAGCCCGCCGGCCCACAGGGCCTTGAAGCCCGCCTCCTCGCCGATGCGCGCGCTGATGCCGTTGTGCGCCTCGAGCAGGAACTCGAGGTCGGGGCTGTGCAACAGCTCGCGAAAGCGCGTGCTGCGCCGCTGGCGCTCGGGTTGCGGGGACGGCAGGCGGGGTTTGGCAGCCATGGACGGTGCGCGCCTCAGACGCGGTAGCGGTACTCACGCCCGGGCAGCCGCTCGATGTCGGGCGGGTAACTGGCGCGCTTGTCGGCGTAATACTGCGCGAGGTGATCGCCCTCGGCGGCACGGTTGTAGGTGAAGTAGAGCACGCGCCGCGGAGCGTCGGTCGCATTCGGCGCCGAGCGGTGCGGCACGAAGGAATCGAAGAATACGGCATCGCCCGGCTCGGCCTCGATCGGCAACCAGTCGAGGCCGGCGAGCGCGGCTGCACTGAGCGGCTCCCACTCACGGCCGATGAGCTGGTGCGCACCACGGAACCCGCTGGCCATCTCCAGACAGCCGTTGGCGATCGTGGCACGGTCGACCGTCACCAGCGCCGTGACATGCAGGCTCGCGTAGCGGCTCCAGCCCGCCTGCACGTCCTGGTGCGGCTCGAAGCCACCTCCGCCCGGCAGCTTGAAGTTGATCTTGTCCTTGAAGAGCACGGCCGGCTCGCCGAGCAGCTGGCTGCAGCCGCCGAGCAGCCGCTCCCCGGTGGCGAGTGCGCGCAGCCCAGCGTGGTATGGCAGCACGTTCTCCATGCGATTGAGGAGCCGCGCGCCGTCGGCACGCTGCTCGAAATACATCATGTGGCGCCCGGCGGTCTCGGGCCAGCGCTGCACCTCGTCGACCTGGCGCGCGATCCCGGCTGCCTCGGCCGCGTCGAACAGGCGGCGCGCGACGACGTAGCCGTCGCGCCCGAATGCGGCAACCTGCTCTGGCGTCAACGGGCTGCTGCTGGCGGCAGAAATCTGAGGTGCAGTCACTTTATATAAATCTCATATCTTATTGATATTTAACAATAATAAAATAATTGCCGTCCACTGGGGTCAGCGGTACGCCCGCCACCGCTGGTGGCAGCAGGCGTGTTCTGCTGGTCGGGCCGCTCGAATGACGCCCGCGGGCGTGACGGCTGTGCCAGGAGCCGGGCCGCGGCCCGGCGCATCGTTTCGGGAATCACCGCACCCACGACGCGAATTGTCCGCTGCCGTCGCAGCGACCGCAACACGGTCGCCGCAGGGTACTGGTAGAAGTGCTGCGGCGGTCGGCTGCTTGGCCTGCATCGAATGCAGCCCCGCCGGGGTGTACCAAAAAGAAACCCCGCCGAAGCGGGGTTTCTCCTGTCTCGGGTCGACTGCTGTCGCGCGTTGCGTCAGGCAGCCTTGCGGCGGCGGCTGAAGCGGCCGGCGGCGAGCACCGCAGGAGCGACGAGCCACGCGGCAGCCGGCGCCGGCACCGCGCTGAACTCCATCCAGTGGGCGCGGCCGCAGGCTGCGTTGCCTGCAGCCGGGAAGGCATAGCAGGACGCGTCGACCGCGCCGTTGGCGTTGCCGAGCAGCAGCCTGCCGCTGACAACCACGCCATTCTCGATGACCAGCGAGTTCTCAAGCACGTTCACCATGTCGAGGGCGCCGCGGCCGGTGTTGTCGGCGCAGGTGCCGCCACCGTTCCACGAGCGCAGGCCGCGCATCGGCACGCCACCCGCGTCGTCACCAGCGAGGGTGAAGGTCTGGCAGTCGGCCATGCCGCCGACGTTGTAG